>CAZBUP010000013.1:0-36329 GCA_964495145.1 uncultured Staphylococcaceae bacterium | reverse complement strand
CCGGTCGTGACCCGGTTAACGAGAAAATACTTAGTAGGTGAAACAGTCCCTTATAGCGACAAAGGCTTCATTGAACGATATCTGAAGTTATATGATCCCGCCACCAAGAAATGGGGCAATGGTTTCTATGGCCCTAAGTGGGTTTCTACCAACTACACCCTCTTGGATTTGAAGTACATGGAGATCGATCCAAACCATCCCGTCTATCAAGAAAGCATCATCAATTACTGGGATCATTTCTTTAAAGGTTTCATTCAGAAGTTCGGCATCGACAATATGGACCTCTGCATGACCGGGATGTTCATCAACCTGCTTTCATATGGGAAGATCCAAGACCCACGAATGGATGCGTTGATTGATTATGCCTTGAAACGCCGGATGAGCGACGGCGCTTGGAACTGCATGTGGAAGCATGTTCCCGCCCCCAGGATATCCTCGGTCCATACCACCATCAACGTCCTTGAAGGATTGGAAGAATACGTCAAGAACGGATATGCCTACCGGGTTGACGAGGTCAAGCGGGCGATAGAAGAAGCCATCGCCACGCTTCTAGCCCGTCAGCTCGTTTTCAAGAAAGGAACCAAGGAACCGATTAGCCCCCATTTCGTCACCCATCACTTCCCAGTTCGATGGAAATACGATTATCTACGCGTCCTCGAATTCTTGGCCCGTAAAAATTATCCTTATCACCCCGACATGCAACCGGCTTTGGATATCTTGATGAGCCACCTGAAGAACGGTCGCCTCACCAAAGGAACCACCATATCGGGAAGGATCCATTTCCCGCTTGAACCGGAACGATACGGCCGTTTCAACACGTTAAGAGCTTATATCGTTTTAAAAGCATACGCCCCCAAGCGGTTCCTCGAATCATTGAATCAAACCATCGACTAATCGATTCCATCATCATGAAAAAGGCGTTCCCGCGAAGGAACGCCTTATCATCAATAGTAACGTTTTTTGTATGAAGTATGGGTGGATGGTTTTGAACTGGCCGCCGGGCCACGCTGTGCATTTTGGTTTGGCCGTCGATCATGGCTCTGCCCTCGTTCGGGGCGGAGCACCGGATCCTCGGATACGATCCGATAAGAATCGCGGAAGGGATGGTCGGCCACGACCGGTATTTTCATGCCGATGTGCCGTTCGATGTCACGGAGAAGTGGTAGTTCCTCCTGGGAGCAAAGCGTGATCAGGGTGCCCGAGAAACCGGCCCGCCCCGTCCGTCCCATCCGATGGAGATAGACTTCAGGCATCTCCGGAAGGTCATAATTGATCACGTGCGATATTTCATGGATGTCCAATCCCCGCGAGGCGATGTCGGTGGCCACCAGGATTTGGAGTTTCTTGTTTTTGAAATTGTTGAGGGCTTGGATCCGGGCTGGCTGCGATTTGTTGCCATGGATGACCCCGACGCCCAAATTGGCTTCTTGAAGCTGCTTGGTCAGTTTATTGGCCCCGTGCTTGGTCCGTGTGAACACCAATAGGGATTTGATTTTTTGGCTGACCCACAAGTCCAAGAGAAGATCGGCTTTTTGTTTTTTGCCGACGAAATAGACCGACTGCTTGATCGTATCCAGCGGCTGTTCGACCGGGGTGATGGCCAAGCGGACCGGATTGATGAAAAGCGACCCAGCCAAGGCTTCGATTTCCGGCGGCATCGTGGCCGAGAACATCATCGTTTGCCGTTTGGATGGGATCTTGGCGACGATCCGTTTGATGTCGCGCAAGAAGCCCATGTCGAGCATTTGATCGGCTTCGTCAAGGACGAATATCTCGATTTGATCGATGGCGACCATGCCCATTTCCATCAAGTCGAGCAATCGGCCCGGCGTGGCCACGAGGATGTCGCAGCGGGATTTCAAGTTTTGGATTTGGGGCGATTTGGACACCCCGCCGAAAACGACGGTCGTCCTCAATCCCACGTACCTTCCGTACGTTTTAAACGATTCGTTGATTTGGGCGGCCAGCTCGCGGGTCGGGGCCAGGACGAGCGCCCGGATATGGGACAGCTGATTGTTCTTTTTGCTCTCAAGGATGTGCTGCAACACCGGGATGGCGAACGCCGCCGTCTTGCCGGTCCCGGTCTGGGCGCTCCCCAAGAGGTCGCGTCCCGCCATCAAAATGGGAAGCGCTTGGATTTGGATGTCGGTTGGTTCGGCGTATCCTTCTTGCTCAATCGCTTTCAGAATCGGGTCGATGATGCCTAGGTCTTTGAATCTCATTAAAAAAACTCCCTCTTAAATCATCTAATTCAGCGAGGAAGATTCCAACAACCAATATTGATAATTATAGATTTTGTACATTATATCACTTATTTGATGGCCCCGCGGCGGCGATACCAAAAGCGGATAGCGTTCAATGCATCAAGCAAAGACCAAAACCTCGGTTCCCCCGCAAAACAAAAACGCGACGAGATGTCGGTCTCATCGCGTTTATTTGGGTCAGTTGACGATCAATCGATGGTCAAAGCGCTTCAGAAATCGATTTGCCCTGCATGTGCAAGACGAGATAATCGGGACCGCCGGCCTTGGAGTCGGTGCCCGACATGTTGAAGCCGCCGAAAGGCTGATAGCCGACGATGGCCCCGGTGCATTTCCGGTTCAAATACAAGTTCCCGACATGGAAGTCCCTGCGGGCTAGTTCCAAATGCTCGCGGTTATTGGAGATGACCGCCCCGGTCAATCCAAACTCGGTGTCGTTAGCGATTTCAAGGGCATGTTCAAAGCTTTTGGCTTTGGCGATGGCCAGGACCGGGCCGAATACTTCTTCCTGCATAAGCCGGGCTTTCGGGTCGAGATCTTTAATGACGGTCGGTTCGATGAAATAACCTTTCGAACCATCCCGGTGGCCGCCGGCCACGAGGACGCCTTCCTTCTTGCCGAGTTCGATGTATTCAAAAATCTTGTCAAAGGCTTTTTCGTCATTGACGGGGCCCATGTAGGTATCGGGGTTGGCCGGATCGCCGACTTTCAAGGTTTTGGTCAGCTTGACGACTTTGTCGACCACTTGGTCATAGACCGCTTCATGGATGATGGCCCGGGAGCAGGCGCTGCATTTTTGCCCCGAGAAGCCAAAGGCCGATTTCACGATCGAATCGGCAGCCAGGTCAAGATTGGCCTCGGCGTCGACGACGATGGCGTCTTTGCCGCCCATCTCGGCGATGACCCGTTTGAGCCAGAGTTGCCCCGGATGGACCACGGCCGCTTTTTCATAAATGGAAATGCCGACTTCCTTCGATCCGGTGAAGGAGATGAAGCGGGTCTTGGGGTGGGTGACCATGAATTCGCCGACTTCCGAGCCTTTGCCGGGCACGAAGTTGACGACCCCGGCTGGGAGCCCGGCCTCTTCGAGCACTTCGACGAATTTGTAGGCGATGACCTGGGTGGTCATGGCCGGTTTCAATAACACGGTATTGCCGGACACGATGGCGGCGCTTGTCATCCCGGTGAGAATCGCCATCGGGAAATTCCATGGGGTGATGATGGCCCCGACCCCCAACGGGATATAGCGGTATTCGTTCCGTTCGATGTTCTTGCGCGACAAGACCTTATGGTCGATGTCGTTGAGTTCGAGGATCTGACGGCCGTAGTATTCAAGGAAGTCGATGGCTTCGGCCGTATCGGCATCAGCCTCGGCGTAGGGCTTGCCGGCTTCTTTGGTCATCAAGGCCGAGAATTCGAATTTGCGGCGCCTTAAGATGGCCGCGGCTTTGAATAAGATGTCGGCCCGCATCTTCGGGTCGGAATGTTTCCAGGTTTGGAACCTTTCAAGGGCGACGTCGAGGGCCAACTTGATTTCGTCCATCCCGGCTTGACCGATGGTGCCGACTACTTCTTTGAAGTTGGCCGGGTTGACCGAGGTATAAGCGCGCGAGGTTTTGATGCGCTTGCCCCCGATGATGATGTCATAGTGCTTGCCAAGGTAAGCTTCGACCGTTTTCAATCCTTGTTGGTAGGCGAGGATGTTTTCCGGTTTCGAAAAATCGACTAACGGTTCGGTTTGGTAAGGGTAGATGGCCATGGTATTGTTCTCCTTTGTTTACTAGACGACTGACTTTTCGACGTCAATCGCTTGTTGATGGTGGAAGCGCCGTAGATCCAAAGTCGTCGTATCGACGGTGGTCGGCTGTTTCAAGATGATCTCCGCGAGGAGCAGTCCGGTCATCGGCGCCAGCATGAAGCCGTGGCCCGAGAAGCCGCACGCCATGTAGAAGCCTTCCAGTTCGTCGGTACCTCCGATGATCGGCTGGCGGTCGGGCGACATGTTGTAGGAACCGCCCCATTGACGGACCACTCTTAAGTTGCCCAATAACGGCATGATGTGGGTGACCGTCTTCGCCATGTCGTCGAGGAACCGCCACGAAGAATCGACCTCGTGGCCGTGGGCGACGCTAGGATCGCCCCTTCCCATTATAAAGGAACCGTGGGGCACTTGTTGGCAATAGATGTTCTTGGTGAAGGACATCACCATCGGCCCTTGGATCTTTTCGATCGGTTCGGTCGCCAATATTTGATGGTTTTCGGAATAGACCGGGATGTCGATGCCGGCCATGCGGCCGATTTCGTGGCTATAGCCACCGGCGGCGTTGACGACGATATGCGTCTCGTAAGTTTCTTTGTCGGTTTTGACGCCGACGACTTGATGGTCCTTGACCATGATGTCGCGGACTTCTTCAAAGAAACTGAAGGTTACCCCCAGGCGGCGGGCCGCTTGAAGGTAGGCATCGGTCATCTTGAAGGGGTTCAGATGGCCGTCGATGCCGCAGAAGGTGGCCGCCACGAAGGCGTCGCGGTTTAAGTAAGGAACGATCTTCAGCGCCTCGTCGACGCTGAGGTATTTAGAAGGTATACCCATGCTATTTTGGAGTTTGACGTTAGCCTGGAAATCCTGGGCCTCTTTGTCGGTCGTGGCCAAGATCAGATAGCCTTCTTGTTTGAATTCGATGTCGTCATGATAGTCGAGGATCGTTTGGGCATGTTCGAAAAAGTCGATGCTCTTCTTGGCCAAGAGACAGTTCAACGGTGTGGCCCATTGGGACCGGACCCCGGCGCCGCAGCGGCCGGTCGCCCCGGCGCAGAAGTGGCTTTTGTCGACGACGTGGATATCCTTGACACCTTTGAGAGCCAAGTTATAAGCAATGCTGACGCCGCTGATGCCGGCGCCGATGATCAAGACGTTTTTCTTCATTTGTCGGTACCGTCGACGATTTCTTTGATTTTGACGCCGAGAAGCATCGGCCGGGGACGATGGGTTTTGATCGTTTCGATCGATTGGCCCAAGCGTTGGGCCAAATGCATCTGGATCAGATGGCCGCAGGTGTTGCCTTGGCACGGACCCATGCCGATTCTTAATAGGCGCTTTAAGTCCTCATAGGTATGGTAGCCTTGGTCGATTGCGTCGTCGATTTGCTGCAAGGTGACATCTTCGCAGCGGCAGATGATGATGTTGCTTTTATCGATCATGGGGTTTGATGGTCGCAAAGTCACGCAGGTATTTTTTGTCGATCACCACGGTGACTAAGGCCGTTTTCAGTTTGTTGACCAAGACGTTTTTGACTTCGGCAACGCATATGATGTCACCATGGCGGTTGAGACCGTGCCAAACTTCGCCTTTCTGGGGATAGGGTTTGAATTCGTAAGGAATTTTAAACAAGACTTTGTCATCAATGATTTGGGCTACGGTGATGGCCAGACCCGGGCAGGCGATTACGCACTGGCCGCAGCCGGTGCATTTGTCGAGAATTAAACGCGGCATCGATACTAAACCATCATCAATGACGATGGCCCCGAAGGGACAACTGGTGGCGCAGGGGTTGCAGGGGATGCATTCGTAGCATTCCAAAATGGCTTTTGGCTTTTTAAGCGCTTCCTCGCTCGGGAATTTCTTATCGATCATTTCCGGAGTCGGGATACCGGTCTTAGCGAGCATAGGGACCTCCATGGAGCTTCTTAAGCCCGGCTAATGTCTTTTCGCCATAACTGGAATTTCTTAAAAGTTCTAGTTCATGGTGGTACATGCTGATCCATTCATCGTGGTGGGGATGAGGATGGCCTAGTTGGTTCATAGCGCCCAGCCCGGCGATGTAGCCTTCCATCATGGCCGAAGAGGCTTCTTCGATCCCGCCGACGTCGCCGCAGGCGAACACGTTCGGGTTCGAGGTTTGGTTCAACGCATTGAGGACCGGCACCAATCCCCCCAACTCCTTGACGTATTTCATCTCGACGTCGATCATGCCTAGCAGCTGCGATAAGGGCGATAACCCTACGGCGACGCAGAGGGCCTTGGTCGGCATCGTGAAAGTGGTATTTGGCACTTCGGTGAATCGTTCGTCAAGCTGCACCAGTTCGACCGCTTCCAGACGATCGGTCCCGATGGCCCGCTTGACGGTATGCTGCATATAGAAGGGGACGCCCAGGCGTTTCAGTTTCGAGGCGTGAACCTTGTAGCCGCCGATGGCGGAGGCCGCCTCAACGATGGCTTTGACCTTGACCCCGGCTTGCATCAGTTGATAGGAGACGATCAGTCCGATATTGCCGCTACCGACCATGACCACCTCGTCTTCGGGCACGATGCCGTAGAGGTTCATCAAGGTTTGGATGGCACCCGCGCCATAGATGCCGGGTAAATCGTTATTTTCAAACGCCAGCGATTTTTCGGAAGCGCCGGTGGCGACGATAATCGATTTGGCCTCGTATTTGCGGTACTTTTCGTCTTTGGCGACCGAGAGAACCAAGTCTTTGTATAGTCCCACGACGGTAGCCCCCAACAGCAATTCGATATTGGGTTTGCCGCTGATTTCTTTTATCAATATTTCGGCGATTTCAAAACCGCGGTTCCGGGCGTATTGCTTTTCGGAACCGAAGAACTTATGGGTTTGCTTGACCAGTTGGCCGCCTAAGTTGGGGTTGCGGTCAATCAATAAAACGGACACCTGTTGGTCGGCCAGCATTTTGGCGGCGCATAGTCCGGCCGGGCCGCCCCCGACGATGATAACGTCTTTATAGATCATTTGATGACGCCCTTGCCTTTTTGGATCTCGACGCGCATGTTGGCTTTCAAAGGGGTGATGCAGGTGCGGACGTTATCGACCCCATCGACCCGCATCTGGCAGGAGGCGCAGTTGCCGATGCCGCAGTAGAAGCCGCGGGATCGGTTCAGTTTGCCGCTGTGGCTGAGGACGCGGATGCCGTTATCGTGCAGGGCAAAAGCGATCATGTCGCCTTCCTTGCCCATCATCAGTTGCCCTTCATAATAAAAAGGGATTTCCTTTTTTTCAGGAAAAGATAATATTGGATGATTTTTGATTCTCACAAGGTTGCCTCATTGGAGTCAGGTCGTCAATATTCTAGCATAGGCTGGCCGGCTTGAATCATGTTTCCATCACAATGAAACGGACCGACCCATCATCAAAATGCTCGCCATATGAGCGAGTCAAAGGAAATAGGGTGAAAAATCATTAAAGTCGTCAGGGTAAATTTGATAATTCCGGTTTTCAATCGTGTAATATAGGCTTATAGTTTTTCGATTCACCCTCAATCATCGTGGTTGATTAAAGGACGAGAACATGAAAAAGAGAATTGTTATCATATCAACGCTACTATTGCTTTTGGCCAGTTGCGAGAGTTCTTTGCCGCTGGATAGTAGCAGCGATCATAGCGACACCAGCAGTAGTTCCAGCAGCGATGTCAGTAGTTCGATCCAATCCTTCCGGGTTTTATTCGATAGCCGCGGCGGGACCGACGTGAGCGAACAAACCATCATTGAAAACGGTTTATTGGCCATTCCCGCCGTAAGCAAAACCGGGCATACGCTCGAAGGATGGTATACGTCGATCAATCAAGGGGTTACCCTCGACCATAAATGGAATTTTTTCCAAGATCGGGTCCAATATGATTTAACCCTATATGCGGCTTGGACCATCAATCAATATACCTTGTCATTTATTACTAACGGCGCACTGGCAATTCCTTCAAGGACGATTGACTACGGAAGCGCCATCGATCTACCGACACCGACCAAAACCGGACACGCCTTTTCGGGTTGGTGCCTTGACGAAAACTTGAGCGAGTTAATGTTGCTATCCACCATGCCGGATCATGACGTGACCCTTTACGCAAAATGGCGCATCAACCAATATACCTTGACTTTCAACAGCATGGGCGGGACATCCATCGCCCCGATCACGGTTGACTTTGGGACAACCATCGAGCGACCCGAAGACCCGACCAAGACCGATTACCTCTTTTTGGGTTGGTTTTATGCCGGAGGGGCCACATTTGCCTTTCCCTATGCGATGACGGCCGGGAGTTTTACCATTTACGCGCATTGGGAAAAAGATCCTTCGATTCCCGATACGAATGTCTACAGGATCACGGGAAGCTTTTATGAGCCTGGTTGGGAAACTAACGCCGCCTATGTCCTAGAAAAAAGACCCCGACCAGAATGTATTCGTTTACGAAGGTTTGGATTTGTTCGTCGACGAGGAATGGGTGATTACCGTCAATGGGGTGTGGACCGGACAAATCGGTTTCGACAGCTTGATCGATGTCGTGGATCCGGATGGTTTCATGGGACCGGGAGCCGACTCCGAGCCCAGAAATTTCAAAGTCTTGACCGACGGTAACTACGATATTGAACTGAATACCGGGGTCAACCCTCGGGTTTTGACCATCATCCGCAACGGCGATCCCATCGATGTCGTCCACTATGAAACCAACCCGGGCTCTTGGTATCTAACCGGCACCATGAACGACTGGGAGCTGGGCGACCAAAACTTTGAGCTTGTCGAAGATAGCCAGACACCTAACGAATATATCGGCAGTTTTGATCTAGAGGCCGGCGTCCAATTCAAGATTGCTTCATCGGAGGATATGCTTCTCACCTATGCCCGCGGTTCCGCTCAAGTTCATCTTGAGGGAACATCACCCGCATGGCTTGACTTATCCGATGAGGCGATTACCATTACCGCATCCGGGGCATATCAGATCGCATTTGCGTGGATCGCCTCGGTCGATGAGACGATCAATGGCGCCATCATGATTACCCAACTGGAATTGCCGGTCGGGTATACATCCATTGCCGACATCATCGATTATGGCGTTACCGACAACGTATTCACGACTCGCGGCGTTGTCGTCGGCACGAATGGCGGCGCGATATTCATCGAAGATCCCTCCAGCAAAAAAGCCTTGAATATTTATGAAAGCCCGGCCGTTTATCAAAACGAATTGCCGGTCGGCAGCCGCATTGACGTCACCGGCACTTTCAAGATTTATAACAATGCCCCGCAATTGAACTTGGCGACCATCATCCACTATGACGAAGTGGCCCCCGAACCGGTTGAACCCTACTTGATCAATCAAGGCGAAACCCTAACCGATCGATTAAGCACCGATACCGAGCTAAGCGGCCAATTGGTCCGCCTAGAAAACGTCACGGTCGGCCCGGTCGGCGTCCCCAGCGCCAACCGCTTCGTCATTACGATGGATGGGGAGACCGTCAAAGGCTTTTCTTTCTTCTCGCCGTATTATGAATCAGCTACCCCAAGCACAGGCCGCACTTCCATTAATGCCATCATCGACGCATTGGCCACTTCCGGCGAGTCCTTCGATATCATCGGCGTCTTGTACCATTCCTCGGATGCTCCCGGCAGTTGGGCTCTGGGCTTGGGAACCAATGCATACATCATCCGTCACGCGGTTTAAGAACAAATAGGGTTTAGGGATAAACACTCCCGGCATCCCATGGGTATTTTTCTTTTATTCATGGCAGCCTTCATTTGGCGTCTACATTTTCCCATAGCAACCAGATCCGGAGGCGAGGCCATTTATACTATTTGCCTTTAAAATAAAATAATTCATAGTAAAATTATAAAGAACAAGTCCATGGATTTTTTTGCGCAAAAGGAGATTGGCGATATAACTAGGCCTAACGATAGTTAGCCACATCTTCTTTGTTCATGCGCTAAGTTTTTATCGAAACAGTCATCACTCATCGTGATAGGAGCGAGTAAATGGCCCTCAAAAAAGAGTTGAAGATCAACCAATCCTGGTGCAAAGGCTGCGGCATCTGCGTCGCCTTCTGCCCCAAGGACGCCCTCGAGATGGTCGACGGCAAAGCCCAATTGAAACAACCGAACGAATGCATCTTATGCGGCATCTGCGAACTGCGCTGCCCCGATTATTGCATTTATATCGACGAGAACGACGAGGAGGGCGGCCAATGGGTAAAGTAGTGCTGATGCAGGGCAACGAAGCCTGCACCGAAGGCGCCATCGCCGCCGGCATGCGCCTGTACGCCGGTTATCCGATTACCCCGTCGACGGAAATCGCCGAACTATGTTCGATCCGCCTGCCCCAAGAAGGCGGCAAATTCATCCAAATGGAAGACGAGATCGCCTCGATCGCCTGTGCCATCGGCGGTTCGGTCGCCGGCGTCAAATCAATGACGGCCACGAGCGGTCCCGGCTTTTCCCTCAAACAAGAAAACCTCGGTTATGCCGCCTTGGCGGAAATCCCCCTGGTCGTCGTCGACGTCCAGCGGATGGGCCCTTCGACCGGCATGCCGACTTCGCCCTCGCAGGGCGACGTGATGATGGCCCGTTGGGGCACTCACGGCGACCATCCGGTCATCGCCTTATCGCCTTCCTCGGTCAAAGAGACCTACGAGCTGATCATCCGCGCCTTCAACCTCTCGGAAAAATACCGGACCCCGGTCCTGTTCATGATGGACGAGATCATCGGCCATCTGCGGGAAGGGGTCACCTTGCCCGATCCCAAAAAGATCAAAATCATCGATCGGCCGACCGTGCTCCATCCCGATCCCAAGCGGCTGCCGTATAAACTCGATCCCGGCCAACTGGTGCCGGCCATGGCCCCGTTCGGCCACGGGCAACGTTACAATATCACCGGCTTGATTCACGACGAATCCGGCTTCCCGACCAATTCACCGGAAGAAGCCGAAAAGCTCATCAGTCGCTTGATGCGCAAAGTATCCGAAAACTACAAAGACATCGTCGCATGCGAAACCATCAACCTAGAAGACGCCGAAACGGTTATCTTCTGTTACGGCGGGACCATGCGCGCCGCCTTATCGGCCATGGAAGAAGCCCGTTCCCACGGCTTGAAGGTCGGCATCTTCCGGGCCATCACTTTATGGCCGTTCCCTGAAAGGGAATTGCGTCAAGTCGCCAAGAAAATCAAACGTTTGCTGGTCGTCGAACATAACTACGGCCAAATGGTCCTCGAAGTCGAACGGGTCGTCAAAAATCAGTGCCCCGTCGACTTTCTCGGCAAGTATAACGGCACCGTGATCACACCCGAAGAAATCGTCAAGAAATTGGAGGGCAATTAAGTATGGTCACCCGCGCCGACGTCAAAAGCAAAAAGACCCACATCTCCGATTTGATTAATAAATACCTCCGTCCGGAGCACCTTCCCCAAATCTGGTGTCCCGGCTGCGGCAACGGCATCATCATGCGCGACATCGTCCAGGCGATCGAAAACCTGGGGTTAAGCCGCAACGACGTCATCATCGTGTCCGGCATCGGCTGCGCCGCCCGTTCGGCCGGCTACATGGACTTCAACACCATCCACACGACCCACGGGCGCGCCATCGCCTTTGCGACTGGCATCAAACTCGCCAACCCGCGCTTGACGGTCATCGTCGTGGCCGGCGACGGCGACATCGCCGCCATCGGCGGCAACCACTTGATCCACGCCGCCCGGCGCAACGTCGGGATGACGGTCGTCGTCATGAATAACGACACGTACGGGATGACCGGTGGCCAAGCTTCCCCGACCACGCCCAAAGGCAAATACGGGACGACTGCCCCCTATGGAAGCCTGGAACGGTCTTTTGACATTGCCAGTTTGGCTTATGGGGCTGGTGCCTCTTACGCCGCCCGCGGGAGCGCCTATCACGTGCCGCAAACCATCAGCCTGATTCAAGAAGGGATCCGCCACAAGGGCTTCTCGATCATCGACGTGGTCAGCACCTGCCCGACCTACTACGGCCGCAAGAACAAGGCCGGCGACGCCGTCGAGATGCTGCAGTGGCAGCGCGACAACATGGTCACGGTTGAAAAAGCCGCCAAGATGACGCCCGAAGAACTCGAGGGCAAGTTGGTTTTGGGTTTGATCCATAAAACCGAATACAAGGAATTCACCTTTGCTTATGATGAATTGATCCGCAGCCACTACGAGGAGAAAGACTCCCATGAATAACCATGAGATCCGCCTGGTCGGAAGCGGCGGACAGGGCATCATTTTAGCCACGGTGATTTTAGCCGAAGCGGCCGTTCAATCGGGTCGCTACACGGCCCAAAGCCAGGCCTACGGGCCCGAAGCCCGCGGGAGTTTGTGCAAGGCCGAAACGCTGATATCCGATCGCCCGATCGGGTTCACCAAAGTCCAGAAACCGACGTTCTTGATGATGCTGACCCAGAAAGCCATCGAGCAATACGCCCATCTGCCGGCCAACCATCCTCTGGTCTTGATCGATTCGAGTTTGACCATTCCCAAAGACTTGGCGGCCGACCGACTGGTCGTCCTCCCGATTATAGATACGGCCCAAAACGAAGTCGGCAAGATCCAAACCGCCAACATCGTCGCCGTCGGGGTTATCAATGCATTACTCGGCATCGCCGACGGAAAAACGATTCAGCAAGCCGTCTTAAAACACATCCCCAAAGGCACCGAAGCCTTGAACCTCAAAGCCCTGGAAGCCGGCCTCTGCCTAGCCCAGGCTTGGAAAAAGGACCATCACGGATGAAAATCCATGAATATCAAGCCCAGGAACTTTTAAAAGCCTACGGCCTCCCGGTTCCTCGGGGCCTCGTCGCCATAACGCCGGAAGTGGCTATAGAAGCCGCCCGGGAATTTTCTCCCTGCGTCATCAAGGCCCAAGTCCATACCGGCGGCCGAGGCAAAGCCGGGGGCGTCAAACTGGCCAAAACGCCGGAAGAAGCCTACCAGCACGCCAAATCGATCCTTGGCATGACCTTGGTCACCAAACAGACGGGGCCCGAAGGCAAACGTGTCAAAAAAGTCCTGGTCAGCGAAGCCGTCAGCTACCTGAAGGAATTTTATCTGAGCCTGGCCACCGACAGCGAAAAGGCCGGACTCGTCATCATCGCCTCGAAAGAAGGGGGCACCGAGATCGAAGAAACGGCCCAAGACCATCCCGAACGGATTGCCCAAGTCCCGGTTTCAATCGTGACCGGTTACCAAACCGAAGACGGCCGCCAGGCCGCGAAGGCTTTGGGGTTATCCGGAAATCACCTTCAAGAACTCGACGTGATCCTTCAAGGCATGACGCGCTTGTACTTGGATAAAGACTGCACTTTGATAGAAATAAACCCGCTTGTCATGACAAACGAAGGGCATTTACTATGCTTGGACGCCAAAGTGACGTTCGATGATAACGCCCTATTCCGCCATCCCGACATCATCGCCCTCCAAGACGTCGACCAAGAAGACCCCAACGAATACAAGGCCGGCCAAAACGGCCTCAGCTATGTGACCTTGGACGGGAACATCGGCTGTTTGGTCAATGGGGCGGGGCTAGCCATGGCCACCATGGACATCATCAAGAATTTCGGCGGGCAACCGGCCAATTTCCTTGACGTCGGGGGCAGCGCCACCGCCGAAAAAGTCAAAATCGCTTTCGAGATCCTCTTATCCAATCCCAATGTCAAAGTCATCTTCATCAACATTTTCGGCGGCATCATGAAATGCGATATCATCGCCGAAGGGGTCATCGCCGCGGCCAAAGAGATCGGGGTTAAGATTCCGGTCGTCGCCCGTTTGGAAGGGACTAACGTCGACCTGGGTCGAGCCATCATCAAGCAATCGGGATTACCGATCATCGCCGCCACGAGCATGGCCGATGGAGCCCGGCAGGCCATCGAGGCCGCCCGGAGGACCGCGTCATGAGCATCTTCGTCAACAAAGACACCAAACTGATCGTCCAGGGCATTACCGGGCACCAAGGGTCGTTCCATACCCAAAAAATGCTTGAATACGGCACCCAAGTGGTGGCTGGGGTCACCCCCGGCAAAGCCGGGCAAGACGTGCTTGGCGTTCCGGTTTATCATACGGTTCTCGAGGCGGTCGCCCACACGGGGGCCAATGCCTCGGTCATCTTCGTCCCGCCGCGCTTCGCGGCCGATTCCATCAAGGAAGCGGTCGATGCCGGCCTTGAAACCGTCATTTGCATCACCGAGGGAATCCCGGTGTTGGACATGGCGCGCATCAAGCGCTATCTAGAAGGCAAGAAGACCCGGTTGATCGGGCCCAATTGCCCGGGAATCATCACGCCCGATGAATGCAAGATCGGGATCATGCCCGGTTACATCCACAAGAAGGGTCACGTCGGGGTTATTTCTCGATCGGGAACCTTGACGTATGAAGCCGTCAAGCAACTGTCCGATCGTAACATCGGCCAATCGACCGTAATCGGCATCGGCGGCGATCCGATCAAGGGAACGAGCATCGTCGACGCCTTAAAGGCGTTTGAAAATGATCCGGACACCGTCGCCGTCGTCATGAACGGGGAGATCGGTGGTCGCGGCGAAGAAGAAGCGGCCGCCTACATCGCCCAATACATGAAAAAGCCGGTCATCGCCTTCATCGGCGGACAATCGGCCCCGCCTGGCAAACGCATGGGCCACGCCGGCGCGATCATCTCCGGGGGCCAAGGCACGGCCGCGAGTAAAATCGCCGCTTTGAAAGAAGCCGGCGTCGTCCTGGCGATGACGCCAGACACCATTGGCGAAACGGTCGCCGCGACGTTAGCCGCGCGCGGCATCAAGATAAACGGTAGGTAACGAATATGTATAATTTCTTAGTGGCTGCCCCGATTCTCGTCATCTTTTTAATCGCCCTGATCGGCTATGCCTTCGGACGCATTTCCATCAAGGGTTTGAGTTTAGGCACCGGCGCCGTTTTATTGGTCGCCCTGGTCTTCGGGCATTTCTTCCATCAATACGCGGTCATCAATAGCGTGACCCCTTTTTCGATGCCGTCGATTGTCCAAGAGATGGGCCTTGTCTTATTCGTGACCGCGGTCGGTTTCATCGCCGGACCGACGTTCTTCAAGAACTTCAAAGGCCACGCCGTCGCGTATTTGATTTTAGGATTGGCCATCGTGCTGATCGGCGTGTTGACATGCGCCGGGATCATATTGATTACCCAGATGGATTCCGATTTGGCCGTGGGCCTCTTGGCCGGAGCCTTGACGACCACGCCGGGACTGGCCGTCGTCAATGAGGTGACCGGCACCGCCGTCGCTTCAATCGGATATGGGATTGCCTATCCCTTCGGCGTCATCGGGGTGGTCCTCTTCGTGCAACTGGCGCCGCGCCTCTTCAAAACCGACCTTCAAAAGGAACGCGAACAATTCGCCAAGGCGGAAGTGGCCCCCGCCACTGAAAAGAAAAAGAAAATCCTTCACGTGGACACCCAAGGCTTCTTCGGCTTTGCCTTAGCCATCGTCTTGGGGGTTTTGCTTGGCAAGATCGAAATCCCATTCGGTAATGGCGTGACCTTTTCGCTAGGCACATCCGGGGGACCGCTGATCGCCGGGTTGCTCTTGGGCCATTTCGGGACCATTGCCCGGGTGAACGTCGTCATGAATAAAGAAACCTTGAAGTCACTTCGGGAATTGGGCCTAGCCCTTTTCCTGATCGGAGCCGGGTTTAAAGCCGGCGCCGGATTCGTCGACGTCTTGGTCCAATACGGGTTCATGCTCTTCGTCTATGGGGCCATCATGACCCTGATTCCGATGATCGTCGGCTTATTCTTAGCCCGCAAGGTCCTCAAACTCGGCATGTTGAATTCGCTTGGTTCCATCTGCGGCGGGATGACTTCGACCCCGGCCCTCGGGGCCTTGATCAAGACGGCGGAAACCGATGACGTGGCCACGGCGTACGCGGCCACCTACCCGATTGCCATCGCCGTGATCGTGATTACCTTCCAGCTGTTGTGCCTGATATTTTAAGTGACCGCAATGGTCGTGGGTCATCGATATATCGCTTAGGACGTAAACATCCATTTTTTGCCGTGAATGCGATTGTCTTGATGTCGAATCCATTAGATAATAAAAGAACGTCAACTTGACGATATAAGCGAGGTTTTGATCATGTACACCCGACATCAATTAGTCACCATCATGAAGGCATGGGCCGAAGCCAACCCAGACATCCTGGCCATTTGGGAAGGCGGCTCGGCGGCCACCGGACGCCTCGACCAGTATTCCGACCTTGATTTGGAAATCGTGGTCGAAGACGATCGGGTCGAACCGCTTTTTGCCGATTTGGAAGCGTTTCTGCAGGCTAAATTCGGCATTATCCGGAAGCATCGGGTCCCGGAGCCGGCCTGGCACGGGATGTCGCAGTGCTTCTATCAGATCGATCAAGCCGCGCCGTTTGTCTATCTCGACGTCGCCGTCATGAAGCGAAACCACCCCGACAAACTGATGGAAGAAGACCGCCACGGCCAAGCCGTGGTGTGGTTCGACCGGATCCATGTCTACAGCCAGGCCCCGTCAAGCCAAGAAAGCATCGTCACGCGGGGCAAGAAGCTCTTCAACATGATTGCCCAAATCGATTTTTTGATGATGATTGAAATCGAAAAGGGTTTGGCCCGCGGCCATTTCATCGACGTCTACCCCCAATACATCGGTTTCGTGCAGCGTCATCTCGGCGTTTTGTTAAATCTCAAATACCGGCCCGCGAAAGCCGACTTCGGCATTCGCTACGGCCGTCACGACTATGGTCAAGAAGACGTCAAATTGCTGGAATCGGCCATGCAGGCGGTCGGCATCGAAGCCCTTCGGGACCGGTATGCCGCCGTCAAGAAGCGTTATCTTGAACTATTGGATGAGTTGACCCCGATTTGGAAATAAACAGGAAAGGAATTCCTCTTATGCGACTAGACGGATTCGGCCTTTTCGTCAAAGACATGGCCGTCATGGTCCAGTTTTACCGTGACGTGCTCGGTTTTGACATTAAAGAAGACGAGGAGACGTCCAATGTCTATCTAGTCAAGGACGGGACCTTGTTTTTGCTTTACCGGCGGACCGATTTCGAAAAGATGGCCGGTCAATCGTTCCATTACGCCTCGGGAATCCACGGCCATGCCGAAATCGCCTTAAGCGTCGAAAACTACGCCGCGGTGGACCGCACTTACGATGAGATTATCCTTCGGGGGGCCCGGTCGGTTTTAGCCCCGACCACGGAACCTTGGGGACAGCGGACCTGCTATATTGCCGATCCCGAAGGTAACCTCATCGAGATTGGCTCGTTCGTCAAATGACGCCAATCGTCTTGACACAAGCCCAAGTCCGCCACATCATCTTACTGAAACACGGACTGATCAATGACCATCCATATGCCGGCAAAGCCGGCATTTTGGCATTTTTGCGACAGGCCGGATGCCTTCAATTCGACCCAATCGACATCTGCGGCCGCAATGCCGACTTAGTGCTTTTCTCACGCATCAAAGATTATAAGAAATCGATGTTGGAAGAACTCTTATATCAAGATCGAAGGTTAGTCGACCAATGGGATAAGGTCATGTCGATCTATCCGGCGGCCGATTGGCCCATGATGACCAGGGTTCGTCAGGAAAACGTCAATGAATACGAAAAGAACCTCGCCCCCTACCAAGCCGAGATCGATCATGTCCTTGAGCGATTGGGCCAAGAGGCATGTCTCAATGCTTCAACGCTTGATTTAGGGGAACCGGTGCATTTTTTCACTTGGCGGCACCGCAATCTCGGCCGGGCCATTCTCGATTATTTATTTTTTAAAGGCGACACCATCATCCATCATCGCGACGGGGTCAAGCGGTATTTCGCCTTGGCGCGCCGACACCTGGATCCGGCCATCTTGGATCGGACCGATCCTTTCCAAAGCGAAAGTGAGTTTCATAAATTTCAACTTAAGCGCCGCATATCCGCGGTCGGACTATTGCCGAGCGGTCCTTCGGATGCTTATAACGGATTGACCTTCAAAACGCCGGAGCGCCAAACGCTCCTGAAGGAACTGGTGGCCTCACACGAACTGATCGAGGTTCAACTCGAAGGCTATCAAGACATTTATTACATGGATGAGAACGATTTGAAGTTATTGGATGTGCCCATCGTCAATAAGCGGTTGGAATTCATCGCACCCCTTGATAATTTCATTTGGGACCGTCGCCTGATTAAACGCGTGTTTGGATTCGAGTACCGGTGGGAGATTTACCATGTGCCCGAGAAGCGGCATTATGCCCCTTACGCCATGCCGATCTTGCACGGGACCGACTTTGTCGGGCAGATCGAACTGGCGGTCGATAGGAAAAAACGCGTCTTGATGCTTAAGAACCTTTGGTTGTTGGATAAAGACGGGCTCCGACACATTATAGCGGACTTGCGGAAGCAACTGCGCCGTTTTCAAAAATTTAGCGACTGCGACACGATGATTGATTTGACTGGCAGTATTTAATAGATTGTAAGGCAGTTCGATTCACTTGGAGGATCACGTCATGTTGGAATACCCAGAAGCCCACGTCTTGGCCGCGCAGATCAACGAAACCCTGAAAGGCCGGAAAGTCACGAATGTCGTCGTCAACCATTCACCCCACAAGCTGGCCTGGTTCAAAGGCGATCCCGATGGATATCCCGCCTTGCTCCAAGGACGGGCGATCATCGAGGCGAACGCATATGGGGGCATGGTCGAGATTGATTTCGGCGGCGTCTACTTGGTGGTTGGCGACGGGACCAGTTTGACGTGGTATCGGTCTGACGAGGCGGTCCCTCCCAAACACCAACTGCTCCTAGGATTCGACGATCGAAGCACCCTCGTTTGTTCGGTTCAGATGTACGGCGGTATTTGGGTTTTTGCGAAAGACACCTTTGAAAATCCCTATTATATCGGGGCTAAAAACGCCGTTCCGTTGACGGACCCCGGTTTCACTTATGCGCATTTTGCTGAGAAGGCCCGCTCCTTTGGTAATCTGCCCCTAAAAGCCTTTTTGGCCACCGAGCAGCGGTTCGTCGGGCTGGGAAACGGTGTGCTTCAGGATGTCCTCTTCAAAGCCAAACTCCATCCGCGGACCAAGGTCCAAACCCTTGATGAGGCGCAATTGAAAGAACTGCATCGGACCATCGTCGAGGAAATCAGGCGCATGATGGACCTCGGCGGGCGCATTGGCGAAACCGATTTATTCAACCGTCCCGGCGGTTATGTCACGATTGGACATCGTTATGCCAATAAAGAAACCTGTCCCCATTGTCACGCTTCCTTTATAAAGGAACCCTACATGGGCGGCAGCGTCTATTACTGCCCGAACTGCCAACCGGTTGTCAAATAATCCCTCACGTCGATTAGTCATCAAGCTTTGGACAAGGCGGGCCCATTTCATCCTTTCCAAATGACGATACCGCTGGTTTTTTGTTTAGATTCTATATACAATTACCGCATAAGAGACGGAGCGTGAAGGCACATGGCCAAACTGATAATCATAACGGGCGATCCCGCGGCGATGAAATCGACGATATCCAAACGGCTGTCGGAAGATTTGGCCATCGCCTGCTTCAACAAAGACGACATTAAAGAAATATTGGGCGACGTGGTCGGCTTTTCCGACCGGCATGAAAACATCCGCCTTTCCAAAGCCACCTTCGCCGTCTTGAAAGATGCCGCCGAACAGCTCTTGGCCCAAAACATGTCGGTCATGATCGAAAGCAACTTCAAGCCGTATGAGTTCGAATCCTTAAAAGAACTGCCGGGATTGAACCATCACCAAGTCTTGACCTTGGTCTTGTCGGGGGCGCCGGAAGTCCTTTATAAGCGTTACCTCGAACGGGAACCGAGCCGCCATTTCGTTCATAAGTCCGTTTCGTTCAATTCGCTTGAATCGTTTACCAAAGCCATGATTGACTATCAAAATGCCGACTTCATCGGAACGGTCATCAAGATTGACACGTCAGCCTTTGAAGAAGTCGATTACCAAACCATCTTGGCATCGGTCCGCCGTTTCATTGATGAATAGACTCATTATTGATAACGCCCCATCCAACTAAAACAGCTTTTAGGATTCAGTTATCTAGATTAGCCCCAATAATTGACCGCCCGATGGCGGCCATCTTCCAAAACAACGATAAACCACTTGGATTAATGGTTTTTTCATTGGCGTATTTTTATGCCAATTCACAAAAAAAGAAAAATATGTGAAAATGCATTGATGATTGCGCAACATAAAGACATAATGTTTACATGGGTGGTGATCGCGATGACTATCGAAGAAAGACTATTACTATTAAAAGACAAGCCATCAATTAATAGAGACGAATTATACCAATTAATCAGACAGCAACATCCAAGCTACAAGGACGCTTCGATTCGATGGGTGATTTATGGCCTGGTGAAAAAAGGTCTAATTAGCAAGATTCATCAAAACCAATATTTGATGGGATGGGCGAATATTTATCATCAACAAAATTCCAGCGAAGAAAGAAACCGGATTGTCAGTTATCTGAATAAAAAATTTCCAAACATCAGGATAGCGGTATATGAATCAACCCTATTAAATGAGTGGGTGAATCATCAAATAGCGAGAAATATCATCTTTGTCGAAACGGAAAAATACTTCATGAATGACGTTTTTAGATCAATATATGAAAAGTTCTCCGGCAAGGTATTGCTGAATCCCAACAAAGAAGACTTGAATATGTATAATGACGAACTCGTTATCGTAAAGCCGCTCAACAGCCAAGCACCCATCAACAACAAAACTCGAGATATTAAAATCGAAAAGCTCATCGTTGATTTATTCACAAAAGACTTGATTAACGAATTTATCAGCGAAGACGAGAAAGAGAATGTCATCCAAGACATATTAAAAAAGTATCGAGTGAATCAAAAAACAATTTTTGCCTATGCCAAAAGAAGAAACAACGCCGATTTATTGAAAAAGATTCTGTCGAGTTACGAACTGGGTGCATCGTCATGATTCTAAAAGAGAGCTTTTCAATTGAACACATTGACGGCATCAAAACTAAATACCCGAAGTTGGACAAACAGCTGATAGAGAGAGCCATTTTTGCATTTGGTTTACTGGAGTCGTTTGCCAAAGTCAACATGCCGTTTATTTTCAAAGGCGGCACGTCCTTAATGTTGCTACTAGAAAAACCCTTTCGTCTTTCGACCGATATTGACATCATGGTGGATCCGTCGTGTGACATTGACCATTTCTTAAAAGAAGTCGGCGTAATTTATCCATTTCTGCGCGTCGAAGAGCATGCAAGAATTGGCAAAAACGCCATCGTGAAAAAGCACTACAAGTATTATTACAAATCGCCAACCTCCGAAACCGAGATTCCAATCCTGCTCGACGTTGTCTTTGAACGTAGTAAATATGACTCCCTGATTAGCAAAGAGATACGGGGCGAATTCTTGCTGACCGATGGCGTAAATTGTCGGGTGCAATTGCCATCAATCGAATCCATGCTTGGAGACAAGTTGACGGCTTTTGCCCCACATACGACCGGAATTGAATTCGAATACGTGAATGATAAAGGCCATAAAGTTGAAAAAACGCTAGAAGTAATGAAACAGTTTTTAGATGCATCCCAATTGATAAATGAAATCAGCGAACCGCTTCTAGTTCGAAAGACTTACGACCAAGTCGCTAATGACGAAATCAAGTACCGAGGGATTAATATAACTCCTGATGATTGTCTTAAGGACACTTTCAAAGTAACGCTTTGCTTACTGTCGAGAGGAAGCATATCACCAGAAGATTATCGGTATATGATTGCGGGTATCGGCAAGATTCAAAATCATGTTTTTGGTTTTGGTTTCAACGGCGAAGCGGCCTATCGATTTGCCGCGCCAGTATTGTTGTTCGTGGCAAAAATGATAACCCGCCAATACGATGTCCAAGTTAAAGAACAACCCTTATTCAACGAACGAGTCTATCGAGCGGTGAATCAAATCAGAAAATTGGATCGTGATGTTTTCAACACCATTGCCACCGCCATAAGAATGGTGGATTCGACCATATAATCGATTGATGTCGTGTTTCTAAACATCCATTTTTGATTACGGAGACCTACCGCCTCAATGAGAGATAGGTATACCATAAATTTGGTTGTATTATTCTCGGGTCGTGAAATTTCATGAATAATACAATAGCAGTCGAAAGGAGCAAGTCATGGATTGGCTGTCCCGGATGAACCGCGTCCTCGATTATATCGAGGAGCACCTCCAAGACGCGATCGACTATGAAGCCATCGCCCGGATTTCGTGCACGTCGGGCGACCTCTTCCAACGGATGTTTTCGAATTTCACCGGGGTGTCCCTCGGCGAATACGTCCGGCGTCGCCGCTTGTCGGAAGCCGCCTTGGCCTTGGCGGAAAAAACATCTTCGGTCACCGAAGTGGCCCTTGCTTACGGGTATGATTCCCCGGACGCCTTCGGCTATGCTTTCAAAAAGCAGCACGGCATCGCGCCGTCGGAAGCCAAGAAGCATGGCGTCACCCTGGCCCGCTATCCCAAACTCTCTTTTCAAATCGTTGTGAAAGGAAACGAACCCATGAAATACCGCATTGTCGAAAAAGCCGCTTTTAAAGTCGTTGGTCAAAGCATCGTCACCAGCCAAGAGAAGAACCTGGTCGAAAACGCCATCCCGAATTTCTGGATGGACGCGCACCAAAACAGGTTGATTGAGAAAATATGCCCGTTCAGCCTCGAGGAAGCCGTCTTGGGCGTCTGTTACGACGGCAAGCCCGACGGCACCTTCTCCTATTTGATCGGGGTGGTGTCCTCGGAGGCCGCCAAGGATCTCCAAACGATCAAAATCCCGAAGGCCACCTGGGCCGTCTTCGAGTCGATCGGACCGATGCCGAAGTCCATCCAAGACGTTTGGAAGAAAGTCTATCAAGAGTTCTTGCCCGCCAGCGGCTATGAGCATGCCCCGATGGCCGACTTCGAGCGTTACCCGCCCGGCGACACGAGCGATCCCCAGTATCGCTGCGAAGTCTGGATTCCCATCGTGAAGAAAGCCTAGTGGTAAAAGGCTTAGACCGTCCAACAGGACGGTTTTTCTTTTAACCCAGACGGGTGATAACTTGCGCCATGTTGTATTATGATTATCAATAGAGGAATTGATATGTTCGACATCAAGGAAGCTTACCTGAATCGCCATCTAGCCGAGGAACTCCCCGAAGCCTTGGCCTTGCTTTCATGGCTCGAAGGCTTGCACGGGGATTTGGACCAGGCCGACCAACGTCAAATCGATGGCATGATGGGTTCGCTTCTCCGCTACGAGAAGAACACCGTCAAGAACGTCGTCCATTTGATGCGGTATTACCTATTGACCAAGCGGCACGACCTTTACATTCATTTGACCCGGTACACCGGTTTTCTAGACGTGATCGAAAACATCTTAGCCCGCTTGAAAAAGCGGGTTCCAAGCGACACTTACGATCAAATAACCGACGGGTTCGTCTTGCCGGTCCTGGGGACGGCCCCCGAGGCCTTGCCCGAATATGCCATCGCGCTAGTGGCGCGCTTGAAACGTCACCTTGACGAAACCACGATCGCGGAAGTATTAGCCGGCAACAACCACGGGCTATCCGAAACGGCCTTTCTTTCCGAGAAAGCCGCTTATGAGGCGGCCGAGGATTTGGAAAGCTATCTTCACGACCTCCATGAGCGCAAAGTGGCCGAACTCGAAGCCCACATGAATCAAAACAAAGTCTGGTTCGAACAATCGATCACCCCCGAGGTGCTCGACTTCGTCAAAGGCAATCAAGAGGTGCTGTCGGCCCGATTGATCGACGGAAAGTTGTACGTGACGAAAATACCGTATGACACCAAGGCATATCTCGAAGCCAAGACGAACGATATGAAAAAGTACTATGGCTGCCACTGCCCGTTCGCCCGCGAGGCCATCGGCCGGGTACCGGCGTTGTTCTGCCATTGCAGCGGGGGCTTCGCCAAATACCCGTTTGAAGTCGTGCTCGGCCAAACCTTGCCGGTCACATGCCTCGAAACGATTTTAGGCGGCAGCGACATCTGCCGTTTCGAAATCGATTTGGCGGGAGTCGCCTACAAAGGAAAAGCTAAATCCTAATCAGTCCATGATGGTGACGTCCATCAATCCACAAGCGTTCGAAAGACGGGGTATGCGCCTATGACGAAAAACCAGTTGACCAACCTGATCATCAGGCAACCGAATAAAGCCGACGCCGGGCCCTTGCTCGAGTATTTGAAAATCATCGGCGGGGAATCCGACAACCTAACGTTCGGGCCTGAAGGCCATCCGAATACGCGCGAACAGGAAGAAGCCTTCATCGAGTCTTTGACCCGCAGCGAGACTCACCTCATGGTCGTGGCCGATTTTAACGGCGAGATCATCGGCGACGCTTCGCTGTCGGGATCGCCCCGGGAGCGGCTCCGCCATTCCTTGGAACTGGGTATCTCCGTCAAGAAAGCCTATTGGCGCATGGGCGTGGCCACCCGCTTATTGGACGCCATCACCGAACGGGCTCGGGCCTGGCCTCACGTCATTCAAATCACCTTAGAAGTCAAAAGCGATAATGAGCGGGCCATCCGACTGTATGAAAAATCTGGTTTCATCGTCACCGGCGTTCGAGCTAAACGGATGCATGTCAACAATCGGTATTACGACACCATCTTGATGGTAAAACCGTTAAGATAATTCGGTTAAAGAGCCAAATAGAAGCGCAAATCCACTGCGGATTTGCTTTTTTATTTCAGCGAAAGCCTCATGACCAAAGGCTGACCGTTGGTGCTGATCTCCGTATAACCGCGTTCGATATACATATGATAAGTGCCGCGATAACGACGGGGCCCATCGGCTTCCTCGGGCGTCGGTAGCGAGAGCATGGCGTCATAGCCTTGCGCTCGATAATAGGCAATGGCTTCGTCCAGCAATCGGCGGGCCAGTCCTTGGCCTCGATGGTCTTTTTCGATCAAAAAGCAAATCGACACGGCGACGCGGCCCAACTCGCGATAAGGGGCCAGCAATGGCGATAGGCGGATAAAAGCCGATAAATCGTTGACGTTGAGCCAACCGACGGGACGCGCGTCCTCGTAGGCCATAAATCCCTGCAAGTGCCCATCCTCAAATGTTTTCCTTAGCAGATCTTTCTTGGCGTCTTTGGTGGTCGCCACCCATTCGGAAAAGGACAGGTTGGAATGGTAGTACAGGCAGTAGCAGCCTTGCCACTGGGGCGCGTGCTCAAACGACACCGATTCGTGCAGTTGGATGTAATCGGGGAACAAATCGGCCGTCAATCGTTTCAATGTGATCATGATGGTTTCACCTCAAAATTTCATCATATCGCAAACGCGAGATCAATGCACGGCGTCGGTTCATCGTGAAATGCGGGGCCGGTATCGCTTATAATCTTTAAGAGCGTACCCTATGAAAACATTATTATTCTTTGAAAACCAAAAGGCCATCAAGGTATCCGGCATCGGCCGGGCCATGCGCCACCAGAAGCAGGCCCTGACCTTAGCCGGGGTCCCCTTCACGATGGATCCCCGCGAATCTTATGACATCGCCCATTTGAACACGATCTTTTTCAAAAGCCAGGCCATCTTGAAAAAATGCCGCCGGAACGGGATTCCGGTCATCGTCCACGGCCATTCGACCTTGGAGGATTTCAAGGATTCCTTCAAAGGCTATAAACTGATGGCGATTTGGTTCAACTACCAATTGCTGAAAATGTATCGCCAAGCCGATTTGATCATCACCCCGACCCCATACTCGAAGAAGTTGATCGACCATTACCATTTAAACGTGCCGGTCATCCCCATCTCCAACGGCATCGACCTCGATGAATATGCCTATGACGAGAAAAAGATTCAAGCCTTCAAGGATTACTTCCATATCATTGACCAAAAAGTCGTGATTGGAATTGGGCTATTGTTCGTTCGAAAAGGCATCCATGATTTCTTTGAAATCGCCCGAGCCAATCCCGAGGTTACCTTCATTTGGTTTGGAAACCTTCAAGCCGCTTTGATCAGCGACCGCGTCAAAAAGGCCATCAAGCGGCGGCCCGCCAACGCTTTGATGCCGGGGTATATCGATAACGACATCATCAAAGGGGCGCTTCGCTACGCCGAATGCTTGATGTTCACCAGTTATGAGGAAACCGAAGGCATCGTCGTTTTGGAAGCCTTGGCTTCGAAATGCCCGGTCCTTTGCCGCGACATCGGGGTCTATGAAGATTGGCTGGCCGACGGCCGCGATTGCTATAAGGCGCGCGATAACCAGCAGTTTGGCGAAAAATTACGTTACATCATGACCCACGACGTGACGCCGGTGACCGAAGCCGGCTATCGCTTGGCCGCCGAACGATCTCTTGACAAGGTCGGATCCGCTCTCAAACAAGCTTACCAAGATTTGCTAGATAAGAAATACGAGGGGAATTTCCATGATTAAATTGATAAAACCAACCAAAGCATATGAAGATGAATTAATGGCTTTTAAGAATGAGATGTTCGCCACGGGCGACATCCATATCAACGGCAGCGGCGCCTTGGAAGAATACGCGACGTTCGAAGATTGGATTCAACATCTCGATTCGTATAAAGACCGGAACAAAATCAAACCCGGATCCGACCGCGTCGAAGGGAGCCAATGGGTTCTTGTCGACGATGAGAAACACCGGGTCCTGGGCATGGCCAACATCCGCCATTACCTCAACGATTACCTGTTGAGGGAAGGCGGCCACATTGGCTATAGCATTCGCCCGTCGGAACGGGGAAAAGGGTACGGCCATCTGCAGTTGATGCTGGCGCTGGATGTGTTAAGGGATCTTGGTCTCGACCGGGCTCTCGTCACCTGCGACGAGGATAATGCCGCCTCTTACCGCACGATTGAATCGTGCGGCGGCGTCTTGGAAAACATTGTATCGATACCCGGGGAGACCAAACCGCTCCGCCGATATTGGATTTCGCTGAAATAACAGATCGCACCATCTTTGGTTGAAAACCACTCATTCCATGATTTTTGGCGTGACCCGAAGTATAATTAGTTATACAAGTATGACGGAGGAGCACTTCATGACCAAAGAAAAACGGGCCCTGGCCTTCTCAAAAGTCGGCACCAAAGGACAAATTGTTATCCCGAAGCATATCCGCGACATGTTCGACGTCAAACCGGGAGACACCGTTTTGATCATGGCCGACGCCACGCGCGGCATCGCCATCGTCAATAACGACGATTATATGAAATTCGCCCACGATTTATTCGAAGGGCAAAAAGAACCGAAGTAACCCCGATGACCGCCATCGAAATCAAAGAACTGACGAAACAATACAAGCAAAGACTGGCCGTCGACCGCTTGTCCTTGACGATCGAGCACGGCGATTTTTTCGCCTTGTTGGGTTTAAACGGGGCCGGGAAAACGACCACCATCAAAATGCTGTCGGGCTTGACCGTCCCCACCGCCGGCGACGCTTTGGTATATGGACATAGCATCTTAAGCGACATGGATCAGATCAAGCCGGACATCAACGTCTCGCCCCAGGAAACGGCCATTGCCCCGAACTTGAACGTATACGATAACTTGGTATTCATCGCCCGGGTGTATGGGTGCGGCAAACACGAGGCCGAAGCCAAAGCCGACCAGATGCTCAAGCAGTTCGGCCTCGACGACCGGCGCCATGACAAAGCCAAGAAGCTTTCGGGCGGATTGAAACGACGCTTAAGCGTCGCCATGGCCTTGATCACCGATCCGAAGATTTTATTCCTCGACGAACCGACCTTGGGCCTCGACGTCCGCTCGAGACGGGAATTATGGTTCATACTGAAACAATTGAAAGGGAAAACCACCGTCATTTTGACGACCCATTACCTCGACGAAGTGGAAGCGTTGGCCGATCATATCGCCATCATCGACCAAGGCCGGCTCAAGGCGCTTGGCACTTTGGAGGAATTGAAGGCACAGACGAAGCGCGATCAACTGGAAGACATCTTCCTGGCGCTGACCGAGGGAGGCCAAGTCATATGAAAACCTGGCTCTACGCCCAGCGCAATCTCAAAGAATTGTTAAGCGATCCGTTGTCGCTGGTATTTACGATCGGGTTGCCGGCTTTCCTTTTGGTGTTCATGGTGCAATTGAACCGCAATCTGGTTCCGATCGAAGCTTTTCGGATTGAAAACTTCCTGCCGGCCACCATTGTCTTCAGCTATTCTTTTTTGACGATGTTCGTCGGCTTGCTGGTGGCCAAAGACCGGTGCAGTTCCTTTTTGGCCCGGATGTACACTTCCCCCTTAAAGGCTCATCACTATATTCTCGGCTACATGATCCCGGTGGCCATCATCGCCTTGATGCAGGCAGCCATCCTCTATTTGATCGGGTTGGCGCTCGGGATGCCGGCTTCGGTCCATATCTTGGCCAGTCTCCCGTTTTTGGTATTCGCTTCCTTGCTTTTCATTGCCTTGGGGGTCATGGCCGGCAGCCTGTTGAAGGACACCCAAGTGGGCCCGATCGCCTCGATATTGGTCCAAGTGGTGGCCTTCCTCAGCGGGATGTGGTTCGCCCTGGACATGGTCGGGGGCGCGTTTGAAACGATTGGGCGCATCTTGCCGTTTTCTTATGCCGTCGACATGATCAAATATATTCTCTCCGGCGATTATGCCTCGATTTTGCTCCCCATCGCCGTCATCGGGGCGTATACATCCGCGGCCCTAGTCGCCGCCGTGATGATTTTCAAACGCCACATGAAATCGTAAGGAGGTTCGCCACATGAATATCCGCTTGGAGCGTCAACGCGATTATCGACACGTCGAAAATTTAGTGCGCGAAGCTTTTTGGAATATCTATAAACCCGGATGCGACGAACATCTGGTCCTCCATCGCCTGCGAGATGACCCGGCCTTTGTGAAGGAACTGGATTATGTCGTCGAATCGGAACAGGGCATCGTCGCCCAGATCGTCTACGCCCGGGGCACGCTTGTCGGGGCCGAGGGCCAAGAAACCCCGGTTTTGATGTTTGGCCCCGTCGCCGTCGATCCCGACCATCAAGGGCAAGGCCTGGGCCGGGCCTTGATTGAATTCACTCTGAAAAAGGCGCAGTCATTCGGTTATCCGGCCGTGCTGATCACCGGAAATCCCGACTATTACAAGAAATTCGGATTTTTCCCCGCCCGAAAGCACGGCATTTTCCTCGAAGGCATCGATCCTCAAGAAGAAGCCCCGTTTTTTATGATCAAAATCCTCGACGGGGCGAAAGCCGCTGCCCTCAAAGGCGTATTCCATCACCCGACAGTTTACCTGACCGATCCGGCGGAAGTAGAAGCGTTCGATCAAAGTTTTCCCAAGAAGGAAAAGCTCGTTCTGCCCGGCCAACTGTGAGACAAGGAGCCACCATCATGAACAAAACGCATGAAGCGATGATTCAACTTGGCGCGCGGGTCAGCGGCCGCGCCGACGTCCAATGCCTGCTGGGCCTTGGAAGCATGGCCGAAACGAGCCGCCTCGACCCATACTCGGACATGGATTTCTTCTTGATTGTCGACCCGGGCGCCAAATCCGCCTATTTGAATGATTTATCATGGCTGGCCGTCAGCCCGATTGCCTATTCGTTTCGGAATACGGATGATGGTTACAAAGTATTGTTCGCCAATGGCGTCTTCGCCGAGTTCGCCGTGTTCGAACCGGACGAGATGACTCATATTGGTTTTACAAAAGGTCGACTCATCTATCAGCGGCCGGATTTCATCGAAAGTCTGGTCGAACCGAGATTGGCTCCTAAAAAAGAACCGCTGGATATCGATTACTGCGTGAACGAGGCTTTAACGAACCTATATATCGGCGTCCTGCGCGAGCTCCGCGGGGAGAGGGCTGCCGCCATGACGTGCATTCAAAGCCATGCCGCCAACCAAATCATGAAATTGTTCGAATCTTTGTATCCATCCAGAAGCCAAGACGACGACCCATACGCCGTCGAGCGCCGCATCGAAAAGAAATACGAAGCCGCCCGGGAAATTCTTCCCAGATTGAAACCCGGTTACGACCATAACCTAGAAGCGGCTCGGTTTGCCCTGAATTTCTTAACGAGGCATTTTCACCCCCAGGAAGCCATGGTCAAAGCCGTGGCCGAACGGCTTGTTTGATTATCTCTGGTCAATAACCAGATCGAACATTGGATTCAAAACGAGGAACCGACTGTTTTTTCAATGATTTAATTATCTTTTCCATCGGCATGTTTCCGAGTCGGTTTACCGATGCATTATCAAATGGAAACGACGAGAAAAAGTCGTTTTTGGAAATTGGTAATAGCGGGTTTACATCGTCATTTTAGTTTGTTAAAATCGAGAAAAAGGACAAGAGGGACGCTTATGAAAAAATTGATAACAATCATTGTTTCCTTTTCCGCGATTGTCTTCACGCTTATCACCGGGATCATCACGACCGGCGCCAAAGCGCAGCATCCATTGGAAACGCTATCGTACGACGATGACACCATCCGGGTGTATCTGACCATGAAGGACAGCATCAGCAATGGATTTTACAAACAATCCAATCCCACGCTTAAGATTTATGCCTGGGGCAAGGATGCATCCGACAACGTGACCACCGCGGCCTATCCGGGCACCGAATGCACCAAACTGTTGACTGGTTACGCCGGCGACGGTTCTTCCAATTATGGAAACGCCCTGTTCTATATCGATCTTCCAGGCGACACCACCAAAGTTCAATTTTTTAATGAACTGTATTTTATGGATCATACTTGGGATCGAACGGTAACCATCAACATCGGTTCCAATTACGATGGCAGCGTTTATGTGGGATCAGGCGAATTATACGATCCTGGCAATACCGAAAACGCCTATGTCGTCGGCGTGTTTTATTCATTGGCGTTCACGGTGTCCGAGTTCGGCTCTTTCATTGACGATTGCGACGTGTGCAGCGATTCGTCGACCAACGGCTATAATGCCGTCCCGTATCTTGATTATTACTATGCTTCCTACGCCACCATCAACAACACGGTGACCCTGCAGGAACCGGGATATGGCGAAAACGCCGGCAGCAACATCTCAGTCGGCGTCCAAGACAAATGGGAGGCGCTCGTCGCCCGTTTCGACTTGGCCCACCCACATTAACCTTCAATCAATAACGATTACTTTTTCTTATCAAACGATTTTTTGGCGTCTTTGAAGGCCCGGCGCATGTCTTCGGCGGCCGAACAGCCATATTGGGAGCCGCAGTTGGATTGGCCCTTCTTTTTGCGTCTGATCGATCCGTAGATAACCGCGCCCAAAAATATGACCGTGACCGCGATGACGATGATTTCAATCGGTTCCGGCATGTTAATGTCCCGCCTTTGGATGACGTTCACGGTAAATGATGATGGCGGTCGCCATGACGGCTAGCCCAAGGAAAATGAACAAGGTCCACCAGAAGGTGCCGATCAGGTAAATGGCGGTGCCGATCGCATAGGAAGTCCCGATCCAAAATAGGAGCGTCCATTTAAGCTGCCCTTTGGGCAATTCGGCTTTGGCCGTGGCGATGGTGGCAAAACAGGGAATCGTCGTCATGTTGAAGGCGATGAACGATATGAGGGCCGGTAGCGTGACGCCGGTGGCGATGATCAATGAAGCGACTTCCCCGACGCCCTCCGGCGCCTGCGGGATCATTAGGCCGATCGAAGCGGCGATGGTCCCGAAAGTGGCGATGACGTTCTCTTTAGCGATTAACCCGGTGATCGAGGCGACGACGAATACCCAGGCGAAGGAACCGGTCAATTGGCTCCCGAAGCCGAGCGGGGTGAACAGCGGCACGAGGATTTGGCCCAAACCGGCCAAGATCGATTCGTTCATGCGGGCGTCTTCAAGGAATTGCCACGACCACGAGAAGTGGGACACGAACCAAACGACGATGGTCGAAGCCAAGATGATGGTGAAAGCTTTGGCGATGAAATGCTTCAGCTTGTCCCAGAGATGGATGAGTAGCGATTTGGGATTGGGCAGGCGATAAGATGGCAACTCCATGATGAAAGGCGCGGTTTCGCCCTTAAGGGTGGTGTGGCGCATGATCAATACGGCGACAATGGCGGTGACGATGCCGAGCAGGTACATGCTGTAGGTGATCAAATCGGCGTTACGGACCCCGAACTGCATGACGATGGCCCCGGACACCGCGGTCAAGATCGGCAGTTTGGCCCCGCAGCTGAAGAAGGGAATCACCCGGATGGTGGCGATCCGTTCTTGTTCGTTGGCCAGCGTCCGCGTATTGATGGTGGCCGGCACCGAACAGCCGAAGCCCATGATCATCGGGATGAATGCCCGTCCCGACAAGCCGAACTTGCGGAACAATTGGTCGAGGATGAAGGCAATCCGGGCCATATAGCCGGTGTCTTCCAAAATCGAAAAGAACAGGAACAGCATCAGGATCTGGGGCAAAAACGACAGGATGGCGAAAACGCCGCCCAAGACGCCGTCATTGATGAAGCCAGACACCCATTCGGGGGCCGAGGAAAGCCATCCGGCTACAAGACCGGAGACTTCCGAGGTGCCGATGTTCATCAAATTGAATAAGACGACGCCGGGGGAATGGATGCCCCCATTGGCAAACAATCCCTCAAAGATCGGGTGCCCTGAAAAACTGACCAGTCCCGCGGGGCCGAAAAGCCCGAGGGCGTTTAGATAGAAAAGGTCTTCGCTGAAAGTCAAATGGAACATCAAGAACAAGATGACCAAAAAAATCGGGATGCCGACCCACTTGTGGGTCAAGACGCGGTCGGCCCGATCGGAACCGGTCAATTGGACGCGGCCGATCTTGATGTCGGTTTTGTTCTTTTTGATCTTGGCCGGCGTCAAATGCTTGGATATGTATTGATAGCGTTCGTCGGCGATGATGGCCTCAAAATCGTTCCCGAACAAATCGTCGACCAAGGATGCTTTGTGGGCTTTCAACTTTTGGGCCAACTCCGGATGATACTTCGTCTCGATTTCATCCCCTTCGATCAACTTGACGGCATGGAAGAGCGGATATTGGATTTTTCGCTTTTCCAGTTCGCTCAAGAAAATCGACAAGGTCTCGTTCAAGCGTGAATCGAACAAGACCGAAGAAGCGCCACGCGGCGTCGACGAGGTTTCGATCGCCCGGTTGATCAATTGGTCGATATGGCTTTCTTTCAGGGCGCTGATGGCGACGACCGGGACCCCGAGTTTGGCTTCCAAGGTGGCCGGGTCGAGCACGTCGCCCGAGCGGTTGACGGCGTCGATCATGTTCAAGGCGACGACGACTGGGACGTCGATTTCCAGCAACTGGGTCGTCAAATACAGATTGCGTTCGAGATTGGTGGCGTCGACCACGTTGATGATGCAGTCGGGTTTATCGTTTAAAATCGCGTTGCGGGCGATGATTTCCTCTTGGGAATAGGGCGATAGCGAATAGATGCCCGGCAGATCCAATATGGCGATCGGTTCTTCGAGTTTTTTATAGAAGCCTTCCCGCTTGTCGACGGTGACCCCGGGCCAGTTGCCGACGTGGGCCGAGGATCCGGTCAAGATGTTGAATAGCGTCGTTTTCCCGGAGTTGGGATTGCCGGCCAATACAAAGCGCTTCATGTTAACGCCGGCCTTTCCGATTGATTTCGTTCATCAAACGGACGGTGATCAAGCGGGCTTCGGTTTTCCGAAGCGTCAACTCGTAATCGCGGATGGTGATTTCCAGCGGATCGCCGAGCGGGGCCGTCTTGCGAAGATAGACTTCGGCGCCGGGGGTCACCCCCATGTCGAATAGGCGACGCCGGATTTTGCCTTCCCCGGCCACGGCGATGACGACGCCGGATTCGCCGACGAGGAAATCGCATAATAACTTGGTTTCTCCACAAGCAATATTTGGAATGGCGTCGGTGGTTTTTTGTGAATGCCGATGCCGGTTCCGGAGGCGTCTTTTTGGATTACCTAGGTCGTTTTCGACAACAAATGGCGTTTTCATCGCGAGGCGGGCTCCTTTAGTTAGCCGCGGCTAACTTATTCTTAAAAAATTAAGAACTTGTCGTTCCGAGGATATTTTGATGTTTTAGGGTCGTTTTGTCAATGATTATAGGAAGGCTTCGCCTGAAAGCGCTTAGGAAAGAAAGCGTACGATATTATTCCGCGTCTTCGTCAAAGTATTGGCGGAGTTTTTGGAAGGTGGTCTCCGAGATGATGTGCTCGATGCGGCAGGCGTCCTGTTCGGCTATTTTTTGAGGAACGCCCAAACCCATCAGCCATTTGGATAGCGACAAGTGGCGGCGGTAGGTCCGTTGGGCGATACGGTTTCCTTCGGGAGTGAAAACGATCGACCCATGTTCGTCGATGTGGATCAACGCTTTTTTCTTTAAAAGGGCCAAGCCCTTGTGGACGCTGGATTTGGCGTAGCCGCGCGACTCCGAAATATCGATGGCCCGCACGAGCGGTTGTTTCTCGCGCAGGACCAAGATGGTCTCTAAATACATTTCCAAACTTTCGGATAGTTTCATGCCGTTAACCAAAATATAGTTTATCGCATTTTAAGCGGCGTGACGTGTTTGAGGTCATAAACAAGGATTTATGGTCGGGCCTTTATTGCAAGGATGGATAAGTGATTTCTTGTCAAATATGGGTGAAAGAACCATCGTGGGACATTGAAATGATTGATTGCCAAGGCGGTCTTGGACATCAAACCATCGATGATTGATCCTTACACTATTGATTGGAAACCAGTTCCGCTTGTACATGGACTTGGCGCGTTTTCGCGAACCGATAGGCGCTGGAAATCCCGATGACGACCACCAGCATCATGGCCGCAATCGAGTAAGCGTTCAAAAAAGGTGCCGATTCGATGGGGGCATGTTGCAGGTACATGGCGTTCGGCGCGTGCAATCCGGCCAGGGCGAACACTTGATTGACGACGATGCCAATCAACCCGAATCCCAATAGCCCTACGGCGTAGACGACGACGTTATATTTGTCGATTTTGAAATAGCCGCCCACGAACAAGTACAAACATCCCATCAACATCGTGCTATGCGAAAGCATGCTTTTGAAGACGCCCCATTCGAAGATGGTCGTCCCATCAAGGTAGTACTGGGGATAGAATAACGAAATCAAAGCCCCGAATACCCCGGCATAAGCCGCGAAGGTCGCCAAATAATTGAATGTACGGCTTTTCTTGTCGGCCCAAAGGGCGACGATGAGGAGCAAATACATCGACATGTTGCAAAAATAGATCGGGAAAAGCATGTTGTCGGCGGCCACGGCTTGATTGCCTTTCAAGAATTCGATCCATAAAGGCGATAGATGCAGGAACACGGTCGCCCAACCCCAAAATTTCAAATAGAGGTCCTTGTGTTTCGGTTTGGTCATAAACCGATACGGCAGCCACAGCAGCAACACGGTGACCGCGATCGAGGCGAGAATGTAGATCATGTGGCTTCCGTCAAACAAAGACCCGAACATGCGATAATCCATAAAAAAATAACCTCTCGATGATATCCAAATGCAACAATCACCCATGAGTTTATCAAGAAAAAAGAAAATCGCCAATTGGTTTTTTGTCGCGTCGTCGAGCGTTCGCATTCCGGTACGACGTTCTCGCCGTTATAATGAAATCATGAAACACGAATCAATCGTCAAGCCATTTTTAGACGCCGTCATCGACCCATCGCACCGCGCCGCCATGATCGAAGTGCTGACTTGGATCGAAGATACCTTTCCCCAACTCAAGCTTGAGTATAAATGGCATCAAGCCATGTTCACCGACCACGGCACTTTTATCATCGGATTCAGCGTCGCTCAAAAGCATTTTGCCGTGGCGTTGGAAAAATACGGCTTGGATACCTTTCGCTCGCGCCTACGGGCATCTGGATACGAAGATAGCTCGATGCTGTTTCGCATCCGGTTCGACCAAACCGTCGATTACGGATTATTGGGCGACATGATCCGCTTCAACGTCAACGACAAAGCATCGTGCCGCACCTTTTGGAGGCCGTGACCCATGAATAAGACCCAAAGCGCCAAGCGGATGGCTTTCAGCGACCGCGCGGCATTCAGGGTATGGCTGGATTCGCATGGTCAAGACCATGACGGCATTTGGATTGTCGGTCACAAAGACAATAAGAAAGAAAGCATCACTTACGCCGAAGCCCTCGAAGAAGCGCTCTGCTTCGGGTGGATTGACGGCATCGTTAAAAGTCTTGACGAAGCGACCTACTTAAGGTATTTTGCCCCACGGAAACCCGAAAGCTATTTTTCGAAGAAAAACCGCCTTCTGATTGATAAACTGGCGTCCGAAGGCCGCATGGCTCCGCCGGGATGGGCGGCTATCGC
>CAZBUP010000012.1:0-38958 GCA_964495145.1 uncultured Staphylococcaceae bacterium | reverse complement strand
TGGATTTATCCCGACGGGACCGTCTTCTATTACAAAAACGCGACCGTCGGCAGTTATCTATTCGGCGATGTCCGACCCTATTCGCTTCCTCATCGGGAACTGATATTGCCCCCGCGTCTCTTTGGGCGGGAAGAAGGGGTGAACTAACATGAAAAAAACCTGGAAATTTGCCACGATGTTGGCCAGTTTGCTTTTATCGATGACGTTAGCCGCCTGCGGCTCATCCCTCGATAGTTCTTCTGACCCCTCCTCGGAAAATACCAGCCTCATGTCTTCTAGCGGCACGTCCGAGGAAACGAGCGTCTCGGCCGAGAGCAGCCTTTCTTCCTCATCAAGCGAATCTTCTTCCAGCGAAAGCAGCCTAGACTCTTCCAGCGAAAGCAGTTCGTCTTCCGAGGCATCGAGTCCCTCAAGCGGCGAAGACATTTATGCCCCGATTATCTCCGACGGCATCAAAAACGTGATTCTGTTCATCGGAGACGGCATGGGTTTCTCCCACATCGAAGCAGCCGAGCAATATCATCGGGCTCCATTGGCCATGTCGAGCGCTTCACTCAAGACCGACATGACCACGAGTTCGCTATCGAGCGGATATACCGACAGTTCGGCTTCGGCCACGGCCATGGCGACCGGAACCAAAGTTTACAATGGCTCGGTCGGGATGACGAGCGGCGGCCAAGTATTGCCGAATTTCATCGATCAATTAGGACAAGAAGGCGTACGCAGCGGTTTCATCACCAGCGATACGTTGTATGGCGGCACGCCGGCCGGATTCCTGTCTCACGCCGTCAATCGGACGAACTACGGCACCGTGATGGCCAACATGGCCGATTCGGCCGCCGATTTGATCATAGGCATCGCCCCCAACGATTTCGCCACCTTATATCAACCGAATTTCGTGTCCAAAGGATACACGGCCATCAACAAGATGAGCGCTTTGACCACGAGCCCGGATCGGATCGTGTCGGCTCTACCGTCGATTCCAGCCGTCGGCACCGGATCCAGCCTCGACGAATTGACCGTCTTCGGGCTTGATTATCTCGACAATAACGAAAATGGTTTCTTTCTGGCCGTGGAAGGATCGGCCATCGATACCAAATCGCACGCCGGGGAATCCGAAGCGATGATCCTTGAACTGTTGGCCATGGATCGCGCCATTGAAGTGGCTTTGAAGTGGGCGAGCAACCGCACCGACACCGCCATCATCGTCACCGCCGATCACGAAACAGGCGGTTTGGTGGTAGGTCCGGACGCCAATGGCGATAATATCCTTTCAAAATTGACTTGGACGACGACTACCCACACGACCAATAACGTCCCCTTCTATGCGTGGGGCCTTTCGGAAACCGACTTCCCGCTTTTGGACTCAACCATCGACAATACCGATATTTATGACATCGCCATGGGTTTATTGTCCAGCCAATAATCGCTCATCCAGGCATGCTTGATTCATCATACGATTATTCTTTTCTTCACGGCGTATCTTTGACATTGTCGCCATAATCATTTAGCCTAATAGCATATTAACTAAGGAGATTGATCACATGACAAAATCACGTCTTGCCATCAGCGCCGTTATTTTGACATCGATGTTCCTGGCCGGCTGCCAAAGCAGCGAGTCATTGTCGTCGGAAGACGAATCATCCGTTGTCAGCACCTCGGAATCAACTTCGGTGGCCCCGTCCAGCCAAGCCCCTTCTTCGAGTGAAGCATCATCCAGTTCCGAAGAATCAAGCAGCAGCGAAGAAGCCTCTTCGCAAGAACCAATTCCTCAAGAACCGGATTTATTCTTCTCGGAATACATTGAGGGCCCATCCTATAACAAGGCGCTTGAATTGTATAATCCAACCGATACGACAATTGATTTAAGCCAATACACGGTCAAGCTTTTGCATAATGGTTCTCCCATAGAAACGGAAAAAGTTGCTCAAATAATCCTATCTGGGACGTTAGCCGCCGGAGAAACATTCATCTTTTACAATTCGCAATTGGCTGACACATCCCTGCTGGATGCCATTAATGAAATCCCAGTCGCTCGTACATGGACCGGATCTTATGATGCGACTACCGGAGGTTCGCAAATTGCCAATTTTAACGGCGATGATGCCATTGCCCTTTTCAAAAACGGTGTTTTAATTGATGTCTTCGGCGTCATAGGTCATGATCCGGGCGACTTTTGGACACTTACGTTTGCGTCTGGATCAAGCAAAACCGAAAATGTCGTTTTGACGCGCATTCCCTCGGTTGATCGCCCTAGCGTCAACGCCATGACCTTGACCGCGACGGAATATCCTAATGCGTTTAATCCGCTTGAATGGAGCGCAGTGGCATATACCGCGGTTCCAGCCACCCATACCCTTGGAACGCACGTGATCGATTAACCAAGTCTGACTTATCCAAGGAAAACCAGCTTTTGCTGGTTTTTTCTTTTCCGGTCCCGCGGCCTTTGGCAAACCATCGGCGAATACGATATGATTATTACAAAGAGGTAATCCCGTGTTTAAAATCCTAGCCATTAATCCCGGCAGCACTTCGACGAAGATCGGTATCTTTGAAGATGAAAAACTGATCTATCAGGTGAACATCCACCACAGCGCCGAAGAGCTCAAAAAGTACCCGACCGTCGATGAGGAAATCCAATTCCGCCATCGGGTCATCGTCGAGGCCATGCATCAAGCCGGCATCGACGTCAAGTCCCTCTCGGCCATCGGTTGCCGCGGCGGATTGGTCCGCCCGATCCCCGGGGGCACCTATTTGGTCAATGACGCGCTCCTTCACGACTCGCGCTACGCCAAGATCAAGCATCCCTGCAACCTAGCGGCCTTGATTGGCCATTCGCTCGGGGAAGCCTATGGCATCAAGTCGTACATCACCGATCCGCCGATTACGTTTGAGGCCGAGGAAGTCGCTTTGGTATCCGGATCGCCGCTAATCACGCGTCCCCAGACGTTCCACGCCCTCAACCACAAAGCCATCGCTAAAAAGCATTGCCGGCTGACTGGTCAAATATATGAAGAAGTGACGTTGATCGTCGCCCATTTCGGGGGTGGGATTTCGATTGGGGTTCACCACCTTGGCCGCGTCATCGACGTGACTGACGCCTTGTCGGAAGGACCCTTCACCCCGGAACGGGCCGGAGCCCTGCCCACGGTGGAATTCGCCGACGTGTGCTTCAGCGGCAAATACGACCGGGCCCAGATTCAAAAACTGCTGCGCGGCGACGCCGGGTTCCAAGCCTACTTGGGCACCAACGACATGCGCGAAGTCGTCAAGATGGTCGAATCCGGGAACGAGAAAGCCAAATTCTATTTTGACGCTTTCATCTATCAAATCGGCAAAGACATCGGGGCCATGGCCACGGTCAAGAATGGTAAAATCGACGCCATCTTGTTGACCGGCGGCATCGCCCGCAACCAATTGTTCGTCAATCGGGTGATCGAGAAAGTCGCTTGGATCGCCCCGGTCTACGTCTATCCGGGCGAAGAGGAACTCCAAGCATTGAATCTCGGCGTTTTGGCGGTTCTCCAAGGCAAAGACACTGCAAAAACCTATTGATTATGGAACATCACATTATCAAGACCACCGGCATTTACGATAAAACCACGCCGCTAGGACTGCTTCGCATGGAAGTGGTCGAGGATGACTTGGTTGCCATGTATTTCCTCGATGGTAAGGAAGCTTACCCCCAGCATCCAACCTTGGCTCCCTTGATCGAGCAGTATTTCGACTCGGGTCGACCAATCGAATATCCGGTGCGGTTCCTTTCGGGAACTCCCTTTCAAAAAGCCGTTTGGACTGCTTTGACGCGGATTCCATTCGGGGTCGTCAAAACTTATAAAGACATTGCCTTGGAAATAGGCTATCCAACGGCCTATCGCGCAGTCGGGCAAGCCTGCAAACGGAACCCGATCGGACTCGTGGTGCCGTGCCACCGCGTGATTGGAAGCGACGGCACGATGACCGGTTACTCCGGACCGGCTTATGTCGGCCTTAAACGAAAAATTCTCGACCATGAAGCGCGATTCGTCAAACGATAAACCATATCTTTTTGAGGTATCAACATGAATAAAACAAATGTCGTTTTAAGAAAGATGCTCTCGGCCTGGCCTTACGTGGTTTTCACCCTCGGAGTGACCTTGGTCATCTTTTTATTGAGTCTCGTGGCCGCGGGCAATCCCTTATTCGCCTTTTGGGGCGACGTCGCGCGGACCGGGGAAGCCGATGCGGCTAACGGTTTGATCCGTTCGCGGGCCAACTTCAATTGGACCTTCATCGCCTTGTTCGCCATCGTCGTTTATATCTATTTCACCGAAATCAAGAAGAAGCATTACAAAGGCGTAGTGGCCGCCTTGTCGCTTTATGGCGTCCATTGGCTCTATGAAATCACCAATGCCATCATTCAAAAAGCCTCGGGCTACGCCCTATGGACGGTTTCCGCCGACAGCACCAGCTTCATGCTCTTGATCGGGGTGTCTTGGGAACTGTCGATGATGTTCTCGATCGCCGGCTTAGCCATGTCGAAACTTTTACCCGAGAATCCCAAAATGAAAATATTGGGCATGAATAACCGCTGGCTGTTTGCGATTGGAAATGCCGCTTTCTTCGCCATCTTTGAAATCTTTTTGGCCGGAACCCCGGCTTTCATATGGGTCTATCCGTGGTGGGGCGCCATTCCGGTGTTCATTACCACCTATATCCCCTTCTTTTTGGCGGCTTTCCTGACCCATGACGCCAAGCCCAAGACCCAGATGACTTTCTTATCGATCACGTGGGGTCTCGTGGCCCTGTTATTGATTGTGCTCATCCCCGCGGGCGTCATTTGATGCGGCTGTTCGTCGGCTTGCCGCTTGGACCATCGATCAAACAAAGCCTCGGTTCCATTCAAACGCGTTATTTGGCGGGATCCGGTCTTCGGATCGAACCCATATCGAAACTGCACCTGACTCTTCTATATATCGGCGAGGTCGCTAGCGAGGTTCCCTACCTCGAAGTATTAAGCAAAATCAGTTTTAGAAAGTTTCCGATCAAGGTTGACCGTGTCGGGACTTACGATAACGCCCAGACGGTCTATTATGCCGGGATTGAGCATAGCGCGGAAGCAAGCGATTTGGCCCAGGCGATCCTGACCGCCGCCCAAATGGTGAATCCCGGGCTTCAATACCGCTTTTCGCCCCATATCACCCTGGCCCGCGGCAAGCGAGGCCTCCCGTTTGGCTACGAGGGCCCGCCGGTCACCGAAACGGTGGAAACCTTCATCCTTTATGAATCCGTCCGCGGGAGCTACCTGCCGAAAGGGATTTTCCCCCTAACATGAAAAAACGCCGAGCGATCGGCGTTTTCTTATTGAAGTGTGGTTACTTGGCTTCGGGCTGTCTCAGCATCGAATTGGCTTTGATCACGCCTTCGAGCAACTGGGAGGGGACTTCTTGGTAGGAATCGAATTCCCGGTTGAAGAAGCCGGTGCCTTGCGAGATGACGTGGAGGTTGGTCACGTAATCGAGAATTTCCGCTTCGGGGACCAAGGCGACGATCTCTTGGATGTTGTTGGCCTTCTCGTCCATGCTCATGATGCGGGCTCGGCGTTGGTTGAGGTCGTTCATGATGTTGCCGGTGAATTCGTTGGAGATGTTGATGGTCACTTTCATGATCGGTTCGAGAATCGTCGGCGAGCACTTGGGATAGGCTTCCTTGTAAGCAAGGATGGCCGCCATCTTGAACGCCAGTTCGTTAGAATCGACCGGGTGGTATTTGCCATCGGTCAAGACGGCCTTCATGCCGAGAACCGGGAAACCGGCCAATAGGCCTTGGTTGACCGATTCAAAGAAGCCCTTTTCGACTGCAGGTATGTAGTTCTTGGGGACCGATCCGCCAAAGATTTCTTCGGCGAATTCGTTTTTGTCGCTGCCGCTGGGCAGGAACTTCATTTCGACGACGCCGTAGAAGCCGCTGCCGCCCGATTGCTTGACGTAACGGCCCGGGGCGGTCGCTTCCTTGCGGATCGTTTCCCGGTAGTTGATCTTCGGGGCGACGACGTCGACGGCGATGGCGAACATGTTGAAGATCTTTTCAAGCACGTAGGCTAGATGCGAATTGGACAAGCCGCCGATCAGGAGTTGTTTGGTTTCGTTGTTGCGCGACACTTCGAGGATGGGGTCTTCCGATTGCAGTTTGTAAAGCGAAGAACCGAGTTTTTCCTCGTCTTTGGGATTCTTGACGACGACGGCCCGATAATAGACCGGGGTCGGGTATTTGGCTTTCGGGAAGATGACCGGTTTCGTCTTTTCGCACAAGGTATGGCCGGTGGTGATCCCTTCAAGCTTGGCTAAAGCCACGATGTCGCCGGCGTGAACCGTCTCGGCCGGGGTTTGCTTGGCCCCGAACAGGAAGAACATCTGCGACACCTTGAAGGTGGCTTTGGTATTCGGGCAGTAGATTTCATCGCCCAAGTTCAAGGTGCCGGAGCAAACCTTGACGATGTTGGTGGTGCCTTTGTATTGGTCGAGGCTGGTTTTGAAGACGTAGGCGCTGAAGGGTTCGTCGCTGACGGTGTGCCGGATGACTTCCTGGCCTTGTTCGTCTTTGAGGAGGTAGGGTTTCAATTCGTTGGGGTTGGGCAGGTAATCGATCATCATCTCTAGCATGGTGTCGAGACCGATGTCTTTGACGGCACTCCCGACCAAGATCGGGGTCAAGTCGCCGGTGAGGACCGCCGCGTGGAGGCCTTTTTGGACTTCTTCCTTGCTGAGGGTTTCCCCGGCAAAGAATTTCTCGAGCAAGGCTTCGTCGGTGACCGCCACTTGCTCGTTGATGGCGTTGTTGAGTTCCATGACTTTTTCTTTTTTGTCGTCGTGGATCGGTTCTTCGACGCAGGCGGTGCCGTTATGGCGTTTGGCCTTTAAGGAGATGACGTCGATGTAGCCGTCGAAGGTGTCTTCCTTGCCGATCGGGTACACGAACGAGATCGCCGATTTGCCGAGTTTGGTCTTGATGGCGTCCAGCAAGGCTTCGTATTTGATGGATTCCTTGTCGAGTTTATTGATGAAGATGAAGGTCGGGACGCCGTGCTTCCGTAGGAAGTTGTAGTGTTTGACGGTGCCGACTTCGAGGCCCTTTTGGCCGTCGATGACCAGAACCGCGCCTTTGATCATGTCCAAGACGCCGATGATTTCATAAATGAAGCTGTCGTTGCCGGGCACGTCGATCAGGTTAAGTTTGTAGCCGTTATATTCGATCGGGACGATGGCCATGTTGCAGGAACTGAGGCGGTTTTTCTCTTCGACCGTATAATCGCTGATGGTGTTTTTGCGGTCGATCGATCCCTTCGGGGTCTTGAAGGCGAGGCTGGCCAAGGCTTCGATCAGCGTGGTCTTGCCACAGCCTTGATGGCCCAAGAAAATAATGTTGCGGATTTTTTCCGATTCGTAAAGCATAGGTGATTCCTCTCTATGTGAATAAATTATTTACTGTCGATTTGATTTAAGGTTTCGAGCGCTTTGGCGAAGATCACTTCGCGGTCGCAATTGGTAACGTCGATGTAGTGGCGCGGCAAGACTTCCTCTTCGCTTCGCCATTTCATGACGTAGTTTTCAAATTCATCCACATCCTGGAGCGGATGGGTCAGGTGCACCGGGTGACGATTCAGGTAATATTCTCGGTACATGAAGCGCTCATAGAGCACATCGATATCCCCGGTCAAATACAATAGGATGACTTCGGTTTGCTTGAGTTCGCATTCGCGTTTGATTTTCTCAAGCTCGGATTTATGGAAATTGGCTTCCAGGATGACGCCGCCCTGGACCGCGGTCACCCGGTCGAGGATGTGAACCAGGATCTTGAGGGCCGCATTCGACAATTTCTTGTTGTCGGTCCGATCGCTGAATTCAATTTCCTCCGCCAGCAGTTCCTTGACGCCCTCCTTCGTGAAGAAAGGAATCTTGAAATGAGCCGACAAGTTTTTCGCTAAGGTCGATTTGCCGGATGCCAAATCGCCAGCGATTACAATGATGCGCGACATGTTATCATATTATCTCTCTCTTTTTATTTGCTTTATTCTATCATGTTAGTGGCAAAATATTAATGGTTCTTTCATTTAATTTCTTGGTCATGTAATGGGTTACATCGTGAAAATCGCCTCATGAAAGGGGATATGGCCTTATGGATGAAACAATGTTCGCCGACGATAAGAAGATCGCTGGGATTGTCAACTACAAGCGGGCGCTGCTTTTCATGGCATTCAGTCACAAAGGCCGCTTGACCGCCAACGTTAAATCTTTTACAGGTTTAGCCAACATCGGGTTTCTGCGAGTCAAGGGGCGTCAAAGGTACCAACTGACGGCCGTTACCGATGCCGGGAAGATGAAGCTCGTGGCCGTTTCCCGCCAGAAAGAAATCACCGTATTGAGCGAAGCGGGCGCCGAAAGCGGAAAAATCATCTACTTGGAAGCGGGCTATTACCGGATCCGGGCCATCGGCTTGAACGCTTCGTTCCATTTCGAACTGAAAAGCGAAAATCCCGAAGTTAACGTCAGATGAAAATCCCAATCCGCGTGATAAAATATCATCATCGAGGTATGTGAATGAAACATAAAGTCTGCTCCTGGTCAGCACTTCTCAGCCAAGGGAAAATGCGCGTCCTCATCAATGAGCGGCCGATTCTCGTCGTCGCCCACGAAGGGGAGGCCTACGCCATCAACGACAAATGCCCCCACAAAGGCATGCCCTTATCGCCCGGTATATATGAAAACGGCGTCATCCGATGCAAGGAGCACGGCCTTCAAGTCGATGTCAAAACCGGCCAAGTCGTCCCGAGCCCGAAAGCCAAATTTTTAGTGCCAAACCCCGACCAACAAACCATCAAGACATTTAAAACGCTCATCGCCGACGGCGATGTGTTTATTGAGGTATAGAACATGAACGCCAGTGATTTCCGCCGTGTCGCCAACGAAAAAGTCAATGCCCAGATGACCAATTCGGTTATCATCTATTTGGTTTTCCTCGTGATCTCGTCGGTCGCCCTAGGAACGGTCGTCGGCGAGTTCGTTTTATTGGGTCCCCTTACGCTAGGATTAGTCAAATTCGCCAAAGCGGTCTCGAAAGGGGAGAAAGTCGAAGTCGACGTGCTCTTCAAGGGCATCGACAACTTCGTGGCCGCCATGATCGTGTGGATCCTTAAGACGGTCTTCACTTTCTTGTGGGCGCTTCTATTCGTGATTCCCGGCCTCGTCAAACACTACGCCTATTCCATGAGCATGTACTTGCTGGAAGAAGAGCCGCAACTCGACCCGCTCGAGGCCTTGAAGCGCAGCCAAGATATGATGCAGGGCCACAAGTGGCGGCTGTTCTGCCTCGAAATCAGCTACATCGGCTGGTTCATCCTCTCGGCCTTGACCTTTGGGGTCTTGCTCCTGTGGGTCATGCCGAAATACGAAGTCGCCCATTACGAATTCTTCAAGGATTTGAAAGAGCAACGGCACGTCGAAGTCGTCGATATCAAAGAAATCCGCTGATTTGATTGATCATACTCCGCTAAAAGAAGGGCTCGACCCTTCTTTTTTATTGTCATAGACGCGATTATCGTTAGTTTTTATCAAATAATGCATCGCGAGGATATTGGTCTCACACAACCAATGGTTGATTGAATATACAACCAACAATCTAGAAAATAGACGCGATTCAACTTTCAGTCGCTTATAATTGGGGTGCATTAACCTTACAATTTACTCGTCAAAAACAAGGAGGACAATCACATGAAAGAAAGTTTTGGCACCCGCCTCGCGCGGATTAGAAAAGAGAAGGGCTTGACCCAGGAAGACATCGCCGACAAGGTCCACGTCTCGCCCCAAGCCGTATCCAAATGGGAATGCGACGCCTCGTATCCCGACATCGACGGGCTCTTGACCTTGTCGGAAGTGCTCGGGGTCACGGTCGATGAGTTGGTCGGCAAGGCCAAGGAAACGCCGACGCTCGTTCCCGAAGAACAGCGCAAGGACCTCAATCACATGGTCTTGCGAATCACCGTCGATTCCAATGACGGCGACCGCGTCCGCATTAACCTGCCGGTCCCGCTCTTGAAGATCGTGGCCGATTCCGGACTCAACATGCCGCAGATTAACGGTAACGAAGCATTGAAGAACATCGATTTCAAGCAAGTCATGGCCTTAATCGAACAAGGGGTCATCGGCAAATTGGTCGAAATCGATTCGGCCGACGGCGATCACGTCGAAATATTGGTGGCCTAATGACCGTCAAGGTGTTCCCAAAAGAGGGGCCCAAGATTCGGCTGTGGCTTCCCACGGGCGTGTTGAAGTGGCGGGTAATCTACTCCGCGTTGAACAAGCGTAGCAAGGCTTCCTTTGACTTTAAAGCCCTCGGTTCTTTAATGCCGAAGGCCATCAAGGCATTGCGGCGCTTCATTAAGCGACATGGCCATTTCAATCTCGTCGAAGTCAAGAGTTCGGACGGAACCTATGTTTTGATTCGCCTATAGACGAACTGAACAAGACGATGCCTATAACCGCCTTAAGGGCGGTTTTCTTTATGCTTTTTGGCTAGAAACGCTTTCACTTGACCGAAAAACGATGTTTATGAACGGTCGATATGGTTAAATGATTTATAATCGCTGTATGGAATTGCTTTCGATTATCAAACAAATGTTTGGCCTTCGCTACCATCCCGACAAAAAGCCGTGGCAGTACGGCTTTGACGTGTTCATCCATCTCTCGTTGTATCTATTATCGATCCTGCTGGTGGCCGTCTTAACGACGCTACTGGCCTTTGGATATGTGTCGGTGGAGGGCGGCGGATATGAAAATCCCTTCGGCACCATCGCCTACGTGTGGGCCCATGGCCTTTTGCCGGTGACTATCCCTTTGGGACTGATTTCGATAGGCATTAACTTGTATCAAGTTTTCAAAGCCAAGAAGAAAGCGTTGACCCTTTCATTCGTGGCGTATGGCGCGGCGCTGATCGGCGCCAATGTCGCCCTGGCTTTCTTGGACGTGGTCGCTTTGGTGGAACCATGGTTCGCCTTTTTGGGGTAGGAATATGAATCGCAAAACGATCGTGTCATCCATCGTCTTGAAGTCATCGGGCGTCGCGGTTGGTTTGGTCGGGGTCCTGTTTTCGGTCTTGGCTGCTCCCACCGGCATCGGTGGGCCGCAGTCGCTCCTGTTTTTCACGCTTCAAAGCAACATTTGGGTGATCTTGATTTTGGCCTTGTTCGCCGCAAACGACATCGTTCGCTTGAAAAAGGGGAAGGGGTTCTTGTCTCAAAAATGGATCCGGGTCAAATTCATCTTCACGGTCAGCCTGACCTTGACCTTTTTGGTGTTCGGCCTCTTGCTATTCCCGGTCCTGCCCTTGGATTATTCGATTTCGGTCACCAGTTTGACCTTGCATTTGATTGCGCCGATCATCGCCATCGTCGACTTTGCCATGTTCGACTTCGGCTATCCGATTGAGCAATCGGAAATCGCCATGGCGCTGATCCCGCCGCTATATTACGTCTTGTTCGTCGCCGTCTGCAATTGGATCGGATGGCGATTCCCGCCCGATGGAAGCGTGGCGCCGTATTTCTTCATGGATTATGAAACCTACGGTTGGTTCACCATCAATCAAAATGGAATCGGCGTCGTTTATTGGTCGTTATTATTATTCTTGGTGGTGATGCTGATTGCTTTTTCCTTAAGGGCTCTCGGCATCGCCGTGAAACGAAAAATGGCGGCCAAAGTCCCGCCAAAGCCGGAGCACTGCTAAAATATGATTATGGAAAACAAACTTGCCATTTTAATTGGATTGCAACTTCCGGGCGACCACCAATTCGAAGAATCGCTCGACGAACTCAAAGAGTTGGCCGCTTCCTGCGGTTATGAAACGGTGGCCACCCTCGTCCAACGCGGGGAGAAACCCACGCCGAGTTTTTTGATTGGCCGCGGCAAAGTCGAGGAAATCAAGCAATCCCTAGGCACAACCAAAGCTGAAGTCGTCATTTTCGACCAAGAACTGTCACCCGTGCATTTTAGAAACCTGGAAGCCGCCTTGGACATCAAGGTGCTGGACCGCACCATGGTCATCTTGGAAATATTTGAGCAAAGAGCCCACACGCCAGTCGCCAAATTGCAGGTGTCGCTGGCCCGTGACCAGTACATGCTGCCGCGCATCATCGGCCAGTACCGGGAACTGTCGCGGCAACGCGGGGCCACCTCAACCATTGGGGGGCCGGGCGAGCAAAAACTGGAACTCGAACGCCGGCGCCTGCACGATAACATCATCCGCGATCGGCGCGCGTTGGCGGCCATCGTGCGCCAGCGCCGGGTCCAACGCAAGAAGCGAAGCGAATCCGGCGTCTACGTCGTGGCCATCGTCGGCTACACCAATGCCGGAAAATCGACCTTGCTCAACCGCCTGACGTCTTCATCGCGCCAAGCCGAGACCCAGAAGAAGAAAGCTTATGAAGAAGATCGGCTCTTCGCCACGCTGGAGACCGCGGCCCGCGCCATTGTTTTAAGCAACCATCGCACGTTCGTGGCCGTGGATACGGTCGGGTTCGTCCGGTCGATGCCCGCTCATTTGATTGCCGCTTTCCGGTCGACTTTGGAAGAAATCACCGAAGCCGATTTGATCTTGCACGTGTTTGACGGTTCTTCGCGGGAAGCCCTCGTCCAAATCGAGGTCGTCAATCAAGCTTTGGCCGATATCGGGGTCGTCGAAACGCCGATTATCTACGTTCGCAATAAAATCGATATCTTGGGACAAAACGTGTTGCCGCTCGGATTTGACACCATGGACATTTCCGCCTTGACGGGCGCCGGCTTTGACGCGCTCCTAGAAGCCATCAGCCAACAAATGGACCGCTTTTATGAGGAAGTGGTGCTGTGCTTGCCTTACGCCGCCAGCGCCCTGGTGGGCGAACTGGAAACCGAAGGACGCATCCTCAGCGCCGATTACGGGGACGAAGTGATCACCATCGATGCCGAGGTTCCTAAACGGTTATTAGGCAAGTACTATCCCTATATCGTCAAAGCCGGTAAGATCGAAGATTATCACCAATCCTAAGCACAATTCTTTATAAATGATCGCCGGGCCTTTATGCTGTTCGAGGCCTTGACAAACCCATCTTGTATGCGCGTTTATGGCTAATAGTTGTTAGAATAATTAATAAGAGGTGTAAAGCGCAATGTTAATCAATGTGGCGACCGTCATCATCTTGATCGTCATCGGTAACTTCTTGACCGGGGCTTTCATGTTGGCTTATCACTTCAATCTAGCTGAGACGCCCTGCAAGAAGGCGTTTTTTATGGCCAAGGCTTTGCAAGCGATTGGCTTTATCCTCTTGTTGCTTCGCGATTACGTACCCGATTTCGTGTCGGTCTTGTTTGGCAATACGATTCTTTTAGTCGCCATCATGTTCGAAACCATCGCTCTCATTCAAGTCAAACGTCCTTTCAAAGGCGGGCTTAGGATTACTTATTTGACGACCACCCTGGTGGGTATCGTCGCCTTTTTGGTCACGTATTTTTGGCTTAACACCGAGGCTAACCGAACCTTTGTCTTTGCTTTCTTCAGCGCTTTGCTGCTGACAGGGACCATCTATACCTATTTGACCGATCCCAAACGTAGCCATTTGCAGACTTTGATTGCCATCATTCACATCATCTTGGTCGGATTTTTGGGTTTCCGCGCCTTCAATGCCTATTTCGAGTTACTCGACTATTCTCTTTTATCCGCCCATTGGTTCAATCAACTGAGCTTCACCGCCCTGTTTGCCCATATGATGACCGTCAACATCGGGTTCATCTTACTGACGAAACAAAAAACCGACGCCGTTTTGATCGAGGCGGCCACGATCGACCAATTGACTCAAGTCTACAATCGCCAAACCTTTTTGGCACAGGTCCAAAAGATCATCAACAAAAGTCGCGAAGACGGGACCCCGGTTTCGGTTTGGATGCTCGACATCGACAATTTCAAGGATATCAACGATACCCACGGCCACATGACGGGCGACCAAGTCTTGTTTGAGTTAGCGGCCTTAATCAAGCAAACCATGGTCGAAAAGCAAGTATTCGGACGCTTCGGCGGCGACGAATTCGCCTCGATCATGGTCGAATCCGACGATAGTGAATCGAGCCAATATCTCAATGCCGTTTGCAAAGTGATATCGGCAACGCCGTTCACCGCCAAAAAGCTGATGCTTACGGTTTCCATCGGCGTGGTGACGCTCGTTCCCAATAAGGACACCACCTTCGATACTTTCTATCGGCTGGCCGACGAAGGGTTATACATCGCCAAGAAAAGCAATAAGAGCACATGGAAGCGCACTTATTTGAAATTGACACCATCTTCTGAAAAAACCGAGGCTACCCATGCCTAGCCGTTCAGACATTTATCGGCAATTGATCGAAGTGACCGCCTTCCTCGAAAAGGAACTGGGGCAAGCCCCGATCGTTTATGGTTCGCTGGGGGTTGAACTGGCGCTTCAACGCGATTACGACGCCCACGACATCGACTTGATCGTCATGAATGAGACTTATGACCCGAAGAAAATCACCCAGATCATGCGCCGGCATGGTTATAGCGTGGTGCCGCAACCATATCTTGCCTATCGAAAAGACGGCATCGACGTCGAAATCGCCGATTGGGCCTTTTGGAAGAAAACGGTGGCATTCAACAATGATCCTTCAATCACGGTTGCCGTCGATCAGATCCCGATGCGGGTCTTGTCGGTGGCCAATCTTCGGTTGCTGTATGCATTTTTGGCTCGGCGCGAAGGCCGAACCGGCGCCAAGAAAAAACGCGACCAGATCAAACTCAACGATTTGACCCAAGCTGTGAACCGAAGCCAAAAAGCGGCGACCCCCTAATATGAAAAAAGCCCCCTTTAAAAAACGGACACCCTTCAGATTGAAAAAGGACCAAAACTGGCGTTTGGTTCCCGTTAAAGGCGCGCTTGAAATCATCTTGATTTACGTTGGTCTGGGCATCGCCTGGATATTTTTATCCGATTACGTCTTGGCGTTTCTAGTACCCGATCCGCACTTGGTGCAAGAACTGCAATTGGCCAAAGGCATCTTTTACGTCATCTTGACCGCGGTTTTATTCTACTGGATCATCAAAAAGCGGATGGACCTTTACATCAGTGCCATTTTTAAACTTCAGCAAACCAATCTCGACCTCAAGCGCAGCAACGATAATTTGACCGAACTCGAAAAGCAGCTTTACGATCGGGCTTACTTCGATCAACTGACGCGTCTGCCCAACCGCAACCGTCTCGAGGAAACGATTCGCCGCGACATCGAAGAACGCCCCGAGGAGCCCTTGCGGATTGTTTATCTCGACATCGACAATTTCCGCCTCATCAACGAAGTCAAAGGCTTCGCCGCCGGGGATTTGCTCCTTCAAAAAATCGCCCACGAAATGGAAGAACTCGTCAAACCGCCCCATCAAGTCTTCCGTTACGGGGGCAACCAATTCGTGTTCTTGCTCCGGGGCATCGCCTCTAAAGACGTCTTCATGCATTTGATTGACCACTATACCCAGGAAACCAAGCGTTCGCTCCTTTTGGGCGCCGAGGAATATTTTTACTCACTCAGCAGCGGCGTCAGCAGTTATCCCGAAGACGGGAAAAGCTATGACGAATTGATGCAGCACGCGGAAATGGCCCTCCAGATGGCCAAGGACCAGGGCTTGGGCCATGTCGTCATCTATGAGCCGCGCTTCGCCAAAATCATTTCCGACAACATCGAATTGACCAACATGATGCAAACGGCGGTGTCCAATAACGAAATCTACCTGAACATGCAGCCGATCTATTCCCTCAACCAAAAAAGACTGGTCGCCTTTGAGGCGCTGATCCGCTGGAAACAACCCAAAAGAGGCATCATTTCCCCGATGGATTTCATCCCGACGGCCGAAAAGTCGGGCCAAATCAACGAACTGACCCGATTCGTGGTCGACCGCGCCTTCGCCTACCAGAAGCGTTTGGAAAGCCAAGGGTTCCCCGATGTTGACATCACGATCAATTTTTCCTCGAAGCTCTTGGTGGTCGAGGATATGATCGTCTACCTTAAAAAAGCCGTGGCCCGTCATCAGGTCAATCCCGGGCACATCGTGTTTGAAATCACCGAATCGATGCTATTCGAAAACATGTCCCTGGCCATCGTCACCTTGACGAAACTGCGTCAAGTCGGATTCAAAATCGCCCTCGACGATTTTGGCACCGGCTATTCGTCGCTCACCTATTTGGAAAAGCTGCCGCTGGATATCCTGAAGATTGACCGGAGTTTCATCATGGCGATCGACGAAGCGATGACGACTTCGCCGTTAATCAATTTCATGATCGATTTAGGACATCGGCTCGGCCTTCGAGTCGTGGCCGAAGGCGTCGAGACGTCTCATCAAAAAGATATGCTGATTGCGCTTGGCATCGATGGGATCCAAGGCTATTGGTACTCAAAACCGCTTGGCGAAGAAGAAGCGCTGGATTTCCTTAGGAAACAGACAGTTTAATACTTTGCATTAATCAAAGAAGCATCCGTCCAGCGGCACGTCGTGATCCTCATGGGGGAGCGACGCCACATATTGAAAACCATAAACGACCCCATAGACGAACGGCGGCCGTTTGTTTTTTAAGAAACGGTCATAATAACCTTTGCCGAAGCCGATGCGGTAATGGGCGGCGTCGACGGCTAGGGCCGGCACCAGTAGCAAATCGATCCGCTCTTCGACATATGGCCCGAAGGCCGGCTCGACGATCCCGAACGAACTTTTGGCCAAGGGCGTATCCGGGGTCAGTTCGATGAAATGAAGGTCGCTCCCGACGACTTTCGGCAAAGCGATGCGTTTCCCGGATTGAAGCAAAGGCAACAAGTCGACCTCGTTTGCAAAGGGGTAATACAGGCCAATCATCTTAGCCTCCCCATAAGCGGGATGGGCTATGATGCGCTTAATGATGGCTTGGCTTCGAACCGCGACTTCGTTGGGGCTTAAGGCGTTTCTCGTTTGGATCATCCGTTGCCGGATTTGGTCTTTGCTTTCCATGGGACGGGCACCTTTCGTTATTTCATCCATAGTATAAAACATTGATTGAGCGATGGTGATAACGACAACTCGCGGGTGCAACCCCGCCACCGATGGGGTATGATTAATTTGGTTTGAATACTAAAACTTGTTCATAGGAGTAAACATGGAACCCAACAACAACCGCATCGCGCTATTGATCGACGCCGAAAACGTCCCGGTCACGCGGATGAAAGCCGTCATTAAAGAAATGGCCAAATACGGCACCGCCATCACGTCGCGTTTTTATGCCGACATCAAGAAAATCGGCGAGGATTGGCAGCGCATCTCGGCCGAATTCGCCATCCGTCCCGTCCATCAATATAACGTCGCCGCCAAAAAGAATGCCGCCGACATGGCCATGAGCCTTGACGCCCTCGAAATCATGAACGAGGGCTTGGTCAACATGTTTATCTTGGTTACTTCCGACAGCGACTTCACGCCCCTTGTCATCAAGCTGCGGGAAAAAGGCGCCGTCGTCATCGGCATCGGCGATCAAAAAGCCACCAAAGCGTTCGTGTCCTCGTGCAATGAGTTTAAATATTTCGAGTACTTGATCGACGGCGAGAAAACGGCCGACGTGGAAACGACCGAACTATCGAACACCATCCGCGGGCTCATCATCGAAAGCGGGGCCGATGGGAAAATATCCTTGGCCAACCTTGGCAACCTCCTGACCAACCTCCAATCGGATTTCGATCCCCGGAAATACGGGGCTCGCAGCTTGTCCAAACTGATTTCGGCCATGAAATCGTTCCGTCTGGTTTTGGAAGACAACCAATACTTCGTCAAGATCGTCGAATCGTCCCGCGATCGGGAAATCAGCGATTATATCATCGGCAAGATCAAAGCCGTGACCAATCAACGAATTACCTTGCCGGAGTTGAAATCGTTATTGGAAAAGAAATTCAAGGATTTCAACGTCGAAGATTACGGATTCAACAAGTTCGGGAAATTCATCGATAGCCTCGGTGGCTTGGACGTCGACAAAAACGTGGTTCTCTTGTCAAAATCGGCAGCTGAAGATAAATAAATACGCTTTGACAAAGAAAAATATATAATGACACTTACATTTTTTTCTTGGCCGTTATTTGATAATAACGGTTTTCCATCAATTAAATATAACACCTAAACTATTGACATTATTTTTTCTTTTGTTATACAATGAAAGCGATTACAATGTGATACCGATATCACAACCTAGGCGGTATTATGAAAAACAAGAAGATTCTCGTCGTCGGAAGCTTTGTCACGGATTTGATTTTCTTGACCGAAAACTTGCCTGAAGCCGGGCAAACCGTCTTTGGACGCTCTTTCAGCCACGCATCCGGAGGCAAAGGCGCCAACCAAGCCGTCCAAATCGGCAAGCTTGGCTTTCCTGTCGATATGGTCGGCCGCGTCGGCGACGACGTATTCGGCCGCGAGTTGGTCAAAGCCTGCCGCGATGCCGGCGTCGGCATGGATTACGTCATGGTAAGTCCCAACCAATCGTCAGGTGTCAGTGACGTCGTTTTAAAGAAAATGCCATCCGGACAAACTCAAAACCGCATTTTGATGACGCCGGGGGCCAATTATTTGATGACCGAAGCAGATATCGTCTTTTTGGATGATGTTTTCGATGAATACGGATTGGTCGTGCTTCAGTTTGAGATACCGGTGCCCGTTAACTTTTCCATCGCAAAATTGGCCAAGAAACATGGGGTGCCCGTGATTTTGAATCCCGCGCCGAGCCAACCAATATCAGATGAATTCTACCAACTGATCGATTTCATTGTTCCTAACGAAACCGAAGTATTTGATTTATCCGGTATCCAGCCCATCGATGAGAACGATCGGCCCGATGTCGGGAAAATGAATGACGTCTATCAATTTTTCTCGAAGAAAGGCGTTAAAAACGTCATCGTGACTCTGGGTCATCACGGCGTGTATTACGGCGGGAAAAACGAACAAGTGTTCATTCCGGCGGTCAAAAACGTCATCGCCGTCGATCCGACGGCGGCCGGCGATTCGTTCATCGGGGCGTTCGCCGCGGCAATCAGCGCCGGGAACGACGTGGTCGATTCATTGAATTTTGCCAATTTTGTGGCATCGATAACCGTGGGCTCGCTTGGGGCCATGCCGTCTCTTCCCACTTTGGCGGGAGTAAAAGATCACATTCGCGAATCACGCGCGGAGACCTATAATAAAGTGATTCGTTCCTTTGAACCTTTGATTTATACGGACGAGCAAACGCTTGATCGGTACAAAAATGCCATGGGCGAAGAAACGAAAAAAACCCTTTCGGCCATCAATCCAGCCTTTTACGAACCGGCGATAAAACTCATTCAGGAAGCCGAGGACAAAGGCAATCGCATTCATGTGACCGGGATTGGGAAACCGGCTCACATCAGCCAATATATGGCTTCGCTGTTATCGTCTACCGGGACCCCGGCCTATTATCTGAACGCGACCGAAGCCGTTCATGGTTCGGCGGGGCAACTCGTTCGGGGCGACGTCGTCATCGCCATTTCGAATTCGGGCGAAACCCCGGAATTGAAAAGCACCATCGCCGCCGTCAAAGCCAATGGCTGCCGGATTGTCGCCGTCAGTGGCAGTGACAGCAGTTGGCTGGCGCAGCAAAGCGACGCCCACTTGCTGGCCGCCGCAAGCCAAGAAGGCGACGATCTCAATCGCGCTCCGCGGGCGTCCATCATCGTCGAGTTGCTGGTTCTTCAAGGATTGAGCGTCTTGCTTCAAAAACGTTACGGTTTGACCCCGAGACAATATGTCAAGTGGCATCCCGGCGGCAAATTAGGCCAATTGCGCGATAGCGAAAAATAAAAGGAGACTGGATATGAAAAAACGATTTTATGCCATGATCATGCTCATGATGGCCATCCCCATCATGACGGGATGCAACGAGACGACCGAAGAATATATTGAAGAAGACGCCACGGTCGTCACTTTCTATGCCCAGGACTTTGAAGACTGGAGCAACGAACACCTTGTCAAAATGAGAAAGCAATTCAACGCCATCAAAGACGATGGGTTGCAACTCGATATCAAGATGTATCAAGACGAGGCTTATAGCGATGCCCTGACGGTAGCGCGCGAGAATAATTCGGCCCCAGACATTTTCATGGTCAGTTACGGCAACATTTATTCGACGGCGGTGGCCACCGGTTATGCCGAACCTTTGGATGATTGGCTGGATGCCGATTATTTCGAAGATCTGGTGCCTTCGGTTCGCGAACGCATCCGCTTCAACGAACACTATTACACCTATCCGCAATTAACCGAACCAGCCACGCTTTTCTTCTATCGAACCGACATGTTCGAACAAGCGGGCGTGACCGAAGTCCCGACCACTTGGGACGAACTTCTCGATGCCGCCGCTTCGGTTAAGGCCATACTCGGCCGGGGCCAATATGCCCTGGGAATGCCGATTGGCACCGCCCTCGGTTGGGCGACTTATGGCATGCAATACAACACCACCGGCGGACTGGCCTTGAACGAGGCTTGGACCGAATCGCTCGTGGATTCGCAAGGATATCGCCAGTTGAATGGGTTATTCTATGATTTATACGCCAATGGATACTGCCCGGCCGGCAACGTCAGCCCGACTGGTTATAACGACATCATCGAAGCGTTGGCCCAAGACAAATTAGCCATGACGTTTGCCGGAAGTTGGTCGATTGCCGAAATCATCAATACGTATCCAGACATGAAAGACGTGATTGGCGTGGCGCCGATTCCGACCATCGACGGCGATCAAAGCAAAGCCACCGCCAGCAACGGCGGCTGGACTTACGCCATTTCTTCGACGAGTCAGCACAAAGAAGAAGCCGCCCGCGTCCTGGAGTGGTTTTTCTGCGAAGACGCCGAACGGACCGCCGGATTTTTCGAAGCGGCGGCTTACTCTAAAGCCCCGGTCAATCAAAGCGTGATCGATTATATCGCCATCAACGCTCCCGAAGAATTGCAGGATTGGCTCGGCGTGGTGACCGATGTGGCCACCAAAGGCATTCCCGAAGCTTTATATCCTTGGGACATTTCCCTGGCCGTGGCCACCATGTTCGAAACGATGGCCATCAAAGCCGACCCCAGCAAAGGGGAATCTTTTAAAACCACCACGATTGAAAACGCCATCGCCACGGCCGAATCCGCCATCAACACCATCATCACCAATCCCGGCTTTATTGGCAATCCATTGTTGGCGCAATAATTTTTCTACCCACAAGGTCAATGGAAACGAACTATCGTATTGAAAAAATCAACCAACCGATGCTGCGCCTCGATCGCCGCCGGCACCATCGTTTCATTTACCGCTATCAAAAAATCGCCTATTTGATGCTGCTTCCGGCTTTTATTCTCCTGACCACCTTCGTGATCGTGCCATTGATCATGGCCGTGATCAGGAGTTTCCAGGACTACAACACCGGCGCTTTCATCGGATTCTACAACTACGACTACATCTTATCCACCGATCTCTTTTTGCAGTCGTTCCGCAACGTGTTGCTGTTTACCTTGATCATCACGGTCACCATGGTCGTCATTTCGTTCGCTTTTGCTCATGTTTTGAAAAATCTCAACAATCGCATCGGCGCGATGACAAAAGTCATCATCTACGTGCCTTTCTTCATTTCGGGCATCATCGCAGCCATCATCTTCAACATGTTGACCAATTATGGCGGCGGGTTGATCACGTCCATATTGATTAGTCTCGACATGGATCCCGTCAGTTTTACATCCGACGGCATCTGGCCGTACGTGGCGATTATCGTCCCGACCTTGTGGTTGGGCTTTGGGTACAACACCTTGGTGATGTACGCCGGTCTGATTAACATCCCCAAAGATTATTATGAAGCGGCGCGCATCGACGGGGCTTCGCCCTGGCAGTGCTTGTGGAGCATTACCATTCCCAATATGAAAAACTATTTTGTCCTGATCATCATCAATCTGGTGACCGTCAATCTTCAGATGATGGAAATACCGTACATCATGACCGGGGGCGGACCGCTGAACCGCACCCTGACCCCGGTCTTGTATCTATTCAATTCGTTCCGTGATCCGAATCGACCCCAAAACGTGACAATCGCCGGAGCGATTTTGGTCATGTTGTTGATCTCGACCGTCAATGTGATCGTGTTCCGTTTCGTACGGAGCCGCCGGAGCGAAGACGCATGAGTAACATGATTAAGAAAACCAATCGCCGACGTTTGGTGAAAACGCTCGGGTTCAGCGCCATCGCCCTACTGGTCGCGTCCATCGTCTTATTTCCAATCATTTGGATGCTCCCAGCCGCCTTCAAGGGCCGTCGGGAAATATGGCAAGTGCCGAATACTTGGTGGCCCAACGATTTCGTGTGGACCAACTTCGAAAAAGTATTTACGCTGGAACATAACGGCTATAACTTCCTGAGCAGTTTTGGTTCGACTTTCCTGGTGGCCGGCATTGCCGTGGTTTTGTCGCTGATCATCAACATGATGGCGGCCTACGTCTTTTCTAATCTCGAATTCCGGGGCAAGAAATTCCTGTGGATATATTTCCTGTTCACGATGTTCATCCCGGGGATCACCATCCTTTTGACCTCGATTCGCGTCGTCAATATCCTCGGCATGGTGGACACCATTTGGGTCTTGATCATTCCCGGCGTGGTCTCCGCCTACAACATCTTTTTCTTCCGGCAGTTTTTCTATAGCATCCCATCGAGCCTCGAAGAGGCGGCCATCATCGACGGCAATTCCCATTTCGGGGTGTTTTGGAAAATCTACTTCCCGATGGCGGTCACCCCGATGGTCATCATCGGCATCACCGTCTTCATGGGATATTGGAACAGCTTCATGTGGCCGACCCTGACCATCGTCAACAATGCCTCGATCGCTCAAGTAATGCAGGTCATCCGGGTCCTGAATAGTTCTTATGCCGGGGAATACGGCATCGTCATCGCCGCGACCTTGATGGCCATCGCCATCCCGTTGATTCTCTTCGCGATATTCCAAAAAAAGATCATTCAAGGCATCGCCATCAGCGGCCTTAAATAATAGCAAAGGAGCATACATTTTTATGGAAAAAGTCTTGGGTTCTATGGCATCGATATCACAAGTAAAAAATTTCAAACGGAGACGCCAAAGCAGTTATGATCGCACTGGCGGGAACGACGACCGCATCTACATCCAACCGGGCGAGACCCGCGAATTTGCGACCATGGATCGTCCCGGATGCATCAAACATATTTGGATGACGGTTTCCAATGACGATTTCACGATTGAACGCAATGTACTGCGCAAAGCCTATCTGGCTTTTTATTGGGATGGGGAAACCAACCCGAGCGTGTTGGCTCCGTTGGGCGATTTCTTTGGCATGGGTCATGCCATGAGCCGCAATTTCGTCTCGGCCCCTTTGCAGATGTCGCCTGAAAACGGCTTGGGACTGAATAGTTTTTGGCCGATGCCTTATCAATCGGCGCGATTGACGATCACCAACGAGTGCCAATCGGTCTTGATTTTATATTTTTACGTCGATTATGAAGAATACGATGTCCTGAGCGATGATCAACTGCGGTTCCACGCTTTATGGAATCGCGTTTGTCCGACCGCGGGAATCCCGGAACCAAACGGACCCCAACACCTCGATTGGTGTTTTGCTGGTCAAAACCGAGACGGCGTCGCCAATTACGAACTATTCAAAGCCACCGGCAAAGGCCATTACTGCGGCGCGAACATCAACATCCACAATCTGTCCATTTCCGAGGAATGGAATTGGCCCGGCGAAGGAGACGACATGATCTTCATCGACGGGGAAACCCATCCCTCGATTCATGGGACCGGAACCGAAGACTACGTCAACATGGCCTGGTGTCCGACCCAACCTTATCATGCCCCGTATCACGGCTTGATCCTGGCCGGCGACAAAAACTGGAAAGGCAAGATCACCTATTACCGCTACCACATCGAAGATCCGATCACTTTTGAAAAATCGATTCGGGTGACGATTGAACATGGCCATGCCAACCACCGCTCCGACGACTGGTCGACCACGGCGTATTGGTATCAAACCGAACCGCACCTTCCGGTCATTCCGATGGCGAAAGTCGCCGAACGGCTTCCCATCGATGAAGAAATACTCCTTAAAGAAAAACGCATCGCGAAAGAGGTGAAAGAACGGGTCAAATAACGAAAAGAAAGATGATTGATTTAGGTTTCAATGGTCAAGAAGACCAAGAAAGGAAAAGTATGAAGAGAAAACTGCTTATATCGCTCGGTATCATGGCTTTCGTAGCCCTTACCGCGATGCCGGCGTGGCTGAATTCAACCACGGCGAGAGCCGATGATGAACCGACCACCGACGGCATTAACTTGTTCGCCATGGGCGACTTTGAAGACATTTTGGAAGGTGAAGAGACTGAGTATGACTTCGCCGGGGGCGGCCGCGACGGCATGGCGATCTTATTCAACGCCGAAATGAAAGCCATCCGTGAAGGCGACAACACCTACATCTCGCTAGGTTATCCCGGCTCGGGCAGCAATTTCGTCGACTGGTGGGCTGGCCTCGCCTTGACGGAAGCTGCTGACTATCGCGTGAAATTCGACTTCCGGAAAACGGCCGATTGGGTCGACACCGACAACGTCGGCTTCCGGTTCTGGTCGCCCTCGTTCGTCGATGGCCCTGGTTTGGCCACCCAAATCAACGCCGGGGCGGTCGGCGATTGGTTCGAAGTAGCGGTCACTTACACGATTTCGGCCGCGCACCTGACTGGATTGGATTCGCTCCAATTCTGGTTCAACACCACCGGTGACGCCGACACCGTCTTGCACTTCGACAATATCTCCATAGAAAAAATCATCACCGGCAGCAACGTCCCGGTCGGTGACAACCTGTTCGCCATCGGCGACTTCGAAGCCATTTTGGAAGGCGAAGAGACCGAGTACGACTTCGCCGGGGGCGCCCGTGACGGTATGGGCATCTTGTTCAATGCCGAAATGAAAGCCATCCGTGAAGGCGATAACACCTACATCTCGTTAGGTTATCCTGGCTCGGGCAGCAATTTCGTCGACTGGTGGGCAGGTCTTTCTTTGACCGAACCCGCCGATTATGAAGTTAAATTCGACTTCCGGAAAACAGCCGATTGGGTCGACAGCGACAACGTCGGCTTCCGGTTCTGGTCTCCCTCGTTCGTCGATGGCCCTGGTTTAGCCGCCGAAATTAACGCCGGACCGGTCGACGAATGGTTTGAAGTTTCAGTTTTGTATACCATTTCCGCTTCGCACCTGACTGGTTTGGATTCAATTCAATTCTGGTTCAACACCACCGGTGACGCCGACACCGTCTTGCACTTCGACAACATCTCCGTGCGCAAGACCGTCAGTTCGGCCGAAGCGCCCGAAGTTATCGGCGACTTCTCCAAGACCTGGCGCGAAGACGATCCCGAAGATATCGTTTTCGACCTTGATCTCCATGATCACGACCTTCTGAGCGTCGTCGATGAAGACGAGGTCGCCTTGACCGCCGATACCGACTATGTCTATGACGACGTAGCCGATACCATTACCTTCCCGACCGCTTTCGTCCAAGAATTGGGCGAGGGCGTCCATGAATTCGTCTTGACGACCGAAGTCGGCGAGGTCAGCGTTTTGATCACCGTCGTCTACTCGGCCGGCACCATTCCGGAAACCACCGACGGTTATGAGTTGGTGGACACCCTTTTAGGCGGTTCGTTCGATGATTATGAATTGGGACTGACCCTTTCCATGACCCAAACGGCCGAAGCTTGGGGTTCATTGGATTCTTATGACGATCCCGGCGTCATCGTCGATGACGGGACCGGCAACCACGCCTTAAGACTAAAGAAAGCTTCCGCGGAATCAACGCGAATGTATTCCAGCGCCTTTGCGATGACCGCCCCGACGATTGAACTCGGTGACATCATGACTTTCAGTTTCCGTTATAAATTGGTCACTGACACGCCAGCCTCCCACGGCAGCAGCACCAACGTCTGCTTCGTCGGCGCCAGCAACGTCTCCTATCACCTCATCGCCCTAGACGGTTCCGAACCGGCCAAAACGGCCGAAGCCGACGCCAACTCCTATCAATGGGACATCGCCTATGAGGAAGGTGATAACGGCTTTACCGAAGTCACCATGAGTTACATCGTCGATTTTGCCTTGCTGAACGCCACGAACTCGATTCGTTTCTTATATCGGATCGTCAACGACTCCGACTATCTATTGGTCGATGACGTGCAATTGAAGCAATGGCAACTCGAGGGTGAAACCGATGAACCGACCATCGACCCGGCCAGCGCCGCGTTTGATTACAACGCCCAAGCCGACGTCGCTTTCACGGTCGATCTCAAAGACTACAACATCTCTTCGATCAAACTTAACGATGTCAACATCGGCACCAACAACTACACGTTGTCGGGTACAACGTTGACCATCAAAGCCACTTATCTAGCCACCTTAGCTAATGGAGCCCATGTGTTCACCTTGAACACGCTTGGCGGCAGCGTGACCTTCACGATTACCGTCAGCAACGTTCCCGTTGTCACCCCGGACGAACCCGATGAACCCAATGTCCCTCTGATCATCGGCGCCTCGGTCGGCGGTGCCGCCGTTCTCTCCGGCGGGACTTGGGGCTTGTTGATTCTCTTAAAGAAACGCAAACTCATTAAGTAATACTGTCATAATGAAGGCCGGGGTGGCATTGTCCGCCCCGGCCGATTCCCCCAGAAAGGAATGCCTATGCGAAAAGCGACTTTTTTGACTTTAATGATCTGTACGGTGCTGACGGTGGGCTGTGATATGTCCACGACTTCCGGCACCACCACAAGCAGTCAACCCGGCGATTCCGAATACCAATGGGAAATCCCCGAGGATAGCTGGACTTATTCCAACCGGATTATGTACGTCCGGAACGCCGGTTTCGTCACCGGTGAAGACGCCGCCGTGGATACCACGGCTTGGGGCGTCGGCGGCACCGATTTGGGATTGACGTTTTTTGATCCGGAAATCAATCGGTTTTACGCCGCCTTTGGCGATACGTTTGCAACAGCCCCGATGCGCGGCCGTTGGAACAGCAACGCGATCTTATATACCGACCATCTCGATTACGCTGACGGCATCCAATGGGATGGCATTCTCCCAGGCCAACATGGAACGACTTCAACCGTCACCCCGATCACTCGGGGAGTGGCCAACAGCAACGGCACCCTTCCCACCCTCGACGAATTAAGCTCGGAAGACACCGGGACCTGCATCCCGACCGGAGCCGTCGTCGTCGACGGGGACTATTATTTGTTTTACATGGAAGTATTGGCCTTTTACGATACCGGCGAGTTCGACGTGTTTTCGAATTCGGTCGTCAAATCCACGGACAAAGGTCAGACTTGGACCCGCGTCGACACCTTGCGTTGGCAAGCCATCCATGATGATCGCAGTCAAGGTGACGCGCCGGGATTTGCTCAAATTCACCCACTATTGGCCGCTGATGGCTATGTATATATTTATGGGATCCCCGGCGGTCGCAGCGGCGGAGTCCAACTAGGACGCGTGCCGGCGGCCGAAATCGAAGATTTTGAAGCTTATGAATATTATCACCTTAATCGCGACGACACGATTGACTGGCGGTCGGGCTCCAATGGCCTGCGCAGCATCAAAAGCGACGAAGCCAGTTACATCGTCGCCCCGTCGTGTGGCGAACTGTCGATTACTTGGAACGGCTACCTGAATCGATATATCATGACTTATATGCAGAACAATTCGCAAATCGTCATTCGCCGATCGCCGGAGCCCTGGGGGACTTGGAGCAGTTCCGATTCGCTCGTGACCCAATCCGACATCAATCAACTGTACGGCGGCTTCTCGCACGAGATGCTGTCCGACCACGATGGTCGCCGCATCTATTTGCTTGTGTCCCAATGGACGCCGGTCTATAACGTTCATTTGGTCGAGGTCGTGTTCGCCTAAAACGATATGGAAACCGCCCGGCTCAAAACCAAGCTAAGCCACATCGGCCTTTTGACTGGTAAAGATGGCATCAATGACACCACGCCTTACCAAGTCGGCGGGTGCGATTTAGGTTATCCGGCTTACGATTCGACGCATGGTCGCCTCTTACTGTTTTTTGGCGATTCATTCTCATCAAGCGGTTCCTTCAGCGAAGGGTGGCGCAGTCAAACCGTCGCCATGATCAAAGACGTCTCGTTCAAGGGCGACGGCCTTCCGATTGATAAGTTTTTGACCGATGGCACCGGCCGCGCCATCGCCATCATCGACGGCCATCATCAAGACCGGTTTGAAATGACCAAGATTCCGACGGGCGCCGTGGTCATCGGGGAGACGATTTACGTCTTTCATTTTTCGATTCGGTCGTGGTCGATAACCGAAGCCGACAAGAAAATGAACTTTGGCGGGTTGATTAAATCATGCGACGGCGGGTGCACCTGGGCCCGGGTCCCGGACATCGTGTTCGCCAATCACGTTACGGGCGAACATAGCGATTACCTGCAAAGCCTCATCAATGAAGGCATTGACCAAAAGCCGGCCTACGACATTGATTTGAAAGACCATTACGGCTATCACTTTACATCGGTTTATCCTAAATTGGGCCCCGATGGCTATTTATATTTATTTGGCGAAGCCTCCTTTGACGCCGATGGCATTAAATTGGCTCGCGTACCCACGGACCAAATCGAACATTTCGAGGCTTATGAGTATTTGATCAAATATGAAAACGGGCAACCGGTCTATGAGCGCGGTGCCGAAGGGCGCCTAAGGGCGCACGAGTCCGAAGACAACTACGTGATCAAGGAAAAATCCCGCGAAATGTCAATCGTTTACAATCCCTATTTAGGCAAGTGGATGCTCTTTAAAGTATCGGAAACGGGTCATGTTCCGGAAATCGTCTTTTATTTAGCGTCCCAACTTCATGGCCCATATGTCGAGCGGCACGTCATTTGCCCCAAACAAGACCCCCGGTTTGGCGGAGCCACCGTTTATGCGCCCTTGACGAGCGAAGAAATGATGGTCGACGGCGGCAGGACGATCTATTTCCTTTTGTCGCAGTGGCTGCCCATTTATAACCCGATGCTAATGAAATTAGACATATTGGAGAAGAACCATGATGAAGAATAAAAACGCCTTGCTGATCATTTCGCTGATGATGATCGCCACCAGTTGCCAATCGCATTCGCTATCCTCATCGGAAACGGATCCGCTCCGCAGTTATTCCGACGAAATCAAAGACATCAGTTTCGTATCGACGGTGACCGGGGCCGACAGCAAATCGCGCACCGACGAAATGACCGTCGGCGGTTGCGATCTGGGTTTCCCGCTTTACAATGAAAGCAACGACACGATGTACTTAGGCTTTGGCGATTCGTTTACCTCGCCGCTGCAATCAGGCCGCTGGCGCAGCAATACGGTCGCGCTTTCCACCGACGAGAATTTTGCCGACGGATTGGATATCGATAGTTTCCTCTCCTCGCCTTCGGGCATTGCCAAACCATTTATCGAAGGCCAGCACATCGATCGCTATGAGATGACCAAAATCCCGACCGGAGGCATCGAAATCGACGGAACGATGTATTGGTTCTATTTTTCGAAATATTCTTGGAACACCATCGGCCCCATCTCGATGAACTACGGCGGAGCCGTGAAATCGACCGACAACGGCCAAACCTGGGAGCGCGTCTATTCCTTGACGTGGGTCGATCACATCGTCGATGACGCCAATCTCGATCAAGCTTTGGTCGCCAACATCCAGCGTTTGGTCAATCAAGACGTCGATTTGATGGATAACGGCGGCGATGTCGACATGGAACACCACGAAGGTTATGACTTCACGCAGATATTTCCCAAAATGGGACCAGATGGTTACGTCTACTTGTTCGGGGAGGGTGGCTACCGCAGCCAAGGATTGAAACTCGGCCGAGTCCCGGTTGCTCAGTTTGAGGATTTCGACGCGATTGAATATTTGACCGGGTACGATAACGAAAACATGCCGATCTGGGTCCAAGGCCGGGCCGGGCTCGATGCCATAAAAGATAATAACGACAGTTATATCATCGGATCGGCCTTTGGCGAAATGTCGGTTGTATGGAATGAGTTTTTAGGCAAATGGATGGCCTTCACGGTCACCAGCAATCGCAGCCGCCACGGCGCCATGTATTTTGTCAGCGACGAAATATACGGACCCTGGTCTTCGACCGGAGTGCTGTTATTCCCGCCCGCCAACGAGGTAACGCCCAACGGATCGATTTATGCCCCATTGACCCACGAAAAATGGCAAGAAGACGACGGCCGCATCTTTTATATGGTGATTTCCACGTGGATGCCGGCTTACAATCCGTCTTTCCTACGAGTTGAACTTTGGTAAGTTCGTGGTTATTATTTTTCCATGAGCGATTGAACAATCATCAGCGAGGCAAACATGAATATTTATGACATTGCGAAGAAAAGCGGCTATTCCTCAGCGACGGTGGCCCGCGCCTTAAGCCAAAAAGGCTACTGTTCCGCCCGGGCTCGCGAAACGATCTACAAAGTCGCTCAAGAATATGGCTATTCGCCGAATTCGTTGGCAAAAGCCCTGCGAAACAACAAAACCGATCGCATTTTGTTTTGCATTCCCGATATTTGCAACCCATTCTATTTCCGGATTATCGAAGGCGTCAACAAAGTCCTCGAAAAGCATAATTACTATTTAATGCTTTACCCGACCGAAGGCCAAATCGACCGGGAAATCATGGCCCTCGAATTAGCCAATCAAAAATACTGCGATGGCATTATCTTCATATCGTTCGACTTCAACGAGAAAAACATCAGGCAAGTCCGGCAGATCAAACACCCGGTCGTGCTTGGCAACCGCTATCTGAACCAAAAAGACGGCGACAACTTCGATTACGTATTCGTCGATCACATCTCGGGCATGAAGATGGCCACCGAGCATTTGATCAAGCAGCAATGCCGACACGTGGTCCTCGTGTCCGGCAACCCGAAACTGCAAACCAGTAAGGAAAGAACCGAAGGTTATCGGCAAGCGCTTGAAGAAGCCGGTCTTCCGATTGACGAACGCTACATCATCGATGGCAAGTACGCGACCGATGCCGCCTATGAAGCCTTTGCCCATTTCATGAAGAACGATTTACCGGTCGACGGCGTCGTGGCCGTGAACGATTTGTCGGCGTACGGCATTCTCCAATATTGCCGCGACCATGGCATTCGGATTCCCGAAGACCTCAAACTGGTCAGTTTCGACAACACCGACTACGCCAAAGCTTCAACCCCGGCATTAACCTCCATCGACATGTGCCAATATGAACTGGGACAGGCATTGGCCACGACATTGCTCGAACGATTGTTGGACAAACGCAAGAAGATTAAAAACACCATCATCAACCCGACTTTGATTATTCGTAAGTCGAGTACCTGAATCATCGCTTATGGCCACGTTATCACTGCGACACATCAATAAACTCTATGGCAATCGCTTCAAGGCAATTGATGATTTCAATTTAAAAATCGAACCCGGCGAATTCGTCGTTTTGGTCGGCCCCTCAGGCAGCGGGAAATCGACGATTCTCCGAATGATCGCCGGACTAGAGGAAATCAGCGTCGGAGAATTGTTCATCGACGACATCCTCAGCAACGAAATACCTCCGAAAGACCGATCCATCGCCATGGTTTTCCAAAACTATGCCCTTTATCCGCATTTGACGGTCTATGAAAACGTCGCCTTTGGACTGAAGTCGGCCCATTTGGGACGGGTTGAAGAGAAGCAACGCATTGAAAGCGTTGCGCGGTTATTGGAAATCGAGTCATTGCTGGGCCGCAAACCGGGCCATCTAAGCGGCGGCCAGAAGCAGCGCGTTGCCTTGGCGCGAGCCATCGTTCGCTCGCCGCGGATATTCCTTTTGGACGAACCGTTAAGCAATCTTGACGCCTTGCTGCGAAACCAGATGCGGGTCAATATCGCTCGCCTTCATCATGAACTTAAAACCACCTTCGTCTATGTGACCCACGATCAATTGGAAGCCCTGTCGCTCGCCGACAAAATCGTGGTCCTCAAAGACGGACATACCATGCAAGTGGGAACCCCAAAGGAAATCTATGAGACGCCGGCCAATCGGTTCGTGGCCACGTTTTTGGGAAACCCGCCTATGAACATTATCCCAAGTCGATTGGGCGCTCAAGGCGAATCCTTCACGGTTGGAGACTTCAAAATCGAATTGCCGGCATCTCGAAAAAATGAATTTTACGATCAAAGTTATTTTGGAAAGCAAGTCGACATCGGGTTGCGCGCCCATCACTTTCATGTCGTCGACACGCAGTTGATTGGACAGCCGAACACCATTCCCGGTCAAGTGCTCTCTTTGGAAACCAATGGCGAAAACTCGTTGTTGGAAGTGACCGTTTCCGGACTGGAACATCCGTTGGCAGTCAGCGTCAAAACCGATTCATCGATCAAGCGTGCCGGAAAAATCGCTTTGGAAATCCATCCGGGAAAAATCCATGTCTTCGATCAGCATGACGGTCGCCGGCTCATGGGGATACCGACGATGAATTATTTGAAAAATTTGTCGTTGCGCCAAAATAATAATGGTTTCCGGCTTTCGATCGGCGAACAAGCAATTTTGCTTGATCTCGGTCGTCGGTTGCTGGATCTTGAAGCCGTACATCATCCGGTCGACTTAAGCGTGAAGACCGATTCCATATCCTTAACGAAAACCGATGGTTCAATCGAACTTCACGGTGTCATATCGCACCTGATTGCTTATGAAAACCGAACCGGGATTTTCTTAACCTTGGCGGGAATCAGTGAAAAAATGGCGTTCTTAACCGATGATCGCCGTGATTTCAAAGTGGGCGATACCCTCGAATTTTTCATCGATCCCTCTGGCGTCAATTTGTCGGATGCGGCCTCCAACCGGTTGATCGCCAAACACCCGGTGTCCACCAATCGCATCCCATCGGCCTATCATAAACGAATCGTCATGCGAAAGGGATTGCACGAAGCCGGACCGAATTTCTTCATCAAACCAGCGGCCATCGCAATTACCGACAAACGTTATTCCCGATCGGGATTGGTCATCCCCGCTGAAATATATGATGTCGATTTCATGGGTAAGACGAGCGTCCTATATTGCCGCGTGCCCTTGAGTCAAGACTATTTCACCGTGATCGTCGGTCGCCCATTTGACATGCATCTGACTCCGCGCATCAGGTTAATGTTGCCGTATGAGGCGATTAATCAATCCGATGAGGCGCCATTAAGTTAAACTATTCTCATGACTGAGAATAAAGATAAAGTCTCATCGAACCTGCCTCACGACCGGCGCGAGGTCTTTTTCGATTTATGGCGCCATTATAAATTGACCTTGGCCAAAACCAATCTTTTGATGCTGGCTTTCGCTTTGCCGGCCATCATTTGGCTATACTTGTCATTTATAACGAAAGGTTCAATCGCCTATTTGATTGATTCGGGTTTCATCCACGCGCCGAACCCGGATAATCTCAGCCAATCGATGGCCATTATCAAGATGCAGATCAATAACGTCACATTCGCAGGATTGATTCCTTTGTCATGGGTGGCTTCACTCGGCCTAGCCGGAGCCGTCCATATCTTGCAGAAACTTGTCTTTGCCGAAAATGTCGCGTTGATAACCGATTTCAAGGCTGGCATCCGTCGCAATTGGAAAGAGTATTTGCCGATGTCGTTGATGCTTTCCGCATCGCTATTTTTCTTCGTATTCGTGACCGGATACTACGCGTTTGAAAATAACCTCATCGTCAAAACGGTTAGCATCGCCATCGCCAGCGCTCAATTGTTCTTGGTGTCGGGGACGCTTTTCATCGCCCTCCCTTATTTCAACCTTTATCAATCGCGACTCGGTCGCGGCCTATGGCAATCGTTGGTCTTATTTTTTTATCATCCCGGTCAAGGCGTAGCCATGCTTCTTTTGGCCGTTTTGCCCTTTTCTTTGCTGGTGATCCCGGTTTTTTGGCTTCAAACCGCATCAAGCATCTTGCTGCTGACTTTCGTATTCTCTTTTGATGTCGTGTTGATGATATTGTATAGTAATCATGTTTTTGATCGCCAGGTTAATCCAGGTCGCTACGACGAGTTGATTGGAAAAGGCCTGGTCAAGCACGAAGACAAATCCAAACGATGATCGAGGCCTGCGACTCTTGGCCAAGTAAACCACGATTGACGTTTAGGCTCGCGTATAATTAACCTGAGGAGGGTCATGCATGAAACCCATTTGGAAATCCCCATTAGCTCTGGCGTTCGCCTTCATCTTCGCCTTGACCTCTTGCGGCAACCCGAGCCACGAAGACTTGTTCGAACGTCCTGAAGACGTTTCGTCCAAATATCGAACCTATTACCAATTGCTGGTCTATTCGTATGCCGACAGTAACGGCGACGGGATCGGCGATTTCAAAGGCATTGCCGACAAGCTTGATTATCTCGAGGATTTGGGCGTCAAAGGCCTGTGGCTGTCACCGGTTAACAAAGCCTCCTCGTATCACGGCTATGACGTCGTCGACTATTACGGGATCCGGTCCGCTTACGAAGTAAACGATTATACCTTCGAGGATTTGGTGGCCGACGCCGCTTTGCGCGACATCGACATCATCATGGATTTGGTCTTGAACCATACCGGGAGCGACCATCCTTGGTTTTTAGCTGGGCAAAACGCTTTTCGGAACAACGGAACCTCCCCATACAAAAATTGGTATAACTTCTCGGCCACGAAGACAACCCAAAACGCCTCCGGCAGCAACGGGGCTTATTATGAAGCCATCTTTTGGGGTGGGATGCCCGATCTCAACTACGATAACGAAGAAGTGCGGACCGAAATGATCAACGTCGCCAAATATTGGCTGGAAAAAGGCGTGTCCGGATTCCGGCTCGACGCCGCCATGCACATTTTCACCGATTATTCGGTCTCCGATAAATGGAACGGGGACATTTACGACAAAAACATCGAATGGTGGCAGGAATTCCAAGCCGCCCTGGCAGCCGATTATCCCGAGGTTTATCTAATTGGGGAGATGTGGACCAGCCTTGAAAAGATCGAGCGCTACCACGCTTCCAACCTCGACAGCGCCTTCAATTTCGAAACCAAAGACCAAGTCACCAACGCCTTGAACGGCGTCAATGGCTTTGCCACTTTTCTCGACGATTACCAAGCCGGCATCCGCGAGTTTCAATCCGACGCCATCGAAGCGTATTTCCTCAGCAACCACGACGACGGGCGCATGGCTTGGCTCACTTCCAATCGCGATCGCTTGAAAATGGCGGCCTCGCTTCAAATTCTGGCTCCGGGCAACGCATTCGTCTATTACGGCGACGAATTGGGCCTGCGGGGCAACGGCTCCGGCGACGGCGCCCATCGGACCCCGATGCTTTGGGGCGACGACTACGAAACCGAACCGAGTCGCTACGGCATCGGCACTTCCTACAGTTCCAATACCATCACCTATGATGACGTGCTTGACCAAGAACAGGAAGCCGATTCGCTTTTGGCCCATTATCGCGCGGTCATCGCCCTTAAAAACGAATACCGCGAACTCTTCGCCGGCACTGTGACGGCGATCGAGACCGGCTCCAGCCGGATCCAAGCCTATGTCGTGTCGCTGGGAACCACCAAGACGATCGTGATTCACAATACCGACGCCACCAGCCACGAATTGGCATTGACCAACGTTTCCAGTTATTATGACGGCATCGCCATCACCGGCGAAAGCATATCCTACAACGTCGGCCAGCTGACCATGCCGGGATATAGTTCCGTCATCCTTCAAGGAAACGGCAGCCCGATTGCCATCGAAACGGCCGCTTGAAGCCAATTCATCCGGGTTCATTTTCATGAAATCAATTAGCCATCCTACTGTATATATCGTGACCGGCATCATGCTTTTCCTTTTGGCCGGCTGCGGCAAATCGGTTGAAGACGAAAACGCTTATTGCGCGGGCACTTGGGATACTTGCGAAGTGTTTTACCAAGACCGGGTCGCCATGGCCAAAGGCAACCTTTGGGGTTATGTCGACCGTCAGGGCGAAGAAGTGCTCGATTTCGTCTATCAAGAAGCGGCGGCGTTCGTCCGCGGCATAGCCGTGGTTAAAATCGATGGATTCGCCAACCTCATCGACCTGCAAGGCCAATTGTTGCTGGACGGCGAATACGATGTGTTGATCCGAGACCCCGATGACGAAATCATCATCTACGGGAATGAATTGGGCTATGGGTTGATGGCCGAAGACGGCACGCGTATCACCCAACCATTATTCGAGGCCGTATCTGGACAATTCGTTGACGGCCTCTTGGCCGTATCCGTGGATGGTAGGTCGGGATATTGCGATCAATCGGGCGAGTTGGTGATTCCGGCCGTTTATGAAACGAGCTATGAATTCACGTCGGGATACGGTCTGGTCCAAGCGCTGGACGGAACCTACGGCTATCTTAATCCTTCTCGTGAAATCGCCTTGGCTTTCGAATATCGCGACGCGTATAGCTTCGACGCCTACGAGCGGGCCATCGTCCAACATGACGACTTGAGTTATTCATTGATTGATAAAAACGGGGATGCGCTGATCAATCGGGTCGATGACATCACCGGGCAGGGCCCCTTGTACAAGGTGACCGACGGCGACATCATGCATTTGTATGCATACGACGGAAGCCTCTTCGTCAACCAAGCCTATGAATTCATCGCCATTTACCACGATTATTTAGTCAACGTCGAATGGACCGAAGGGACCACCGCCCACGACGAAGTGATCCTTTTCAATCCCAATGGGACCATCCATACAAGCGTGCCTTACATCTACGCCGACCCCATCGTCGCCACCGATATGAAAACCTACCTGGTCGACGAACGGGGCGATGACGAGTTATGGCTCTATTCCTATGACCGGGAACTGACGGTGGCCGGCACCGGCATCTACATGATCACCGGCCAACACCTGGTCGTCAAAGACGGGCCGCTCGTCGGCGTCATGACTTTGGCCGACCATCCCCAAACCGTGGTTCCGTTTGAGTATCAAAACATTTTGCTTCTTTCCGACGGTTACGGCCTCGCCCAAAAGAACAACTTTCTGGGAATCATCGACTTAAAAGGAAACGAAATCGTCCCCTTCAAATATTTGTCCATGAACCGATATCCGAATATTTAACGTTGTTAAATCAGCTTATTCCTTGATGGGATCAATCAAATGCGGGGCTTCGATAAACGGGTTGTTGACCGCGGTCGCCACCCGGTATTGCTTCATTTTCCCGGGATCGTAGGGCTTCATCAATTTGACGAGGGCATCGGGATTGCCGGTCGCGGCGAGCCACTCTTTTTGGTCGGCTTCGTTTATGATGACCGGCATCCGATCGTGATAGGGGGCCATTAAGTTATTGGCTTGGGTCGTGATGATGGCGCAGGTATAGAGCTTCGTGCCGTCGCCTTTGGTGTAAACCGACCAAATCCCGGCCATGGCGAACACCGCTTGGTCTTGCATCACGAAGCGATGGGGTAGTTTTCCCTGATCGGTTTTCTCCCATTCGTAGAAGCCGTCGGCCAGAATCAGGCAGCGCCGCTTTTCAAATGAGGAGCGAAACGAGGGTTTGTTCAGGATGGTTTCCGCTTTGGCGTTGATCAAGGCATAGCCGATTTTCTCATCGGTGGCGAAGGGCGGCACCAAGCCCCATTTCAAAGTGCCGAGGCGATATTTCTTTCCGTCGTGGATGACGGTGACCACTGGCTGCGACGGGGCGATGTTGTAGCGAGGCGAAAAAAGCGACGCCTCAACGTCGAAAATGTCATATTGCGCCGCAATATACCGCTGCAGGTCCTCGAATGATACGACGAGGGTAAACCGTCCGCACATATGTTTATTTTACCATCGATTGCCGCCTTCATTATGCTTTTGGCGGCAAATGGGCTAAAATATTATCAAATTTATCATATTCAGGAGGACGTTTGAATTGATACCATTCAAGGATTTGTCGCATTGGATCGAGGAAATGAAGACGCTATGCCAACCGAAAGCGCTTCATTGGTGCGATGGAAGCGAATCCGAATACGAAACTTTTTTGAACCAACTGGTAAGCGAAGGCAAAGGCATACGTCTCGATGCGGCCAAACGGCCCGATTCCTATGCCTTTTTTAGCGACCCGAGCGACGTCGCCCGAACCGAAAACCGCACCTTCATCGCCTCAAAGAAACCGGAAGATGCCGGCCCGACCAACAACTGGGTCGACCCCGATGAATTGAAAAAGACGTTAACTGAAAAATTCCATGGATCGATGCAAGGCCGGACCATGTACGTGATGCCGTTCATGATGGGCCCCTTCGGCGCCCCGTTATCAAAAATCGGCGTCCAATTGACCGATAGCCTCTACGTGGTCGTCCACATGCATTTGATGACCCGCATGGGCACCCATGTTTTAGAAGAACTCGAAAAACATGGTTCGTTCATCCCCTGCCTGCATTCGGTCGGGGCGCCTCTTAAGGAAAATGAATCGGACGTGATGTGGCCCTGCGCCCCGATTGAGGAAAAATACATCGCCCACTTCCCCGAGGAACGGATGATTTGGTCATATGGCTCCGGGTATGGCGGTAACGCCCTCTTGGGCAAGAAATGCTTAGCCCTTCGCATCGCCTCGGCCATCGCCCGCGACGAAGGCTGGCTGGCCGAACACATGCTGATTTTGAAAATCACCAATCCCGAAGGCAAATCCAAGTACATCATGGGGGCTTTCCCCAGTTCCTGCGGCAAGACTAACCTCGCCATGATGGTCCCGACCCTGCCGGGTTGGAAAGTCGAAACCGTCGGCGACGACATCGCCTGGATTTGGCTTAAGGTAGACGCCCGTTTATCCGCCATCAACCCCGAATACGGTTTCTTCGGCGTCGTCAAGAACACTTCCTATGA
>CAZBUP010000011.1:15798-39410 GCA_964495145.1 uncultured Staphylococcaceae bacterium | reverse complement strand
GCCCAAAGATCGAGGCTCGTTGGAGTCGATACACGATGATGACCACCAAAGTGGAAAAGCCCCATCCGGCCAAGGCGATGAAAAAGTTGAAACCGAAGCCGGTGAATAGCGAGGTCATGACTACGCGGAGAATCCCGATCATGACGAATTCGCCGACACCGAAGAAATACAAAACAATCAAGCCGACCGTGTTCGCCAACCCGAGTTTAACGCCTGGCGCGATGAACGATGTCGGCAGCAAGACATGTTCCAAATAATTCAAAATGACGCCTAAGGCTAAAAGAATCGCCAGCCGGGTCATCTTCTTGACCGAGAGGTTTTTCATGAGGACACCTCAGCGTCTTCGATCACGACCATGAAATAGTTCGGGGCGCAGATGATCGGCATGCCCGGTTCCTTGACCCAACCCTGAATCGAACAATAATGAAGCGGGGAGGTCTCTTTTTCGACCCGGACCCGCCCGTCGATCACTTCCAAGGTGATGTCGCCTAAGAAAATCGGATAATCTTCTTTGGTATATACTTTCGTCACGTCTTCGTCCAAGGACAATTGATCGATCTTTTCCGTCTCGACGTAAACGCCGACGATAAGGAATCCTTGGGGACGGTTGAACAAATTGGTGATCACCAAAATGAACGTCGTCAAGAGGACCAGCACGTTGAAGACGTAGACGTCGAAGGAATTTTTGGTTAAGCTGATGCGTTTTTTCATCGTGATAAAAAAAGACCTAGTCGCCTAGGTCACGGCTTTAGACTTCGACTTTGGTGACTTTGCCGTCGGGACCCGGGGTATTGTTCAAATAGTCACGGATCTTTTCGCGTTGTTCGGGTTTGCTCGGGCGGCACGACGACACCTTCTTTTCGCTCCCGTCCAGTAGCGAGGTGGCCATGCCGGCACATCCGGGATGTCCGCACACGCCGCAGTTAAGGCCTGGCAGCATGTTGACGACGGCTTCAAACCGCGGATCGACTTTGACCGTCAATTTTAAACTGGCAAAAGCCAACGCCAAGCCGAGCAAGGCGCCGATGACGAGCATGATGCCGGCCGCCAATAAAATATCCAAAATCATTTTCAAATAACCTCCACTTTGTCGGCACTCGGCTTATGCAAGGTGCACGAAGTCATGCCGCAGCCTTCGCAATCCGGCGACAGGTTTTCGCATCCTGCGGGAACCGGCGTCCTCTTATTCCATTGATAAGAGACGATGAAGGCCGCCACCAAGATCGTGATAATCCCGATTCCAATCAGTATTTTGACCCAGTCTGGCATATTACACCAACCCCGAAAAGCCCGTGAAGGCCAACGCCAGCAAGGCGGTTACCAATAAGGCGATGGCCGTCCCCTTGAAGGGAGCCGGTACTTTGTTAAGCGAATCGAGCCGTTCCCGGATGACCGAGAACAAAATTAAAACCAGGGTAAAGCCAATCGGGACCGACAGCGAGTAAACCAGCATCTGCCAAAAAGTGAAGCCATTATTGATGTTGTCGAGGGCGACGCCCAGGACCACGCAGTTGGTGGTGATCAGCGGCAGGTAGATGCCCAACGCTTTATAAAGGACGGGAATGTACTTTTTAAAGAACATTTCGACAAATTGCACGAAGGCGGCGATGATCAAGATGAATGACAATAACGCCAAGTATTCCAAACCCAATGGCGCCAGCACCAAATGGTAAAGCCCAAACGACAAGAGCGATGAGAAAAAGACCACGAAGGTGGCAGCCAAACCCATGCCGACGGCGTTATTGGTGTTTTTGGATACGCCCAAAAACGGGCAAATGCCCAAGAAACGGACTAAGACGATGTTCGATACCAAGACCGAAGCGATGATCAACGTTAAGAGTTCCATGGCCGTATCTCCTTACGAACCCGCGCCTTGGCGCTCGTTCTTCGACTGGCGCGCCTTGCGGGAAGCGACGCCGGCTTGGATGGCGTTGATGGTCGCCAACATCAAACCGAGCATCATGAACGCCCCGGCGTTTTGGGTGAAAATGCCAATGGCGTATTGGGCTGGGAAAATTTGCACGTCAAAGACGGTCGCATTCGTAAACGGATTAATGAAAGCCAAGCCGCCGGTGCCGATGATTTCCCGAAGGAGCGACAAGGCGACGATTGACAGTAAATACCCAAGGCCGATGCCAATCGCGTCTAGGAAGGAATCAAGAACGTTGTTCTTGCTGGCATAGACTTCCGCCCGGGCCATGATGATGCAATTGACGACGATCAGCGGCAAATAGACGCCCAAGGTCATGGCCAATTCGGGTGTAAAGGCCTTCATCAACATTTGGATGATGGTGACCACCGCGGCGATGACCACGATAAAGACCGGAATCCGGATGTCGTTCGGGGTAATTTTCCTGATCAAGGAAATGAGGATGTTGGTCGTGATGAGCACCAAAATGACGGCGACGCCCATGCCCACCGCCGAAGAGAAGGCGGCCGAACTGGCCAAAATCGAGCACAAGCCGAGCAACAACACGAAGGTCGAGTTGTTTTTAATCATCCCTTCGAGAATAATCTGAAATTTTTTCATGCGGGCACCTCCAAGGTGTCATAGTGGACCCCGGCCGCCAGAAGGGCACTGACTAAGCCGCCGCGGGTAACCCCGGCGAAAGTCGGCGCGGCTTTAAGGTCCGAGGCGATGTAGGCGCTGATGGCGTCGTTGAGGGCCGTTTCATCATGAGAGGCCACGCCGGCGATCATCTCGTCTAGCGAGGCGATGAACGACCCGCCGATCGAAGGCGTTTCGTTATTGGAAATGTTATTGTAGCCGGTGAATTTTCCGTCGGAGATGCCGACTTGGAATTTGATGCCGGACTCCCACCCGATGACTTCGCCGTTATAAACGGCGCCGAATAAGCTGTCGTCGGCGTCATCGATGAAATACACGTAACCGGTGATACCGCCATCGAGGAGGTCGCCTTCGGCGGCGATGACTTCCGACATGGTATAGCCGGCGCTCGATTCAAGTCCCAAAGCTTGAAGATAACCGCGATTGCGGGCATCTTCTTCATATTGGGAAATAATCGGGGCCGTCAAGGCGTTGACACCGGCCAAGGCGGCGCTTGCGATCAAGCAGACCGCGCCGAGAAACAGCGGTAATTTCAATGTTTTGTCCATATATGCCTCCTCAACCGACCAAGGCGTCGACCATGGCGTCGTACAACCGTTCGGCCGAGAACGTCAATCCGGCCACGAAAGCGTCGCTGTCCTCCGGGAAAGCGCCGAGGGCTAAAAAGTCGTCAACCGACATTCCGACGTAATATTCAAACACCGTTTGATAGGCGGCGTCCCAATTGCGTTGATAATTGCCGCCGGTGGTCACCGTGCCGCTTAGGGCAATCGAGGCGATGTCTCCGGCAATGACGTAGACGGTCACCGTCGTCGTTTGATCAGGATAATGCTCCGGTTCGGCGTTGCTGGTGGCGCTTCCGACGTATACTTCAACGACAGCCACCGCGTCTTGGATGGCATGAGCCAAGCGTTGGCTGGTTTCGGTCACCCCAGCCACCAAGGCGTCTTCTGGAAGTGATAAGGGATCCAAAGCTTGAATCTCAGCGATGGATAGCGTTTCGTAATAGGCGACGACGGCGGCTTCGCCGGCCGTCCAATTGGTCCGATACGATCCACCGGTGGTATTCGTGCCGCTCAGTTCAATCGACAAAATGTCAAAAGCCTGATCGAGATTGATATTGACGGTTTGCGTTTGCACCGGGCAATACTCGGCTTCGTCGCAGGCAGCCGAGTCATAAGACCCTGATAATACTCTAAAGGGGATGATCGGTTCTTCAGATGTCGACGATTCCGAACTTGACGAAGGAGCGGCTCCCTTGACCTTGACGAAGGCAATCGAACCGTTGATGGCCAAGGAAACAATCATAATACTGGCGATGGTTACCCATTTTTGGGTCATGTTCTTGTTGGTCATGCTGATGGTCAGCCGATCGATGAGCGGCGAAAGGACGTTGGCGATGGCGATGGCGAAGACCACTCCTTCGGGCAATTGTCCCTGCACCCGGATCAATACGGTCATCAATCCGGCGATGACCCCAATCAAGGCTTTGCCGAAAGGGGAGGTTGGCGAGGAAACCGGATCGGTCAGCATGAAGATGGCGCCAAAGGCCAAACCACCCATGCCTAGGTGAATCAACACGTAATTAAGCGGATCAAGCCCGGCGAACAAGGCAATGGCCAGAGCCGTTAAGGCTACAGTCCCCAAATAAAATACTGGGGTGCGCCAGTTGATGACTTTGCGGATGGTCAAGCCGATCCCAAGCAATAAAATTAAAATCGTGAACGGTTCGCCGAGGGCACCTGAATAGAAACCGGCCCACAGCTGCCACATGTTGACATTGAGCCCGGCGAGCGAATCGGTCAGCCATTTGAGTCCGACTCCGGCATATGCCGACGTGATGGTGGCTCCAGCCGTTAAAGATGGGACCAAGGTTGCGTCGCCCAAATGGGGGACAAGCGAGCTAGCAAAGGTCAAAGCCACGAAGATGCGGGCAAATGCGGCTGGGTTGAAAATGTTATTGCCGAAACCGCCAAAGGCGTATTTGACCAAAAGGGTGCCAAAGATGCTACCGAGGATGATCACGTAATAGGGCGTGCCGATCGGTAAGGTCAAGGCGAATATCAACGCGGTGACCAAACTGAAGTTTTGGCGGATTTCTTTTAGCAATACCCGTCCGAAAGGACCTTTATCCGGTTTGTAGCGGATGGCCATGACCAAGATGTCGCACAAGATGGTGACCAATGAGGCGACGAGGACCATCAAGATGGCCTTCAATCCGTAAGCGGTTCCGATTGTGAAATTGTAGGCGACGCCGGCCGCCCAAACGACCAAGAGCGCAATCATCAAATCGCGCATGATCAATCCGGTTTTGGCCTTGCCGCGTTGGAACGGGCCCGGTGTGACGATGAATTTCATAGGGACCTCACTTCTTGACGAATGCCGCTTTGGCTTGGGCAATCCGCACTTTGACTTTGGCTTTGCGTACCGCTTCGGTGACTTCGATCCCCGAGGGGCACACATATGAGCAAAGACCGCACTCGACGCAACGCATGACATCGAGCTTCAAGAGGCGATCGATGTTGTTGCCGTCAAGGGCGATTTTGATTTCGATTGGTTGTAAGTACGCCGGGCAGGCCATGGTGCAGCTGCCGCAGCGCAAGCAGGCGATCTCGCGGTTTTGGGTGGGCGGCAGGACCGTATAAGCGCCCATCGGGGCTTGAATCACGAAGGTGTCGTCGCTGACGGCTTTGGAACTCATCGGGCCTCCGGCGAAAGCGGTAACTTCTTCTTGGGCGTAACCGCCGATGTATTTGACGATGAAATCGACCGGGGTGCCAATTGGAACCAAGACGTTAGTCTCGTTTGCGAGTCCGGCACCGGAAAAGGTCACGATTCGATGGGTGAGCGGCTCTCCATATAATAATGAACGCGCCGCCGCGTAAGCCGTGGTCAAGTTATTGACTAAGACATGGGCTTCCGAAGGGAGTTTATCGTAGCTGCGGCCCGTTAACTTCTTAATCAACGTGCGTTCCCAGCCCATCGGATAGACGTTCGGGACTTCGACGAGGCTCAGGTTTGGATAAACGCCGATCTGGGCGGCTAGGGCTTCTTTAAGTTCCGGCTTTTTGGTTTTGATGGCGATCAATCCGCGGGTTGCCCCCGAGGCCAAACGGAAAAGCTCCGCCCCCTTGGCGACGTCAATGGCATAGGCTTCGCCGACTTTGAAATCGGTGGAAAGGTATGGTTCGCATTCGACGCCGTTGATGATCAAGGTGTCGATGTTTTTGGCGTTTTCATATTTGACGTAAGTGGGGAATCCGGCTCCGCCGAGGCCGACGAGACCAGCTTCTTTGATGGCGGCGACGATGGCTTCGCGCGACGATGACATAGTGACCGTTGGTAGCGGGTTCGCCTTGCTGTTCAAGAAATCGTTGGCGATTTCATAATGCGGGGTGGCCCGACCGACCACCGGGTTGTAGCGGTTGACTTTGGCTTTGATGGTTCCGCTCACGGAACTGAATATCGGCACGTAGAAATCCTTGCGCCGGCCAATCAGCGTTCCGACGTCGACATGATCGCCTTCCTTGACGAATAATTCGATATCGGCGCCGTTAGGTCCCACGATCGGGAGATAAACGCTCGTGATTTGCTTTTCATCGACGATGACCACGTCTTTATGGCACGTGGCTTGCTTGTGAGCGTCGAGTGTTTGCATGACTAGGCTTTGAAAAATGTTCATATGTTCACCTGCAACGTTGTTAGTATAGCATAACTAAAAATCATTATTACAATGAAATTGTAATTGGCGGGCACCTGTCTTGAGGTCAAATATTGATTCTTTCGAAAATGAATTGATCGGCGTTATTAAGGGCGACTTTCCGCTTCTTTTCATCGTCAATCGTCCAGGCGATAATCGAACGGCCGCGCTTTCGGGCCCCCTTGACGTAACATGATGGCAAATGGTTGACGTCAAACGATACGAAATCGGGATGGGAAATGCGATTGACCAGCAGCGTTCTAAACAGAAATTGAATGTGGGCTTTTTGCCCTGGCAGCTTAGCCGATGACAACTGCCCGATCAGGTATTCGTCGGTGTGGTCTTTCAACCAGCGTACGGCGTAGGGATTGAACGATTGGAGGGCAATTTGATCCGGATATGGATACGATGCCAGCAATTTCAATAACGCTTCGGTAAATGATGGATCAAACGAATTGGAAATCTTCAACTCGACGAGGATGGCTACGCGGCCTTGGGTCAAATTGAGCACTTCCTCGAAGGTGGGCACCCGTTCGTCGGAATCGGTGAAGGTAACGGATTTAAGCTCCGGCAGGGTCATGTCTTTCAAACAACGGTCGACGCCGCACAGGCGCTTGAGATTGTCGTCGTGGTGGACGACGATGGTGCCGTCTTTCATCAAGTGGATGTCCAGTTCAAACGGGAAACCTTTTTCGATGGCGGCGGCAAAAGCCGACAGCGAGTTTTCGACGCGGTGGTCATCATGAAGACCGCGATGGGCAATCGGACGCGAGAACAATTCGGTGAGTTTTTTCATAGCACTAACATATTAGCATTTATTGCCGAAAATGCGCCCATCAAAATGAAAAGCCCAACATCGTGGGCTTTTGTTGAATGGGATTGTCATTTATTCACTTATCTTGATGCGTTCGACGCCCGGCACTTTGGCTTTTGGGGTCGGGAAGCTGTTGGGAATTCCAAACGGCATCTGGGCGACGAGGCGCCAAGCCGGGTCCAATCCGAGGATGCCTTGGATCTGTGGAGCAACCAGTTCGCTATAATGCTGGAGCGAGGCTCCCATGCCGGCTTCGGCCAACATGGTCCACACCGCGAATTGGAGCATGCCTTGGGATTGTTCCGACCAAACGGCGATGTTCGAAGCGTATAGTGGAAATTTGTCCTTGTATTCCGTGTTTATTTTTTCATCTTCATAGAAAAGGATCGTCCCGGCGCTTCGCTTCAACCCAGCGATTTTTTGTCGGCTCTTTTCAAACGCGGGGCCCTGGCTGCCTATTTCTTTGGCGATGCCATCGAGGACCAGATTCCAAAACGCTTCGTGGCGAGCGTCATACAATACGACGAGCCGGCTGCTTTGGCTGTTGAATCCCGTCGGGGCGTTTTCAATCACGGCCGCCAAGCGGTCGCGCAGTTCGTTTCTTTCCAAAGTGGAGACCGCCGTCAAATCATAATGCGAGCGGCGCAATTTCATCATATCGATCAATGCCATGTTCAATCCCGCCTTCCATCATCATTATACGGTTGGACCTGGATTTGTCACGCGCCATGCTTTTCTTTATAAAGAAAAAATCACATTCTCATGTGATTTTTGGACATACTGGTGACCCGTACGGGATTCGAACCCATGAATGCATGCGTGAAAGGCATGTGAGTTAAGCCACTTCTCCAACGGGCCAAGCTGGCGCCTACTGTAGGACTCGAACCTACGACCAATCGGTTAACAGCCGATTGCTCTACCGACTGAGCTAAGTAGGCAGGACTGCTTCAAGGCGCTTTTGGCGCAAGAAGCATATTAGCACATGGCCGAGGCTAAATCAATGCTGCGATTAAATCTTGGCATCAATGGCTTTGACGACGTCGGCTAGGGTTTTGAAACTGGTCATTTCGTCGTTTTCGAATTCAATGCCGAATTCCTTTTCAAGATCCATCATCAATTCGACGAGATCAAGCGAATCAAGGCCGAGTTCTCGGAGTTCAACGGTTGGTTCCACGGTTTCGACTTTAATTTTTTGGGCGAACAATTGTTGGACTTTTTCTAAAGTGCTCATCTATGATTTCCTCATTTCGTTTTAATATTATATCAATAGTGCCGCTATAAAGGAACAAAAAATGAATCAAGGAAAAAGGGCCTTTTGGCCCTCTTCCTTAAACGTACAGTTGGTCGGACACCTGCGAAGCGATGTTGTCGGTAGCGTTTTGGAAGATCGTCGTGAAGGCGATGGACATCGCCCCGAAGATCGTCAGCACCAACAAAATGCCGAGGATTTGTCCCTTTAATTCGGACATGAGCCGCTCCTTTCTAGTTGTAATATCCGATCACGGCGCTGCGCACGACGCTGATGGTAATCGTGTCCGGCGCGATGATAAGCGGATCGTAGTATTGGTGAAGGCGGAATTCCAAGGTATCGCCGAATCGCGGCGCACAATTGGCTAAGCAAGTCAAATGGATGTCCTGGGCTAAAAGCCAATCCTCGATGGCGGCATCAATCCGTCCGGTTTGGGCGATTCGGAAAGAAGTCGTTTGGCTGATGGCGTCTAGATGGCTGTGCACCATTTGTAGCCCTAAGATATCCCCGCACAAAATCAGGATTTGAACCACGAACGTCAGTGTCAAGATGAAGGCGATTTTATAACTCATTGATGGCTCCGATGATGATTTGAATCACGCCTGATAATAGATTGAGGGCAATCAATCCAGCTCCGACCAGTGGCCACACGTTCATGGCGTCGAGCCGTTCTTCATAGCGGCGTTGATGGTCGTTTTTCTTCTGTTGTTGGAATTGGTCGAACATGTAATCGAAATTGGCCAAGGCCGTCATCTGGCCACCCTCGGTATCCAATTGATAGAGGCCAATCATCAACTGTTCGATCACCAAAGGCGAAAACCCGCGGGCAAAACGAATGTAGGGTTGGATCGATTTATCGACGTCGATGTCCTCCAAGAGGCGAATCAGATCCTCGCGGATGAGCGGCTTCACATACTTAATAGTCTCCTCGAACGCCCGATAGACGTTGTAATGGTTGCTGACGAAGATCTTGATGACCGTGAAGGCCTCGACGAAGGCAGCCACTCGTTCGTCTATGCGCCGTTCCATCGCCTGTTGATACGCGAGCGATTGATACAAGTTGACGACAATCGCCCCGACGACGAACAGGAGTATGCCTACATGGATCGACAAGGCAATGCCGGCCAAAACGGCGCTTGCGGCTACAACGACATTCATGATCAAGACGCGTCGAACCTCGCGTCGGACCGATAAGCCCAGCCTTTCGCAGTAATATTTGATCTTAAACATGGTTATCGACCTGCATGAACCGGGATACCCAGGCATTGACCGAATAAAGCATGAAGCCAAAATAGAGTCCCAGGCCAAATTTGAATAACAACGTTGCCCGCATTTGCTCGAATAGCGACGAGATGCCAAAACGCGAAAAGAGCCAAACGACGATCGTCAGCACCCATAGAATCACGAAATTCGTCATTCTTCTTCGGGCAATCATCATCTTCTCGTCGCGATCGGTTTCGCTTCTTCGGCCCGTCGCCAACAGCAATTCGGTCATTTCAAGAATCGAGCCGCCCTGCAAGGTATGGAGTTCGATCAACGTCACGAACATGTCGTACAGCGGTAAGGGGAAGTATGCCTTGAGATACTCCAGAATGGCTTGGGTGTCGATGGTGTCCGCCAGAGTGATTTCCCGCTTCAGATTTTCGCCTAGTTGTCCTTGAATCGATTCGAGGGCGCTATCGGGCGTGCTTTTGACGCTCAAGGCGATGATAAAGGCATTCATGAAATTAAAGGCTTCGGTTTCCTTAGCGCTTGTCTGGAAATATTTGACCAAGCGGCGCGGCATCATGGCCAAAAAGTACAGGCCGTACCCTAATAAAACCAATCCGGTCACTGTCAAATCGGCGCTGACGAACCAGCAAAGGCCCGTCATGGCACCGACGAGAACCAATAAGGCAATCTTATTCACTGGGCGCAATGGCCTTTCCAATGAAGGGTTCGATGTCGCTTAAGTCCGAACCGAGTTTCCGTTGCAAGGGACGCGACAGCTTGTGGTAAGCGGCGTTTTTACCATCCCATTCATAAATCAATTTCAGTTTGGAAGCCGATGATCGCATCTCGGCGATTTGATCGATTTCGCGGATGCATTGTCCCGCTTCGTCGTAACGTTTTCGCAAATGGATCAATATCGGAAAATGGTCTTTAATGTCGGCCAGCGTCTCGGCATAACGCAGCGACGGTTGATTGGCCATGACCATCCGGGCCATCCGCGAGGGCAAGGTGGTCACGTCAAGGCTATGGACCGTCGTGATGATCGGGTGACCGGTCATGGCCGCGGTCAAGGCTTCCTTCATTTCGGACCCGCGCGCCTCGGCGACGATGACCCAGTCGGGATGGGATCGGAGCCCATTGGCAATCAAAGAAGAAAAGTCGCCGCCTTTGAGCTTGTCGTTAACTTGCCAAATGTTCATGTCGAGCCGGGCTTCGGTCACGATTCCCTCCAATTCCAACACGTTGTCGATGACGATGACCCGCGACAATGGTTTCATGATCGAAATCAAATATTTCTGAAATTCGGTTTTGCCGGAACCGGTCTTCCCGGCAATAACCATCGATAGGCCGTGATCGACTAGACGATGGAACAATCGGTCAAGGAGGGGATCCGGCTTGAATTTAATCGGGTCGGGATCGAGGCGATTGTGCCCGATTCGCAAGGAGAATGTCATGGCCTTGTCATAATTGAGCCGCGCAATCGAGGGACCGACAGCGTTGAGACGGTACTTGCCGATGGAAACATCCAAGATCGGATTGACGTAAGAGAAATGTTGTTCGGTCAGATTGGCGATTTGACGGATGAAGTTCGTCACTTCGCCCTCGCTGACGTTAATGTCCGACGACTGGCGCCCCTTGAAATTGTGGACAAAGTGAATCCGGCTGCCGTTATAGCTGATGTCGGTGATATTCCCATCATGGAGCAACGGTTTCAGAAACGAATGCTCAAGATAAGCCAAAATGCGGTAATGGTCGCTCATGGGTTCGCTTGGATCTCAAAGGACGATTGAGCCTCATACTCGTACCAACCTAGAAGCGGGACGTTGATTTTAATGACGACTCCTTGGCAGTAATCGCTGCAAAGCATGCCGGTTTCCGGTACGTAATAGTGAAGGCGCAGCCGGAATTCGTCCAACTCGGGGAAAAGACGATCTTCAAGAAAGGCGATGAGCGAAGATTCGAGTGCTTCATCGTCGAAATAGGGTGCGGCTTCTTCATTCATGAAACCGGGCCAAGCCACGCCCAATTCAACCACCCCGGGTGAAATGGCAAAAAAGGCCCGGCTCACGATGCCATAACGAAACGTGAATTGAAACGCTTCCAGCATGATTAACATCAACGACAAGGCCATGGTCATATTAAGCATCGGCGACAATGATCTCCTTCCATAAGCCGACATCGACGGAATCGGTATCGGTCATAATGCAGTAAGCTGCGTCCTGGCACGGGCCCATCATCGAGCGTTCGAAATAATGTCGGCTGTCGTAGCGAAAACGGAAGCTGTTCAACATCGAAATCGTGCCTTCGATCCGAAAAATGATCGTTTGTAAGACATGAAACCGATCTTTGGGAAAATACAAACCGCCGCAAGGCATGAAGCCCGTAATCGGACGGTCTGAAATGATAAAAGTGACCGGATCGATATACAAGTCGGCCGCCAAGTCCAAAATGTAATGTCCGGCCTCTTCGACGAATGCCATTGGGAGGACTGCATGATTGCCGTCGGAAGTGCGGGATAGTAAAGGAAACTGCCTGGAATGGTCCTCTATTAGCAGGTTGATGTCAGAAAAAGTCAGGGTCTGATCGCTTGGATTGCTGATGGACAAGGTAAACGATTCAATGGGAAACCGCCCGTAGGTCGGGGTAACCACTTGATCGGGAAAACCGGTAAAAGCCACCATTTCCTCAGCCGTCTTCAAAGTGCCCGTGTAATCGATGTAGGTTATGTTTTCGATTTGGGCCCACGTATTGCCTTGGGGGTCGAATTCGGTGATGTAAAGTTCTTGCCTTGAATAGATGGGCAGGCTCTGACTGATGTAGAAATTGTCATTATGAGCCTCGAACGTTAATAGGGCCGAGCCCGCCTCAAGCAAAAATGGATATAGCCTAACGCTTGAGGTGAAATGCAGCAGTCGATCAAAATACCGTGAATAGACGAGCGCGTGGTCATAGTCGTCATTATCAACGAAAATTTCGATGTAGGTTGGCTCGACGACGTTGCTCACATAAGTGAAGGGTATCTCGATTGCGATTCCATCTTGGTATGGCGTGGCATAGACATTGATGAAAGAACGCCAAGGGCCACTCGGGTCATCCGGTACGAACGTCCCGGCAACCGCCATCGTGACGGCGGCGATCAGACGATAATTCATAGACTGGGGAAATACGAAGCGAATTGCTCTAGAGCGCGGTATTTTTGCCGATAGTACGTGCTACGGGCGTATTTGTTTTCCCACCAGAAATAGAAATTTTTATGGATGAAATCATTATAAATGATCGTCCGGTGATGAGGCATCAGGGCGTTCAAGGCGATTTCAAAAGCCTCGATGTAACACTGATAGTAGCTTTTGGCCTCGGTCGGTCGTCGTTTGGAACCAATTAGGTGGGCGGTGTCGATCTTTTCGCGTATTTGTGCGGTTTGATAACGCTGGGTAATCTGTTTCACCTGTAAAGTCAGTTCGCGCATGGGGATTCTTTGAGTCTCTCTCATTTTTTTCTCCTTTCGATAAAAAAACTGCGTGCTTACTCTACTAATAGAGGACCAAATTGATATTCAATCAAAAAATAAATAAAATTCCTAGGGATTTTTCATTTTTAATCTAGGCCGAGACCCGATATAATTAAAAAAAGGACTTAAACATGATCATTTTAGTGGGAGCATCCGCCAGCGGCAAAACCGAAGTCGCCAAATTGCTGTTTAGAAAATACGGCATCAAGAAAGTCATCACCCATACGACTCGGGCCATGCGCGAGGGCGAACGGGTTGACGTCGATTACCATTTCGTGACCGCCGAGGAATTCGAAGGATTGAGACAACGCAACGCTTTCGTGGAGACGACCTTATACAACGGGAACCACTACGGCACCAGCCGTAAAGAAATCGGCGACGACAAGGCTTTGATCGTCGACCCGAACGGTTTAAAGGCTTTCTTAACATTGAACGATCCACACATCGTCAGCTTTTTCATGCAGGCGAGCGAGACGACGCGCCTCAACCGCATGCTCTATCGCGGCGATCGGCTCGAAGACGCCAAAAAACGCATCGAGAACGACCGGACCGACTTCGAGCATTCCCGCGTCGGCGTCACTGATTACATGATTGATACCGAATTGATCAACATCGAACAAGTCGCCGATTTGGTCTACCAAAAATACTTAAGAAAACTTCAATCGCTATAAAGGAAGCGGATGGGTTTCCGTCCATTCGATGAATTCGTCATAGCTCATCGTCTTGTCGACGAAGGTTTTTTCGTCGAGATAGATGATGCGGTTGGCGACGGTCGCCGTTAGTTCGTGATCATGACTGGTGAAAAGCAAGACCCCTTGATAATTTTCAAGTCCTTTGTTGAGTGAAGTGATGGCCTCTAAGTCCAAATGGTTGGTCGGTTCGTCCATCAAAAGGATATTGCCGGCCGTCAGCATCATTTTGGCGAACATGCAACGGGCTTTTTCCCCACCTGATAGGACCCGGGCATGTTTCAAAGCCTCTTCGCCTGAGAAAAGCATTCGTCCGAGCCACCCCCGCAGATACGATTCGTGCTGGTCTTTCGCGTAGGGCCGCAGCCATTCGACGAGATTGTCGGAGGTCTTGAAAAGATGCTGGTAATCTTGGGGAAAATAGGTCGGCTGGGCCGTGATTCCGAATTGGAACGTGCCCGAGTCGGGTTCTTGAATCTTCATTAAAATGTCAAATAGCTTGGTAATGATGGTGCTGTTGCGCGACAAGAAAGCGACTTTGTCGCCCCGGCGAAGCGTAAAGCTGATGTTGGAAAAGAAGCCGTTTTTCGTTAGTTTTTCAACCGCTAAGACGTTATTCCCAAGTGGTTTTTCGAATTTGAAGTCGATGAAGGGATAGCGCCGCGTCGAAGGTTTGATGTCGTCAAGGGTAATCTTTTCGAGTTCGCGTTTTCTTGAAGTTGCCTGGCGACTTTTGCTGGCGTTGGCCGAAAACCGGGCGATGAATTCTTCCAATTCTTTGATGCGGGTTTCCTTCTTGGTGTTGGCGTCGCGCATTTGCCGTTGAATCAATTGGCTCGACTCATACCAGAAGTCATAGTTGCCAACATACAAATTAATGGCGCCGAAATCGATATCGAGTATTCGGGTGCACACCCGATTAAGAAAGTGGCGATCATGGGAAACGATAATGACCGTATTGTCGAAGTTATAAAGGAAGTTTTCGAGCCATCTTGAAGCCAGGGCGTCGAGATTGTTGGTCGGTTCGTCCATAATCAAGATGTCGGGATTGCCGAACAAGGCTTGGGCCAGCAAGACTTTGACTTTCGCCTTACCGTCGAGTTCGGCCATTATCCGATCCTGTTCAGCTTCCTTGATGCCCAAGGAGTTCAATAAGGTACGGGCGTTGCTGTCGGCTTCATAACCGCCCAGTTCCGCAAATTCAAGTTCCAGCGATCCGGCTAGAATCCCGTCTTTTTCGGAAAAATCCGCTTTGGCGTATAGTTGATCGAGCTTTTGCCGCAACTCCGACAAATGGGGATAACCCATCAAAACGGTTTCGATGACCGTATATTGGTCGAAGGCGTGTTGGTCTTGGCGCAAGATCGACATCCGCTCCTTCTTGTCGCGAATCACTTCGCCTTGGTTCGGCTCCAGTTCCCCGGAAAGAATCTTCAAAAAAGTCGTCTTGCCAGCTCCGTTGGCGCCAATGATGCCATAATTGTGGCCTTTGGAAAAAGAAAGCGACACATCCTTGAAAAGAATTCGTCCTCCAAATTGTAGGGTAACGTTAGAAACGTCCAACATGGTTATTGCACCATCCCATCGACGTATTTGCCGACGTCATACATGAATTGTCCCGATCCCTTGACCATCCGTTTCGGAAATGGACGTTTTTTGGGCAAACCCGAGATTTCGAATAAGCCGCGCGGAACGAAATAGGACCCATTGAACACATGGGGGGCTCCGGCGGCCAAGGTGATGGGCAAAGCGGCCTTATCGGGCAAATGGACGAACACCTTTAAGACGAAATCGGCCAGCCGAGTGAGCCAGCGCGGGAAATAGTGGATGATGTTGGTGGCCGTGACGCCGGGATGGGTCAAATAAAACGAGATATTGCGGCGGTCTTGGAAATCGAAGAGGTTCATACCCTGGGCCAAGACGTGGAATAATCGATCGATGGCCAGTTTCGAATTGGCATATTGCTCATAGGTTGAGATGTTGTCGGACAACACGCGCTCAAACCGATATCCCGGCACATGGTAAGCGGCTAGCGAAGAGACGAAAACGACCCGGGTCGGGGCGCCGGCTTGGTCAAGATAAGGCATAATTTCACGCAAGAAATAATATAGTCCAATGAAATTGGTCCCGAGAGTCAAATTGAGGCCCGGCCGCAGTTCCGCTTTGCGGGGCGGATTGAAAATACCGGCGTTGCATACCAAGACGTGAATGCGGGCGTACTTGTTTTTAAGGGCTATAATGAAACGGTTGATCGAATCGAAGTCGGTTTGGTCATAAACCATGACTTCAAGATGAGCTGAAGGGATTTCGCTCAGAATTTTTTCGCGGGCCGTGCCGGCCTTATCGAGGTTGCGGCACGCCATGACGACAGTCGCTCCTTTATAGGCCAATTGTCGGGCCACTTCAAAACCAAGGCCGGAGTTGGCTCCGGTCACGACGGCGATTTGCCCATGCAAGTCGGCAATGTTTTTATCGAGGTATTCGGTGTGTCGCATCAGTGCGGTATCAATAAGTAGACCACGAGGCCTACGATAAGTAATAATACCGCAAGACCGAGCCACTTGATAACGATTTTTAAAAAATACATATCACCAGCCCGGTTGATTTGATATCGGCTCTTGGCCGGGGCCGGGTGGGCTTTATTCTTCTTCATCCAAATCGTTCCGATCGGGGCGCACTTCGACCCGAATCCGCTCAATGGTAAATTCATCGGCGGCGATGACGGTGATGTGGAGACGGTGGTAATCGAATTCGTCGCCGAGAACGCCGAAGCGCCCGAGCTGTTCCTGGCACCAACCGCCCACGGTCGCATAATCGCTTTCTTCGTCGGCTTGATAATCGAATTGGTCGAGGAAATCCTCAATGTGCATCGACCCATCGACGATGAAGGTGTCGGATCCGAGTTTGACCACCGGTTCCAAGACTTCGTCGTTTTCGTCCCAAATCTCGCCGACGATCTCTTCGACGATGTCCTCGAGGGTGATGATGCCTTCGGTACCGCCGTATTCGTCGATGACCACGGCGATGTGCTGATGGGTTTCCTTGAATAGATTCAGGATCGAGGATATTTCTTTACCGTGCGGCACGAAGATCGGTTCGACCAGCAAACTGCGGATATCGACCCGCTCCTTGTTCAAGACGTAGGGATAAAGCAGTTTGGTCGGCAGGATGCCGACAATGTTGTCGATCGTCTCTTCGTAAACCGGAATTCGCGAATAGGTGAACGTATTCGGGTTGTCGAGCAATTCCATGACGTCGTCTTCCAAATTGAATGAGAAAACGTCGACGCGCGGGGTCATCGCTTCATAGGCGTCGATGTCGGCAAATGTGATGGCCGAACGGAGCAAATCGCCCTGTTTTTCGTCAATGATGCCTTCGGCTTCGATGGTGTCGACCATTTCCACCAATTCGTCTTCGGTCACTTCTTCGGGTTTTTGCTTCCGTTTCCATAGCGGTTCGATCAATTTGACCATTTGTCCCACAATGAAGACGATCGGGGCAAATAAAATCCGAAAGAAATTGACGAAGCGAGTCAAGGCAAAGGACAACCGGTACGAATAGCGCCGGCCTAAGGTTTTCGGGATGATTTCGCCGAGGGATACGACCAACAGGAAAATGATCAGCGACGCCAACATGGCCGCGGTCGAAGAACCAATGGTATCTTTAAACAAAATCAAACCGATCAAGGTCGCCATTGAAGAGGCCGTGATATTGACGAGGCCGTTTCCTAACAATATGACGGCGATGTTTTGATCGAATTTCCGGGCAATCTTCAAAGCGCGTTCGGCGCGTTTATTTCCGTCGCTAGCTTCGCGTTCCAAGCGGATTTGGTTCACCGAGGTGAACACCAGTTCGCTGCATGAGAAAAGGAAACTCAAGACGAGGGAAAGGAGCATGATGACCAAGGGAAGCCAAATCTTAGCCCACATGATCGGTCTTCCTCCGTTTTGGAGCGATTTCGTTGATTTGGCCGACGATTTCCTCAAGGACGTCTTCCATGGTCACCATGCCGACGACGCGGCCTTTGGCGTTGGTGACGATGGCGACATGGGTTTTGTATTTTCGAAAACCATCGAACAAGTCGTCGATCAATATTTGGGTCGAAACGAAATAAGGCTTCGAGATGACGTCTTTGACATTCAGCTTCGGGTGATGGCGCAACTGCTTGAAATAGGTGCGCACGTGTAGAATCCCCACGATGTTATCAATCGTATCCTCATAGACCGGCAGACGCGAAAACGTCGTTTCCAACAGTTGGGCGTGCAGGGCTTCCTGGGTCAATTCCTTGAGATTGAGACCAACGATTTGATTCAACGGGGTGAACACGTCCTTGACGGCGGTTTCCGAGAAATCGAGAGCGGATTGGATCAGTTCGCTGTCTTCTTCCGCCAGGGTGCCTTTTTCTTCTGCCGCCTCGATGATGTTTGAAAAATCCTCATCGGTCAATTCGGGTTCGACTGGCGCTTTGAAGACTTTTTTGACAAGATAATCCAAGCCCTCGAATACCTTGATGATCGGAAAGAAAATCACCATGAATAATTGGAGCAGATACGATGAGAAAACGGCGACTTGATTAGGCAAGGCCCGGGCCATCGATTTGGGGATGGTGTCGCAAAACAAATAGAATATGGCCGTGGCTACCAAGGTGGCGATCGTACTGCCGAGGCCTTGGCCCAACATCCGGGTGAACATCAACGTGGCCAGCGAAGAAATGAAAACGCTGACGACATTGCTGCCGATGACCGTCGTGATGACGGATTTTTCGAATTTTTCAATGTATTTAACGGCTAATTTGGCGCCATAATGGCCATCGTCAGCCGCAACTTTCAGTTTGATGCGATTGGCAGCCGCCAGAGCCGTCTCCGTGGCGCTGAAAAAAGCCCCGAACACGACGAGCACGACGATAATCGACCATATCAGAGGATCATCCATTGGGAGAAGTAGTCCACCACCTATTCACGAGATAATAATATATCATAAATCAACGATTTATTAAAGGTTTTTATGGGGTTTGCCCGGCACATCATGGCAGTGGCGGCACCGAGCCTCATAGGCTTCCCGGGCTCCCACTTTGATGATCGGGTCGTCATAATGAGCCGGTTGCCCGGCGATGATGCGTTGGGTACGCGTGGCCGGGGCCCCGCAGACGAGGCAGATGGCCGCCAATTTTTGAATGTACTCGGCTCGGGCCAATAAGAGGGCGACGACCGGGAATGGCTCGCCGCGAAAATCCGTGTCGAGTCCGGCTAATATGACGCGGATGCCCCGATTGGCCAATGTTTCGGAGATGGCTAAAATGCCTTCATCCAAAAATTGCACTTCATCGACGGCGACGGCGTAAGTAGTCGGCAGCAGATGGTCGAATATATCCTTAGCCCTCGTAATGTTGATGGATTTGGTCGCCCGCTTGGCATGGCTGACGACTTCGTCGGTGGCATAGCGGTCGTCAAGCGCCGGTTTGAAAACCAGCACTTCCTTGCGAGCGTATTCCAGCCGTTTGACGCGGCGGATCAATTCTTCGCTTTTTCCGGAAAACATCGGGCCGCAGATGACCTCGATCCAACCCGGTTTATTGATTAGTTCCATATGATGACCTCTAGGTTAATTTTAAGCGAATCAGCTCCGTTTACCAATAAGAAAAGAGATGCCGAGGCATCTCTTTATTAGCATGAAACGAGATATTTATTTGAAATCGCGCGCCCAATTGATGCGCGGGATGTCGCCTTGCTCAAGTCCTTTTTGCTTCATGACGTCATCAATCAGCTGCATCGCCCGTTTGACTGATAGGGGCGACTTCACTTTGAGGACGCAGGGGATTTCGGCATAGATGGCCTTATGCGAGACGTTTTGGACCGGCATGGTGCTATTGTCGTAGTCTTGCGGATTCAAAGCGTAATATAGCTTTAAGCCCTTGCCGGCAATGGTGATCTTCACGAAGGTTTCCCGATGGAGGCGGAAGGTGTCCCCGGAATTGGAAATCCGTGATTTGACGCCATAAGAGAGGATGTAATTCTTCAAGGTGTTATAGTTGGTCAACAACAGCTTGTCGGCTTGTTTCATCCGGGTTTGGAAAGGAATTCGGATGATTTGCCCAGTCGCGTCGGGTTCGCCCTCTTCGTCATCGGTTTCGATCGGTTCGTCGGGTTCTTCGACCTTGGGAATCACGACCGGCTTCGGTTCCGGGGCTTTCTTGACGATCGGCTTGGCCGGTTCGCTTGGAACCGGTTTTGGCGTTTCAACGGGTTTAACCACCTCGACGGGTTTGACTACCGGCACTTCGACCGGTTTTGGTGCTTCGGTCCGTTTCGATAGGTAACGGGCGATTTCTTCGGCGAAGATGGTCCGCAACTCACTCGATTCAGGAACGTCGACTTTGGAAATCTCTTGGCTGATCAGCGTTTTCACTTCGTCGATGGTCACGCCGCTCGGAGTCGGTTCGACCGGTTTGGCCTCGCTTTCGCGGGCTTGGGCGAAACGGGTAATCTCCTCGGCAAAGACCGTGCGAAGATCCTCGCTGGCCGGGCCGGCGTTCTTAGCCAATTCCTCAACGACATATTGCTTGACGCTGGCTTCGCGTAAGCTCAATTGCTCATTGAGCAGTTTCTTGGTCTCTTCTTGCGACTTGGCGATTTCGCTGGCGACGAGGACTCGATGGCTTTCGTCGATCGAGGCCGTCTTTTTGGCCAATTCCTCATCGATGATGCTGTGAAGAATCTCTTTGTTCGCGGTATCGTACTTTTGAAGTTCTTCAGTGAAGATGGTGCGAATCGCCTTGCGGTTCTCGGTGTCGTACTTGCCGATTTCTTCCGAAAGTTGCGATTTGATGAGGCTCTTGTTGATGGCATCGTACTTGTCGACCTTTTCGGTCACCAGACTGTCGAGCGCTTCCCGATTCAAGGCATCGTATTTGATCAATTCTTCGTTGACGATGCTATAGACCGATTCTTTGTTGGTCGGTGATAAGCGGGCGACTTCTTGCTCGACCAAGGCGGCGATTTCCTTCTTGGTCGGAATGTTTTTCTCTAGTTCTTGCGAGACGACGGTGCGGATATCTTCTTTCGATGCACCAGTAACTCCAGGGGCCGGCATTTGTTGTTGCGGATAGTAACCCGGTTGTTGATTGTAAACCGGATAGGGGAATCCGCCGATCCATGGAGCCGCGTATATTACTGGTGCTCCTCTAAAAGAATCGAAACCGCCGCGGCCTGAGCGTTCCAGCTCGTCGCGGATGATGGCCCGTATTTCTTCAAGAGTGAGCGGTCCTTTGGCAGCCGGGGCCGGGGTCGGTTCCGGTTGTTTCTCAGGGGCGGGTGCGACTGGACGCGCGGTCGCTTTCAATTCTTCTTTGACCGCGTGACGGATTTCTTGGATCGAAGGGCTCGGTTCGGCCGCTTTTTCGACCGGGACTTGGAATTTTCCAAATTCGTCGGCGACCACGTCACGATCGGATTTACGCTTGTTCTTGGCTTTGCTGGAACGATCTTTTTTCGTCCGTTTAAGCGGGAACGGCGTCTTGGCGATGTCGACGAACGACAAAATCACGAAAATCAGGTTGCACAGGGCAAACAAGCCGATGGCTCCCAACAAGACATAACCCGGGATTTGGGTCGCCGGGGTGCCGATATGGCCGAGAAGGACCGTCGGCAAAGTGGTCGGCGTGACGCCATCAGGGTAGTAGGGAATGAAAGCCAATACCCCAAGCAGGGCCACGAACAGGATGTTCAAGAAGGTAAGATAGCTGACGAATGGCTTATGGAGTCGCATGATTTTGAACAAAACGAGAAAATCAACGACGACAATCAGGCCAAACGCCGCGACGACGATAATCTTCGGCAAATCCCAAGGGGTGTTCACGGCGAAGATCATGATCGAGTTCCAGACGGCGAGTAGCTTGCCAAGCGCCGCGGTAAAATTGAAACCGGTCAGGTAATAAACCCCGCCAAGTATCGCTAAAATACTTACCGCAATCAAAATGGCAAAGGCGCTAAGAGCTTTTTTCATATGATTATTTCCTTTCTTATAAACTCATATACTTAATAATAATATGTAAAAAAACAATTTGCTACACATTGGCGCACATTTAGTAATAAAATAAAGGCCCTTTTGTAGGGTTTTTTTATCGAAGGCAAAAGAAAACCCATCTATCAGGAGATGGGTCGGGTTCGACTGGCTTACTCGATGCGGCAGCCTTCGTCGTCGCAAAACTCGGTACCAGCGCTTTCTTGCACCGGTGGCTTGGTTTCGTTTTCTTGCCACAAATGATTGAGGACTTGCAGGAAATATGCTTCAGATTGGGCACCGGAAACCCCATAAGTGCGATTCAATACAAAGAATGGCACCCCTTGGACGCCGATTTGACGCGCTTCGGCTTGTTCTTCGAACACCTGATTGGCATATTGACTGCTTTTGAGAATGGCTTTGGCCACGTCCGAATCCAGTCCGATTCCTTTGGCTAAGAAGGCTAAGGTTTCGGGATCGGCAATATTCAAGCCATCGGTGAAATAAGCCCTCATGAGCCGATCGGTCCAAGCTGCTTCAAGATTGAATTTTCGGCTCCATTTAGCGAGGCGATGGGCATCAAAGGTCTTGGTCATTTGCATGATGTCATAGCGATAGACGAGCCCTTCCTCGGCCGCCGCCTTCGTGAACATGGCAAAACGTTCTTCGGCTTGGGCGACGCTGAGGCCATGGTTGGCGGCAAAGTTTTCCGCGGCGCTTCCATCCATCACCTTAGGGGCGTGGGGATTTAATTGATAAGCTTTGTAAATGACTTCGACTTGGTCTTTATGGTCGAACTTTTCCAAGGCCTTTTCAAATCGCTTTTTTCCTAGATAGCAAAACGGACAGGCAAAATCAGACCAAACTTCGATTTTCATGGCGAGAGCCTCCTTGGGCGTCGTGGATATTTTCCTACCGGAATCCGGTAGAAGCAAACGATTTGCTCAACGAAAAAACGCGCTTTCGGCGCGTCGGTGCGATACTGGTGACCCGTATGGGGTTCGAACCCATGAATGTATCCTTGAGAGGGATATGAGTTAAACCGCTTCTCCAACGGGCCAGCTCATTAATTTAACTACTTTTGAGGCAGTTTATCAATGACAAATTCAAGACGCGAAACGACTTCCGGATGACCGAGCACCTTCATGATTTGGAAGAGGTTCGGCGTTTGCTTCAAACCGGTGAGCGCCAGCCGCAATAGTTCGGCGGCGTCGCCGATATGGCCAAGGTATTGGCCCGGGTTCTGTTTATAGATTTTTCCCGAGGGGGCAAACCCGAATTCGCCGGCAATGGCCTTAAAGCCTTCGAACCATGTCGGTTCATCGCCTTCGATGTTCATGCGCGCGACCAAAGCTTTCAGGAAATCCTTGATGGTGTCCAAGGGCAATGATGGATTGAATCTCGTCGCGTCAAAATCGTTTTCATAATGGTCGCGGTAAAAATACTTGACCAAGTCATAGATGCTCTCGTAACTCGAATAGTCTTTGCGGGGATTTTCCTTTTCCCGTTCGATGTTGACGATGGCCCGGAAATAATCCATGTCGCGATCGATCAGATTCAACAAGCCGGGGTGGTAGTGAGTGGCATATTCCCGGGTTTCGATCACGAGTTCCTGAGCGGATTTGGCGGCTAGCACCTCCTTGGAAATGAAGACGACTTTAGCCATGTCGAACAAGGCGCCGTCGAGCGACATCTTCTCAAATGTCATCTTGAAGTCGGTGACCGGTGACGTTTTATGAAGCAGCCGCCATTCTTCGAAGTTGCTGTTGGCGATGGTGAAAAGGTATTCGATCACGGCGGCGACCGGATATCCATGTTCCAAGAAATAGGAAACGGCCGCTTCGACGTCGCGGCGTTTGCTCAGTTTGCGTTT
>CAZBUP010000011.1:0-15698 GCA_964495145.1 uncultured Staphylococcaceae bacterium | reverse complement strand
CCAAGAAATAGGAAACGGCCGCTTCGACGTCGCGGCGTTTGCTCAGTTTGCGTTTTTTCCCGTCATCGAGCTTCATGATGACCGGCAAATGGGCGAAACGCGGCGCTTTAAAACCGAGCCGAGCGAACATCTCGACGTGAATCGGAAGCGATGCGACCCATTCCTCGCCCCGGGATACGAGCGTCGTCCGCATGAAGTGGTCGTCGACCACGTGGGCGAAATGGTAAGTCGGCAGGCCGTCGCTTTTCAAGATGACGATGTCTTGGTCATTTTGTGATAGTGAAAGCGATCCGCGGATTTCATCGTAAATCTTAATGTAGCAATTGTGATCGCCCTGGCTCCGGAAACGGACCACATAAGGGCGCCCTTCCTTGATGTCGGATATGGCCTTTTCAACCGGATAGTCGCGATATTTGGCAAAGGAGCCGTAATAACCGGTCAAGATTTTGCGTGATTCTTGGTATTTGCGCAATTCATCGAGTTCTTCGGTCGAGGCAAAGCAGGGATAGGCGTCGCCGCGGCGAACCAATTCCTTGATGACAGTTTTGTATATCGACGCCCGTTCGCTCTGGCGGTAGGGGCCGTAGTCGCCCTCCGGACGGGCTCCAAACCCTTCGTCGGGAGCGACGCCAAAAGCGGCCATCTGTTCGATTAGAGCCAAATCGCTGCCGAGGATTTCCCGTTTGGTGTCGGTGTCTTCCAATCGTACAAAAAACACGCCGCCCGATTGGTGGGCGATGGTTTGGGAAATCAAGGAAGCAAATAAACTGCCGGTATGCAAAAAACCGGTCGGTGAGGGAGCAAAGCGGGTCACTTCGGCGCCTTGCGGCAGATGACGTTCGGGATAACGGCGTTCCAAATCATCGAGTGTTTCACTGATGTCCGGGAACATAATATCCGCAAGGCGGATAAAATCAGGGTGGTATTTCATACCTTAATATGTTATCACAAAAGGCCGCCTCTTCGACTATTGAAATATTACTCTTGATAAATCAAGGGTCGATTGTTTATAATGATTAGGCGTCGCAGGTGTAGTTCAGTGGTAGAACACTACCTTGCCAAGGTAGATATGCGGGTTCGATTCCCGTCACCTGCTCCATTTTTGAAAAGTTGGCGCTTCCAAAACACGCTGGCGCCGGGCCCTCTCAACAAGGGTTTTTTTCTTTATAGAGGTGCCGTTCACCATTTGAAAGCATCGGTTAACCAAGATAAAGATTCGTCGACAATCCGTTGATCAAAATGAAACGTCGACACGATTCGCTAAAGATCCACATCGATGAACTCGCCTCGGTCAAGGTTGCTCGTCCGTTGGGGGATTTTTCTCATCGGAGGGTGGTTCCTCGATCGAAGGCTTTTCCAAATGCTTGGTCAACTCATCGCGAACGGTTCGCTTTTGTTCCTCGTTCAGTTCGCTGATCTTGTCAAGGTCTTTGAGGAAAGATTGGATTTCGCCTTGAGATTCGTGGACATAATGCTTTTCAAATTGGCCGTAGATCGAGCCAAGGACTAAAAAATAATGCGGGATCATGATCCCCCAAAGCAGGACGGCCGCCAAAGGGGCCAATAAGGATACGATCAGGCTCGAATAGCCCAGCAACCAGCTGATCGTGCCACCGAGTACGAAACCGAGGGTCAAAACAAGAAAGCTGATCCATTGGTATTTGAATAATGCCGTCACGAGGCGGTTATGGTGGCGCCGGACCACGGCTTGGTGGATTCGGTCAAGCTGCGGGAAAACATTGGGCAACCCAACGGCGAGAAAAAGAGCTGGAAACTTCTGACTGAAACTGATCAATAAATAAGCCAAACTGACGAAAGCATTCGTCAGCAATGTGGCATTGAAAAGTGGGTAAAACGTCGCTTGGTTGCCTTCTATGAAGGCAAGCAGTTCTTCCATGGTCGCGGTAGCCGTCATTTCGGTCAGTTGGTCGAGTAAGATCATCAAACCCGGATTCAGCGACGGAGCCAGCCAGGTTGCCATGAGCGAAACGGCCAACGTCGTGATCGCGATCAAAAGCAGCATTTTCAGTAAGGTGATGAAAGGATGCATCAATCGTCGAACGAAGGGTGACAAACCCAGCAAAATATAGCGATAAAAATCGTTGAAGGCCAGCGGATGTTCGCTGACGACTTGGGTCAAGGCGACCGCGTAGGCGAAGGCGAAGGGAATCACGAAAAACGGCAGCGTGAAAATGAGCGTCAACGGGAAAATCGTCGCTAAAACGATGGTCACGATCACGATCATGAAGAAAGGGACGCTCAGTCCCAGTATTTTTTTAAAATTCTTTCGATAGGCTTCGAAGCTGTCGAAGATGATCGAAACCGGCTTTTCTTCCATGGGTTACCCTTTGACCAGCCGGTGGATGTCTTTGACAGCCCGATCCAATTGATTAGGATCGATCGGTTCGATTTCCCGTTCTTCGATGGTTTTAATCAATTTTTCGAGTTTTTTGAGTTTGACGATGAACGTGGCGTTGTCTTTGGTATCGATTTCATCGAGGAGGCATTGGTCGTTAGTCACAATCACGCTGATGAAGAAGTGGGGATCGAGACCGGTCACCAAGGCGAGCTTCTCGACCCGGACCCGGTTGAGCAAAAACGGATTGGCGATGAATTTGCCCCGACGGCCGAACCGCTGGTAGAACATCCAGTTGACGTCGCGCGCCTGTCCGGTCAGGGCCCCGTCGTAATAGCGGTCCTTAATGACGTAAATGTATTTTTCGCCGAAGAGCAAATGGTCGATGTGGGCTTCGTTGTCATCGTCAAGCTTCAGGTTGATTTGGTTGATGAGGTAAAAATCATTGTATAGCGCAATATGGTAAATGCGTTTGCCGAAATGGGGGACCAGGTGGTTGGCGACGTAGCGCCGGCGAAGGATCGGAATGATGATCCAAGCCAGCGAAAAAACCACCAAGGCGATCAAAACGATTAAGATGATGATTTGCGGCGTCGACATCGGTCTAGGCGATTTCTAAGGCGATTTCCAGCATTTGCCGCAACCCCTGCTCGCGTTGGACCGGGGTGGCTTTTTCGGGATGGATGAAATGATCGGTGACCGTCAAAAGGCACAGGGCTTTCTTGCCGAGGCGCGCCGCGGTCGAGTATAAGGCGTAGGATTCCATTTCGACGCCCATGCAGCCGAGGGCGGCCCACTTCTTCCAACTGGACGGGTCGACGTCATAGAAGACGTCGCTGCTCAAAATGTTGCCGACGTGGAGCGGCAAATTCCGTTTCTGAATGGCCTCATAGGCGTCTTTGGCCATGTCGAAATCGCAAATGGCCGAATAGGTGCCGCCTTTTAGATCGAACTGGCCGGCCCAATTGCCGTCGGTGCAGGCGCCGCTGCAAATCAGGATGTCGAAGAGATGGATTTCAGGACGATAAGACCCGCAGGTGCCGACCCGGATGATCCGTTCGACCCCAAAGTGGGTATAAAGCTCATGGGAATAGATGCCGATGCTCGGCTGGCCCATGCCCGAAGCCATGACTGAAACGCGTTTTCCTTTGTAGAAGCCGGTATATCCGAAAACGTTTCGGACTTGGTTCACCAAGGTGACGTCAGTCAAGAAATTGTCGGCGATGTACTTGGCGCGCAGAGGATCGCCCGGCATGAGGACCGTTGGGGCGAAGGCGCCGCTTTCAGCATTGATGTGGGGTGTGGCCATTGGATAGTGCCTCCTTTAAATATCGATGACTTTGGTATGGGCGATGGCGTCGGAGAAGGAATTGCGGGTTATCGAGATCAAATATCCGTCGGCAAGGATGGACAAACCCAGGCTCATGAACCCGGCCAACATCCGGCAGATGACTTCCCGCATGAACAGCGTTTGGAAATCGACCCGATTTCCGTCTTCCTTGACAATGGCGATCCGGGTCAGGAAACGGCCGATGGTTTGGTACTTCCAAAACAAGGGCAAGACGAGATAATAAGCGATGTCGAGCACGGTGACGATGGCCCCGCACAGCATGCTGATCAACAGCAAGTTGGAGATGTTATTGTAGTTTCGAATCGCCAAGGTTTCAAAAAAAGTGATGATGGCCGGATAGGATACGAGAAAAGACACGACCCCGGTCACCAGCAAGTCGATGAAAAAAGACAGGTAACGATGTATCGGACGCGCGGTCACTCGATCACCTCGCCATCATTTTAACATAATACATTTTTTGCTTATAGATAACTACTGCTTAGTTATCATCGTTTGGAGCGTTCAAATGACTGTTTCAAGAAATCGCGGCGATGGACGAACGCCTTGAAGTTAGTCAGTTTCCACTGCCAGTTCGGTTCGCCGATGGTTCCGGGCGTGTTCATCCGGGCCCAATCGCCATACCCGAGCACGTCTTGCATCGGGATAATCGAATAGTCGGGAGCGCTGTCGAGCGTCAAGGCCACGAACCGGTCGACCAGCCGCCGATCATGGTAGCCGCGGGCCGATAAGAAATCGCGTACTCGGGTTTGCTCGTCTTTCGACAAGGCCAGATACCAGCCTCGCGTCGTTTGATTGTCGTGGGTGCCGGTATAGACGGCCATGTTCGTCTGACGATAATCTTCGAACAGGCTATACGCCTTGAAATCAAAACTGAATTGGACGATCTTCATGCCGGGAAACCGGTAATGGTCGCGCAATTCCAAGACTTGAGGTCGTAGATCCCCCAAATCCTCAGCCAGAATCTTTAGATGTGGATAATGGGCAAATAGGGTGTCGAAAAAGGCATAACCCGGGGCTTCGATCCAAGCGCCTTCGACCGCGGTCGGGCAACTGGCGGGGATTTTCCAATAGGTGTCGAAAGCGCGGAAATGGTCAATGCGAATCAAGTCAAACAGTTGGGCGTTATAGCTGAGCCGGTCGAGCCAAAAGGCAAAACCATCCTGCTGCATTTTACCCCAATCGTACAAAGGATTGCCCCAGCGTTGGCCGGTGGCTGAAAAATAATCGGGTGGAACCCCGGCGATGTGAGTCGGATGCCCGTCTGAATCTAGCAGAAACTGGTCTTGGTGCGACCAAACGTCTTCGCTGTCGATCCCGACGTAAATCGGAATGTCGCCTACCAATTGAATCCCATGGGCGTTAGCGTAGCGTTTCAATCGCAGCCATTGCCGGAATAAGACGTATTGGAGGAACATCTCATAGCGGATGTCGGTTTCATAAAGGGGCAAATCGTTTCGATGTTTGATCCAATCCCGATCGTCAGATGGCCATTCGGTCCACAGTTGGAGCCCATTGTGTTTCTTCAGGGTGATGAAAACGGCGTAATCGTGAAGCCAGGGATTGTCGTTGACGAATCGGCGATAGCTACGGCCAGGGACGAAACGGGAAAATGCTTCCTTAAGGAAGCGGCCTTTGTAAACCCGCACAGCGTCATAATCGACTTTACGATGCCCAGCATGGAAGCGCGGGGCTTTTTTTAAAAGCCCGTCTTTGATCAACATTTCCAAGCTGACATAAATCTCGTCCATGGCTTTGGAAGAATAGGGTTGGTAAGGGGAATTACCATAACCGAGCGGATTGAGCGGCAAGACTTGCCACAATTTGGCCCCGGTCTTGGCCAGTTCGCGCACGAATCGATAGGCGGCCGGTCCAAAATCTCCGACGCCGTGACGGCCGGGAAGCGAAGAAACCGCCAGTAAAATACCCGCTTGTCGCATAAAAATATCTCCTTCTAAGCCGAAGCCGTCACGATGACGGTCCCAAAAGGCGGAATCGTCAGGGTGCTACTGCCGTTTTTGACTTTTAATTTGGCATATTCATGACCCGTGGGGATATCTTCCAATAAAACATAAGAACCTGTCAGATTTTCCTCAATGGCTTCTTGGGTGATGTTCGTGTAGATGTCGAGGGTGCCGGCTTGGCTTGTATAACGTAACCCATAAACGGATTCGCTCGAACCGATGGCGGCGATGGTGGCTTGCTCAAGGTAATCATTGTACTTGGTGCGCACCGAAATGACCTTGCGGTAATGGTTCAAGAGGGAATCGGGATTCTCCCGTTGGTCGTTGGCCCCCAGTTGGACTTGCAGGTCCATATCGTAATTGGCGCCGATCGGCAAATCGGTTTGGCCGGTCTTGTCGGTTTCCGACCAAATCATCGGCAGGCGCTTGTTCTCATCGATGCCGGAACCGCGCATGTCGATCTCCTCGCCGTAATAAATGAAGGGGCGACCCGGCATCAATAAATAGATGGAACCCATCAATTTGCGGTAATAGTCGCGTTGCTCGGGATACATGAGCCCAGCCACCCGGCCTTGGTCATGATTGGATAAAAACGGGGCGTCCAAAGCTTGGGGATTGCGGTTTTTGATATCGGCGTTGTAATTGGCCATCATGGTGGCCAAAGTCAATCCGGTTTCCTGACGAATGCCCAAATAGAGCTTGTTGCCGGTAACCGAAACCGGAAAGTTGAAGAAACTGTCGATTTGCGAAGCATAGTATGGGGCGATGGTCGAAGGCAACGTGCCCCAGGGACCTTCCCCGACGATGTAGGCGTCGCTTTTGATGGCCTTGACGGCCCCGTTAAGCCAAGCCAGAAAGGCAATATTGTCTTGGTCATGGCCGGTGTAATAGGACGTGACGGCGTCGAGGCGGAACCCGTCAACACCCTTGGAAAGCCAAAAGTCGCAGATGTCGACGATGACGTCGCGCAAATAGGGATTGTCTAAGTTCAAATCAGGCATGCCCGACCAGAATTGGGCTTCGTAATAAAAATCGTAGGTATTGCTGTAGCCGGATTTCGACTTATCCGAGAAATTGTAATAATGGCAGACGCTATCATCGGCATGGCAGTTGCCGTTACGGTACAATTCGACAGCTTGGGTGAACCAGGGATGGCGATTGCTCGTATGGTTGATGACGAGGTCCATCATCACGTCGATATGATGCGCTTCGGCCGCGGCTAAAAGGGCCTCGAAATCGGCCATGGTGCCGTACTGCGGAGCGATGGCGTAATAATCGGTGACGTCGTATTTATGATAGGTCGGCGAAGGATGAATCGGCATCAGCCAGATGCCGCCGACGCCTAAATCGGCCAAATAATCGAGTTTTTGGGTCACCCCGTTCAAGTCACCCATCCCGTCGCCGTCGGAATCGTAAAAAGAACCGACGAATATTTCGTAGAAAACCGAACTATGCTCGTTGGAGACGTCCTCGATGTCATATTCGAAAGGGCCGCAGCTAGTCAAGGGTAAGACGGCTAGCCCCGCCAAAAGAGCGGCAAGGAATCGCTTCATGACCTAACCTTTGACAGAACCGCCGGTGACGCCACTGACGTAATATTTCTGCATCCAAATGAATAGCAACGTGATCGGGATGGCGATGATGACTGCCCCGGCACAAAACCGGGTGAAATAAGTCTGGATATTTTCGCGGGTAATCATCCAATAAAGGCCGCGGGCAACCGTATAGCTATCGAGGTTGTCGCCTAACATCAAACGGGCGAAAATAAAGTCGCCCCACGGACCGATGAACGACGTTAAGGCCGTGTAGATGACGATCGGTTTCGACAAAGGAAGGGTGATTTGCCAGAAAATCTGCGATTTGCTGGCCCCGTCGATCATCGCCGCTTCGTCAATCGACTTGGGAATGGTGTCGAAGAAGCCTTTAGAGATGTAATAGCCCATGGCCGCCCCGCCGCTATAGACGAGGACCAAGCCCCAGATGGAACCGGTCAAACCGATGAGCTTCAAAATGTGGTAGATGGCGATCATCGTCATGAAGCCGGGGAACATCCCCAGGATCAAGATGATTTTCATCATCGGCTTGCGGGACTTGAAGTTCAACCGCGAGAAGGCGTAGCTGGTCATCAACACGAGGATGGTCGAGATGACGCAGGTAATCGCCGCCACGATGAGGGTGTTCAAGAACCACAAGGGGAATTTGACTTGGTCGGCGGCGTTGAACACGAACAGGTTCACATAATTGTTGAAGGTGTAGGTGGCCGGGAAGAAGCTGGTCGAGAGGCCGCTGCTGCCGCCAATGTCGTTCAGTTTGAACGATTGGAGCACCAACCAGAAAATCGGGACGAGCCAAATGATGCTCATGAGGGTCAATATCGTATAGATGATCGTGTTGCTGACGATTTCAGCCCATTTGCGACTCTTAATCATTGGAATTGATCCTCCTTCTGCATGGCGCTTGTCTTAGAGAACATCACCAGCGAGATGAAGCTGCTGATGGCGAAAATCAAGATGCCCAAGGTGGAGGCCATCTTATAATCGGATTCGTTGACGGTCAACTTAAAGAGCCAGGTGACCAACAAATCGGTTTCCCCGGCGCGGAACAAATTCAAGGAACTGGGTCCGCCGCCGGTCAGGAAGTAAATGACGTTGAAGTTATTGATGTTGCCGATGAAGGCCGTTACCAAGTAGGGTCCGGTGACAAACAGCATGTAGGGGAGAGTGATCTTGAAGAATTTGGTCAGCGGTCCGGCCCCATCGATGGTCGCGCTCTCGTATAGGTCGGCCGGGATGTTCATCAAGATGCCGGAAGTGATCAGCATCGTGTAGGGAACGCCGACCCACAGGTTAACGACGATGACGGTGATGCGGGCGCTCGTCCCATTGCCGAAGAAGGTAAAGTTATTCTTGACCCAGCCGAGATCTTTCAAAAGGGCGACGATCGGGCCGGCGTCGTCGAGAATGCGGGCGACGACCAAGAGACTGATGAATTGCGGGACGGCGATGGTGATGACGAAGATCGTCCGCCACATCTTCTTCAAATGGATGCCTTTTTTATTGATCATCAAAGCGAGGACCATGCCGAAGATATAGTTTAAGAAGGTGGCGAAGACGGCCCAAATCAAGGACCATTTCAAAATTTCAAACAGGGTTTTCGGAAGATTGCTATAGAAAGCGTTGCTCCCGTTGAACATATTGATGAAGTTGTCAAGTCCGACCCAGGTAAACAGGGATCCGGGCGGCTGATGGCTTCGGTCAAAGTTCGTGAAGGCGATCAGCACCATGAAGATCAAAGGCAGAATCGTGAAAGCAAATGCCGTCAAGGTCGGGATCGACAACACCGTGATGTGGAATTTGTTGTCGAGCAGCTCATGGATATCTTCCTTCATGGTCGAAGGTTTCTTTCCTTCAGCCACCAATCGTTGGTTTTGATAAGCCAGACGAACGTTTTTGCCGTAGAAAATCAAGAAGGCGATGATCAACATGATGACCATGACTGAGAAAAGCAAGATCAGCATTGAGTTGTCGCCGCGCACGGCCGGCACGTACACGCCGAGTTCCGAATCATAATAGCCGGGAACGGGCACGTCGGTTCCCAAGGTTCCGATTTGGTAAAGGTAATTCCAACCGAAGAAGACCATCATCAAGACGAAGCCGACTTGCAAGCCGAGATAAATTAAGCCTTTGATGACTTGATGGTTGAAAAGGCTGCCCGACCCCATCATTAAAAAGGATAATCGGGTTTTCCAGTTGCCTTTGATGAATATTTGGATATACGATTTGCAGCCCTTATAAATAGCTTTGCCGATGTATACGACACCTTTATAAAGCCCCACAAAAATATTTAGAAAAGCTTTGATGATCGTCCAAATGAAATCAAGGATGTACAGGACGATTTTCTTCAAAAAATCGTATGTGCCGATTGCCAACCATTTCCACAGCGGCAAGCGCGTCGCTTCTTTATTCATGCCTTGGCTCCTTTAAGCATACCGGGCAAATTGCTTTGCCCGGTATGTGTTTTAGTAATCGGATCGGGTGTTAAGCGGTAGCGGTAATCTGAGCCACCAGCGCGTCTAACATCGCTTGCATATCTTCAAATTCACCTAAGTCTTGATCTCTAACGGCGTTGGTGAAGGCACCCATCGGATCCCAGAAGGAACTACCGACGGCGGTTGATTGCAGGACGCCATAGGGGGCTTGAGCCGCCAAACCGGACAGAGCGACGTTCGAAGCTAATTCTTCGGAGGCGCCGGCGTTGAGGTTCGAAGGTCCAAGACCACGGACCAAAGCCCGTTCGAGTTGGTTGGTTTCGTTGGTGATGAATTCGGCAAAAGCGTGGGCTTGTTCGAGGCAATCGCTATAAGCGTTGACGCCGACAAGTTTGGCACCGACGAAGGAACCGAGTTGTTGTTGCACGTTGTCACCATTGGTGAAGGTCGGAAGCTTGGTCGCCGCGTAGTTGTCGCCGAGGACGGCGGAAATCGCGGTGGCATTCCAAGTGCCGGTCACCGAGGCGATGATGCTGCCATCGGCGTAGAGGTTGGCGTGATCGCCGCTGGAGAGGATTCTCTCACGGCCATAAGCTTCCCACATGCCTTCGGCGGCGGTCAAACCGGCCGCGTTGTTCCAAGAGCAGGTTTGGGTGGTGCCATCATAGGTGATGGAACCGGTGTTTAAGAACCAAGCCGCGGATTGCCATCCGCCGGCCGGATCAAACAGGATGCTCTTATCCAAGTCATCGGCCTTGTCGAGGATGGCATCCATCGTCAAGACGTCGGTGGCGGACAGTTTGCTGGCATCGTAATAGAGGAAATAGCCATTGTCAGCGGTTTCCGGGTAAGCGTAGAGCTTGCCGGCTTTGGTGGCCGCATCGACGGCCCATTCGACGTCGCGGGCTTCAACGACCGATTTGTATTGTTGGACTTCGGCCAAGGCCCCGGCGTTAATGAGATCGACCAGTTGGTCATCCGGGAAAGCAAAGACGTCGGCACCGGCTTCAACATCGACGGTCAGAGTCGTTTTGAGATCGGGTTCTTCGACAACGCCAAAATCAAAGGTGATGACCCATTCCGGATGCAGGGCTTGGAAATCTTCCGCCATGCCGGCGAGCAATTCTTGCTCCATTTGAGGTTGCCATACCTTTAAGGTAACCTCGGTTTTGGGACCGCATCCCGCCAAAGCGGCCAGCATAATGCCGGCAGCGGCCACGTAAGAGAACTTTTTCAACATGAAATTCGTTTGCTCCTTTCCATTTCGTGAGGTTGCCACGACAACAACTTTTCAAAAAACAAAGTCTACACTGGCAAACTCGAACGAACTCTTGTTTACTACAAATATTATAAGTTATTTGTTATTTATGTAAATATGAAATTGGAACCCCTTTCACATTTGTTTGAGGCCTTGGCCAACAAAAAAAGCCACCCGAAGGTGGCCTTTTCCTAGCTAATTTCAATTAGATGATGACGTTGGTCGTGTCTTTGTCAAAGACGTGGGCTTTGTCGAGATCAAAGAAAATCTTCAGTTTGTCGCCGATGTAATGGGGTTTGATGGCTTGGACTTTGCTGATGATGTTGCTTCCGGCTAAATCCGAATGGAGGACGTATTCATGCCCGAGCAATTCCGCCACTTTGATTTCGACGTCGTAGCCGGCTTCGGCAAACTTAGTGGCCAAATCGGCATCGTCGCCGCGCACGTCCTCTGGACGAATGCCGAAGACGACGGTCTTGCCTTCATAGTTTTTCAAAGCCTGATGGAATTTTTCCGGTAGTTTGACCTTGGTGGCCGCGTCGAGCGAAATGGTGCCCTTGCTGTAGACGCCATCCATCAAATTCATGGCCGGAGCCCCGATGAACGAGGCCACGAACAAGTTGGCCGGATTGTGATAAATGTCGATTGGAGCGCCGATTTGTTGAATATAGCCGGCTTTCATGACCACGATGCGGGTGGCCATGGTCATGGCTTCGGTCTGGTCATGAGTGACGTAGATGGTGGTCGCGTCAAGCCGTTCGTGGAGCCGGATGATTTCGGCCCGCATCTGAACCCGGAGCTTGGCATCGAGGTTGGAAAGCGGTTCGTCCATCAAGAACACTTTGGCGTGGCGGACGATGGCTCGGCCGAGGGCGACCCGTTGGCGTTGCCCGCCCGACAGGGCTTTCGGTTTCCGATCGAGGAATTGCTCGATTTCGAGGATGCGCGCCGCTTCATGGACGCGCTCGTCGATTTCCTTTTTCGGCAAGTGGCGGATCTTGAGCCCAAACGCCATGTTGTCATAAACCGACATGTGCGGGTACAAAGCATAGCTTTGGAACACCATGGCGATATCGCGGTCTTTCGGGGTGACGTCGTTCATCAGTTTCCCGTCGATGAATAGTTCGCCCGAGGTGATGTCTTCCAAGCCGGCGATCATGCGCAGGGTGGTTGATTTGCCACAACCGGACGGTCCGACGAAGACGACGAATTCCTTGTCCTTGATTTCAAGGTTGAAATCGAAGACGGCTTGCACGTTGTTGTCATAAATCTTGTTAATGCCTTTTAAAATGACATCTGCCATAAAATTACCTCACTACGAACAATATATCACAACCAAATACAGTTGATTTGTTCAACGTGCACAAATTTAATGTCTAAAGATTGATTTGGCTCAACCGAAAATAAAACGCGTGATGATAATCGCGAATGTCGAGGCTGGTCCATTCGATGAATTTTTGCAACCGGTAGTTGAAGGTATTGCGATGGATGTAGAGTTTTTTGGAAGCCCGGGTGGCATTGAGACCCGATTCAATGAAAGCCGTCGCCGTCAAGAGGAGTTCCCGGGGCACTCCCTCGAATTGATGGCGGACGCCCTCGAGCATGCGGCGGTCGCCGCTGGCCAAGCGGTCGAGGACGACTTCGCCCAGATGGCGGCAGCTTTGCCGATAATAGCGGTGGGCAGCCTCCAAAACTTGTTGCGACAAATCGTCGAGTACATGGGACACGACCACGGTGATCGACAATCCTAAATCGGTGTTGAATAACGGCAGCAATACCGTCAAGGCATCATAAAAGGCGCCGTCGGACAAGATATAACCCCGATGGCGGTCCCGAAAGACCAGCGACCAACGGTCTCGATAAGTGGCCGCGATCAATTCTTTGAAGGAATCGCTAGGGATTGGCTGTTCCGATTTGAAAAGAAAGTATTTATTCATGGCCCAAGGCTGACGGCGGTTCCAACTCCAACAAGTAGCTTTCAAACGGCCGGAGCTGCAGCATCAAGCCGCGCTTTTCCATGGTTGGGTAGTTGTGAAGTAAAATCTTGCGAATCCGATGGCTCAAGCGGAAGGCCACCTCATAAGAACGAAAGTTGCTGATGACCAGTAGCGGCTTAACGGACCGATGGATGTAGGCGAACACGTCGGGATGATCGGGCTCGATCAATTCGAAGGGGCCGTCAAGGACGGCGTCTAGGACGATGGGGTCTTTCCGGATGGCAATGGCTTTTTTATAAAAATTGAGAATCGAGTCGGGATCTTCCAGTTCTCCGGCGACGTTGACGGTCACGTAGTTGCTGTTGACCTTTTGGTCGGGAGTCGCGCTCGAGAAGCCGGCTTGGAGTCCCGCGGTCCATTGCATCGGGGTCCGGGCGTTGACGCGCGAAGTCCTTTTTAGGAACCGCAATATCTGTTCTTCGGATAAACGGTTGCTGGCCTTGCGGGCATAATTCAAGGCCGACACGTCTTTGAAATCGGTAATCCGCGTATAGTCGACGTTGCTCATGCCGATTTCCTCGCCGTTATAGAGAAACGGCGTTCCGTACATGAACAAAAGCGTGGTCGCCAGCATCTTGGCCGATTCATTCCGGTAGCGGACGCTCCCGTATTGGGATACGACCCGGGGATGGTCGTGGTTGCCCCAATAAAGCGGGAGCCAGGCTTTCCCCGAACAATCGTCGTACCATTTTTTGAACAGTCGCTTCAGGTTCAAAACGTTGGTGGTGATTTGGTAGTCGAGTTTTTCGTCACTGCCGTATGCGCCGTTTTCCCAACAGGTGTCGAAATTGAACACCATGTTTAAGGATCCGTCGCGGGTGTTGCTGTATTTGAGGGCGTCGGCGGTCGAAGCCATGCCCCCGACTTCGCCAATGGTCATGATGCGCGGGTACTTCATCAATACTTCTTCTTTGAATTCGCGCAGGTAGTCAAAAAGGCGCGGAATCGAGGAAAACTTCCCAAAATCGAGGGTAAACCCTTCGAGATTGGCTTTTTGGGTGGAATCCTTGAAGCCGGTTTCCTTGGCCAAGTGGGCGATGGCGTCCAGGCGGAAACCATCGACGCCTTGGTCAAGCCAGTGGCGGGCGATGGCATAGATTTCATCCCGGAGTCCACGGTTTTCCCAATTCAAATCCGGCATTTTCTTCGAAAAGATATGCATGTAGTATTGTTTGGCGCTTTCATCGAAGGACCATGCCGATTCGGAGAAAAACCCACCCCAGTTGTTGGGGGGAATCATGCTACCGTATTCGTCGTATTTCGGGTCCTTCCAAATGTAGTATTGGCGTTCTTTGGCGTAGCGGTTCCGTCTGGCTTCCAAAAACCAGCGATGCTCGTCGCTCGTATGGTTCAACACGAAGTCGATGATGACCTTCATGTCGCGGGCGTGGGCTTCTTTGAGCAATTGCTTAAAATCGTCGTTGCTTCCGAAAATCGGATCCACGGTCATGAAATCGGAGACGTCATAGCCGTAATCGTCCATCGGCGACTTGAAAAACGGACAAATCCACAACAGGGTGACGCCAAGGTCACGCAAATAATCAAGCTTGGCGATGATGCCCGGCAAATCCCCGATGCCATCGCCGTTACTATCGTAAAAGGTGCGGGGATAAATCTCATAGCCGATGGCTTCTTTCCACCAGATTCGTTTCATGGGCTCCTCCTAGTCAAAGATGACTTCTCCGCTGCGAGCGGCTTCAATCATCCGATACACTACGTGGGCGGCAACTTTATGGGATAGTGGCGGCAGGTGTTCGATTGGGAAAAAACCGGCTTCGGTCGTCTCAAAATCGATCTGGCCAAGCGGACCGACTAAAGTGCCCAAGAACACGGCCACGTATTCGGGAATGCCCGAGGGACCTTTTTCAGGGGTGCGGTTCAACAAGCCGACCAGGCGCGTGACATTGACTTGAGCCCCGGCTTCCTGAAGGCATTCCTTGCGGGCGGCTTCGGCTGGGCTTTCGTAGAGGTCGCACCATCCGCCCGGGAGTGAAAAGAGGCCGTCTTTGGCTTCTTTGACCAAGAGGACGCGGTTCTGTCCGTCAAAGACAATCGTGCGGACGCTGACGTTGGGCGTCGGATAGACTTCGCGGGAGAAATAACTCGGCCGCTCGAATTTGACGTTCATGAATTGTTCGAGCATGTCGCGGCTTAATTGGTTGATTTCCTCGTAATTGGCAATGGCGTAGGGATCTTTGGAATAGACCATCCCGATTTTGGCGATGCCATGGATTTTCAGGACAAAGTCATAGAATTGGCTGGTGTTCATGGTGAAATTATAGCATCTTGATTGTGCAATATGTACAAGATGGAAACTGGTCCGAAATTAGGTATTCATTCATGCGCGCGAATAATTGTATAATAAGTAATAGTCGTGCGATTCACGACTGAAGGAGTGATGATCATGATTCTGTCCGGATTATTGTCCGATCCGCAAATCGGCATCTATTTTTGGGCCGGCGTCTTTCTTTTGGCGCTGATTATCGAATTGGCGGAACCGCAGCTTGTCAGCATTTGGTTTTGCGGCGGGGCCCTCGTTTCCTTTATCCTCGCGCTGCTCAACGTCCCGCTTTTGGTACAAGCCCTCGTCTTCGTCGGCGTCAGCGCCATCCTGCTGGGGCTCAGTTTCAAGTTCTTCCGCAAATCGATTTTGAATCGGCCGACCATTCCCACCAACGCCGATGCCATGATCGAACAAGAAATCCTATTGGTGACTGACGTCGATATCCATAACGTCGGCTCCGGCCTCTACAAAGACGTGCAATGGAAAGTCGCCGTCGATGAGGA
>CAZBUP010000010.1:0-39764 GCA_964495145.1 uncultured Staphylococcaceae bacterium | reverse complement strand
CCGAACGACCGTGGGGGCTACGGCTCCAAATGCCACCCGGAAATCGACGAGGTGACGCTGGTCGATTTTGGCTACACCCAAAAACGATATTTTGGAAATGGCGTCGGCTTGTCGGCCTCCGACTTTTTGATAATAGACATAATCGAAGTCATGTTTGGGGATGATGATTTCGGTGATCATTTCTTGGGGCTCGCCGATGGTCTTGCGCACCCCGACGATGAATTGCTGGATCGGGACAAAGCGCTGGGCGCCTTTCCGCTGAAGTTTGATTGAGGCGTCAAGTACGTATAAGCCGACCAACGTATCGCCGGCTGGGGAAGCATTGGCGATGTTTCCGGCCAAGGTGCCCATGTGGCGAATCCCGGGAGCGGCGATTTGACCGATGATCGTTTTCAAAACGGCCGGCGTCTTTTCGTTGACGAGAATATCCTCAAGCGTGGCGGTTGCGCCGATATGGAGCCCATCTTCGTCTTCATAGATGCGTTTCAATTCGGCCAGGTTGGCCACGTAGATCATATCCGATGCGAATTTGGGCGCCAGTCCGGCCCCGCTGCGCTTCTGAACCATCAAATCGGTGCCTCCGGCCATGACTTTGAAGGTGCCGGAATCGAGCCAGTCCAAGGCTTGGGCCAAGCTATCGGGAATGAGGTGCTTTACCATAAACCGGTTCCTTTCTTAGCCGCCTGTTGGACTGCTTTGACAATCATGTTGTAACCGGTGCATCGGCACAAATTGCCCGATAAGCCAATGCGTATTTCGGTTTCGCTGGGATGCGGATTTTGCGATAAAAGGCTCTCGGCGGCCATGATCATCCCGGGGGTGCACATCCCGCATTGTGACCCGCCCTCGTCATGAAAGGCTTCCTTGAGGACTTGGTAACGTTCCGTCTGGCTAAATCCTTCGATGGTGACCACTTCCTGGCCGTTGACGTTGGCTAGTGGCAAACAGCAGCTATTGACCACCCGGCCGTTCAGCAAAACCGAACAGGCGCCGCATTCGCCTTCGCCGCAACCTTCTTTGGTTCCGGTCAAATGCAGGTGTTCGCGAAGGACGTCCAGCAAGCGCAGGCTCGGATCCAGGGCAATCGTCATTGGTTTGCCATTCAATTTAAAGGTAATATCAGTCATGTTTTTTCAACTCCATCATGTATTCGGGGGTAGCCGGGATGCGATTGACGGGGTGTTTAATCGCCTGTTCGATGGCCAACGCCACGGCCGGGGCACCCCCGACCAAGGTCAATTCGCCGACGCCTTTGGCCCCGTCGGGTCCGTAAGCGAACGGATTTTCGAAAATGACCGTTTCCATCGCCGGTACGTCCATCGAGGTCGGAATGATGTAATCGGTGAGATTCTTTTGCTTGAGGCGTCCCCGCTCGTGCTTCATCACCTCGAGGTAACCATAGGCGACGCCTTGGGTGATGCCGCCGTCGGCTTGCCCGATTACGATTCGTTCGTCAATGGCTTTGCCGACGTCATAAACGCTCCAGATTCCTTCGAGCTTGACTTGGTAGGTAACCGGAGAAACGCTGACTTCGACGATATTGACGCCCCATGAGTAGGCGGGATAAGCATCCCCGATCATGGCGTCTTCGTCCCATTGGATATAGGCGGGCGGCACGTAGTTTTCAAACACTTCCTGGGCTTGTCCGGATTGCCATTGGTCTTTCAGTTTTAATGCCGCCCTGGCTAAAAGCCCGCCGACGATCATCATCGTCCGCGAGGCGACCGTCGGTCCTGAGTCGGGCGCGAAATCGGTGTCGGGCATTTCAAAGACGACGCGGGAATCGGGCAAGCCGAGGGTCTTGGCCACGACATGGCCTAAACTCGTCTTGGCGCCCTGGCCCATGTCGACCGCGGCTACCCGCACGTGAACAAGGTCGGACGCGTCTTTTTGAAGCCGCACTTTGGCTTTGATGTGGGTGCTTTCGCCGCTGCCGGTAAAACCGCATCCGTGCAGGAACCAACTCATGCCGATGCCGCGGTATGCCGCTTGATCGTAGGTTTTCCGTTTTCGGTCATAATCAGAAATCGCTTTGGCTCTTTTGATCATGTCCCTCATAATGATCGGATCGCGGAATTGGCCGCTGGTGGAGGTTAAATCGCCTTGTCGGGCCAAATGGCGTTCGCGGAAAGCGGATTCGTCTTGGTGCATCTGCCGAGCCAAATGACTCATGAACATTTCAATCGAAAACATCATCTGCGGAGCCCCAAACCCGCGGAATGCCCCGGTCGGTACCGTGTTGGTCACGTATACGTCGCCGCTGACGTCTAGGTTTGGAATGGTGTAGGCCCCGGTGACGGCAATCATGGCTCGGGCCAAAACGACGCCGCTTAAACCGATATAAGCCCCGGCATCGAGGCTGACGTGAGCCTGGATTCCCAGCACGCGGCCCGTAGCGTCGAGACCGGCTTTGAGTTTAATGAGGGAAGGATGGCGCTTGGTGGTCACCAGCATGTCCTCTTCCCGTTCGAATATCATCTTGATGGGGACTTGGAGTTTGGCCACCGCTGTGGCTAATTGGCAGGCGATGGTCGAAGGAAATTCCTCCTTGCCGCCAAAGGCGCCGCCGATGGCGGGTTGAATGACCCGCACTTGCTCGTCTTGATATCCAAGGCAAGTCAAAACGGCATTTTTCACATAATAAGGACACTGAATCGAGCCGATTAAGGTGATTTTATTCGGTCCTTCGGGATAAGCGAGCATGCCTTGCGGTTCGATGTAGGCCTGTTCCTGGTATCCCGTTTCAAACGTTTCCTCAAACAAATGCTGGGCGTCTTTGAACGCTTGGTCGAGATTTCCTTTTTTGAAATGACGCGCTATCCGGCTGTCGGTCAATTTGAATTGGGATGGCAATTCCTCATATTCAACTTGAATCAAGGCCATGATTCGGGCGACTTCGCGCGGGTCCGGGCCGACGACCAACAGGATTGGTTCTCCGATGTAGTTGACCACGTCTTTGGCGAACACCGGCCAATCGGCGAAAATCATCTTGACGTAGTTTTCGGACAAGATATCGCGGTGGTCGACGATGGCGTAACCCGAGGGTAAATCGGGTATCCGAATCGCTTTAATTTTCGCATGGGTGACGGAAGAACGAAGGGTCCGGGCATAATTCATCCCGTCCATGCGGATGTCGGACACGTATTGGGCCGTGCCGGCGCATTTTTCGTCATGGTCGACTTTGCGACTGGATTTCTTGGGATCGAACACGAGCCGTCCTCCTCAATCCATGGCGATGGCTTTGGTCGGGCACTTGCTCACGCACAGGCCGCACCGGAAGCATTTCGTCGGGTCAAAGGTAATTTGATCTTTCATCTCGATGGCAAAATAGGGGCACACCTTCACGCACAAAAGGCACTTGGTGCATTTCTCTGGAATCAATCGCGGCAATTCGGCTTCATATTTGACCGGATTATGCAGTTGGGTTTCGATCACGTCTTGAATCGATTTGAACCCGTATTTTTCCAAAACAACCGGCAAATCGGCGATTATTTTGGCGTATAACTGCTTTCCTCGGAGCAAAGCGGCCGAAAGCATCTGGACGGCGGAGGCGCCGGCCAATAGGAATTCGATGACGTCTTCGGCGCTCGCAATCCCACCGACGCCGATGACCGTCAACGTCGGTTCGGCCGTCTTGATGGTGTAAACGGTGGCCAAGGCCAAGTGCTTGATAACCGGCCCGCTAGTCCACACGAATCCTTTGTCGTTAGCGTATTTGACCGACCGCGACGCGATATCGATCTTCATGGTGGGTCCAAGCGAATTGATGGCGACGACGCCGTTGGCCCCGTTTTCTTTAATCGTCTTGGCGAATAATTCGGGGTGGGGAATATGGGGACTGATTTTCATGTAGATGGGTTTTTGGGTATGGCGGCGAATCGTGGCCACGGTTTCCGCCACGACGCTGAGATCGGTTCCCACGTAATGGGTCGACACTTCAAAGGCGTCGGCAAACCGATCCAACAAGGGAATCAGCACTTCCATGTCATCTTTGGTATAGCCGACGCTGACGATCAGCGGGCGGCCGTCATTCTTGGCCTTGAATTCCGGCAAGAAGTGTTCAATCCACATTTCTTTGGGATATTCGCTCCAAAGTTCGCTGTTCATGACGTATTCGCGGTCGCCGTAGATGCATGGTTTCGGGATGTGGGCATCGCGGGTCGAAATCGTCTTCGAGACGACGGCCCCGCAACCGGATTCCTTCATGAAAAGCATCTTTTCGGCGTCGCCTACCAGCGGTCCAGCCGCCGGCATTAAGGGGTTAACAAGCGTCAATCCGTCGAATTTTGTTTTTAAATCCATTATCTATCCTCGCTTTTTATCTCGTTCCAGACCCGAGCGGCAACTTTCCGGGCTTGGGCAAATTGACTGTCTAACTGCCGATCGACTAACTGATAATCGTGGAGTCGCAGGCGACCGGCCACGAACACGTCTTGGGGGTTGAAATGATCAAAGAGCCCAAACAATAAATGGCCGAAGGCGTTTTCCAAAGTCATCGGTGTCGGGGCAACATACGGAACCACGACGAGATCGGCTTCATAACCCGGCTTGACGCGTCCCAATTTGACCTCGAATAAGCGGCTGGCATATCGATAGGTGTCGTCAATCATCCGCGCCAAGTGCCCCATGGTGAATTTGCCATGTCCGCCATAGCGGTGATGCATGGCTAAGTTGACCGTCACGTATTCATCGGCCATGCCGTATGTCATCCCATCGTTTCCCAAAATGACCGGTATGCCTTTATCGATCATTTTCAACACGTCGGGCAGGCCGACCCCGTTGTTGAGATTGGAACTGACGTTGACGGCGATGGCGGCTTTCCGGCTTTTGATCAAATCAAGCTCATGTTCGTCGACGTGAATGGCGTGGACCAACAAACTGTCGGGATTGATGAGCCCGAACGAATCCAATCGTTCGACGACGCGTTGGCCGTATCGTTTTTGGCAATCGATTTGATCGAGTTCGCTTTCACCCACGTGGACATGGATCGGATCATGGCCGACCTTTTTCTTGACCAAGGCCAAAGTCCGATCGGACAGACTCATGGAAGCATGTAAGCCGAATAAGCCGCGGGCGCTATCGTGGCGATGGGCGTCGATGAAGGAACGGTTTTCGTCAATGGCGGCAGCTACCGGAAAGCGGTCGCTGACTTCAAAGGCAAAGGCGCCTCGCAAGCCGATTTCTTGAATTGCCCGAAGGAGACTATCAAGCGAACCGGCGATCTCTTTGCCGCTGGCGTGATGGTCAATGATCGAAGTGACCCCGCCCTGTAGAAATTCGCTCCCGGCCACGAGGCCGCTATAATAACTGGCTTCGTTATCGAGATGCCGATCGAGTTTCCACCATAGTTGATCGAGTATATCTTGGAAATTCTTGGGGTTGAACGGTACGCTCAACCCGCGGGCAAACGCCGAATAGATATGGGTATGGCCGCACACGAGTCCGGGCATCACCAAGCGGTTATGGCCGTCGATGACGGTATAATCGCCATCTTGGAATTCGTCCATGGAACCGACGGAGACGATTTTTTCTTCGAAAATCACGTATCCGTTTGGAATATAGGTTTCCAAATCATAGATTTGCACGTTGATCAAGGCTTGGCGCATATGATGGTTCCTCCTTGAAGCGGTTCTCCGTGGGTATCGGTGACCCGGCCGTCAATCAAAGCCCAGCGGCCGCGCAAAAGCACGCGCACAAAGGTGCCGGCGATCGATTGTCCTTCGTATACACAATAATCGGCCCGGCCGTGATGTCCTTGGGCGATTTGGGGTGTTGGGTTGAAGAAACTGATGTCGGCGTCCTGTCCAATGGAAAGGCGCCCCTTATGATCAAGGCCCATCAAATCGGCGACGCGGATGCTCATCCGCGCAATCAAATCATCGTCATAGATTTTTCGCATCGTGACGAAAGAAAATTCGATTCCGCCCAAACCTAACGGCAAGCCAAGCAGCCGTTCGCGAACCTTGTCGGCTCGGTTGAAGGCGCAATGGTCGGTAGCCATCGTGTCGACGTATCGCTTGTTTTGAATGAGAAGGTCTTGTTCTTGAGCAGAACGAATGGGCGGGGCGCAGGTATAAAGGTAACCATCGGGGCGATTTAAAACTTGGTTATTGAACAAAAAGTACTGCGGGCAGCTTTCGATGAAAAAATGACGGTTGATCAAGTCGGGAAATTCGTCCTTCAATCTTTCGAGGGTGCGGCCGCTGCTGAGATGAACCATGTAAAGGTATCCCCCGTAGGTTTGAACGAAACCGGCCAATTTGACGGCTTCGGTCAGTTCGCTTTCACTTGGGCGGCTCTTGGGCAAATCGCGATAAGAATAGTCGGGATCAAGCTTGATCATGGCGTCGTTTTCGATATGGGCCATGATCAGGAAACGGTAACGCTTGGATAGTTTCAGCAACGCGATGATCGTCTCATCGTCGGTGCGCCGGCCCGAATCCGAATAAGTCGTAAAGAGCTTCAAGGTTTTCATGCCGAGGCGCAGCATCGTTTTGACGTAGGCTTCGAGATCGCCGTCGGGTTGTTTGATGGTGGCATGGAAATGGTAGTCAACGTGGCATTTCTTAGCCTGTTCCATCCTAATGTTAAACGACCGTTCCAAAGCGGCCGCGTTGGCGGTCGGCTCCAAAAAGTCGACGATGGTGGTCACCCCCCCATGCAGCGCGGCGACGCTTCCGTGCTCGAAATCGTCCCGGGAAACGATCGAACCGAGATCCAACTCGAAATGGACATGCGGATCAATCAAACCGGGAAGGACTTCTAGTCCCCGTGCGTCAAAGGTTTCCTTGGCTTTGAGTTCGTCTTTTCCGATATGGGCGATTTTTCCGTCTTTGACGTAAATGAAATCGTCGGTCCATGTCCCGTTGATGAAGCATTTTCCGTTGATGATGGCTAGATCATACATAGTGGCGCGCTCCCACGTCGATGATTTCAACCGGTTGCAGGCGATAATGGTTGATCACGCGATGCAAAAATTCGTCACGGATTACCATGTAAACGTCTCCTTCGGGACGAAAACCATATTGCATGGCCCGATCCAGACCTTGGCCAGCCATTTCTAAACGGCCGATCTCGTCAATGTAAATCGGGCTGATCTTCTTTTGAATCAAATCGATTATATAGGCATTCATGATCATGAAGGTGGTCGGATCGTAATAGAACGGTCCGATGTTCTGGGTTTTGGGAAAGTTATCCGGAAGGGCGTCATGATGCCGCATCAGCGGGACCGTTCGGTCTTGGCCGATGAAGTAGGCGTCATAGCCGATGACTTTCCCGTCGGCGACGATCTTCAAGGCGACGACGCCGTCCCCTTGACGATGGCTGTGATAATGTGCCATGAGGAAGCGGGACTTGCCCGCATCCCGCTCACCAGTAACGATATGCAGCATCGAGTTGCTCCCGCATGTGGCGTTGGCCTTTCAGGCCATGAAACACGGCCAAGATTTCTGAGGCGATCGAGATGGCGATGTCCTCGGGGGAATTCCCGCCGAGATGCAAACCGATCGGCGCGTAGAAATGCGACAAATCGACGTCTTTGCCGAACGTTTGGTAAGTCGTGTCCAAGTAGGTTTTGATTTTGGATACCGAGCAGAGCATGCCCAGGTATTTGGGCTGCCATTGCTTTTCAAGAATCTTGTTCAACACATGGTAATCGTATTGGTGCGACGGGGTGCAAACGACAACGTAACTGCCGGTTTTGATTCCGTTTTTCTCAATGAATTCCACGAAGGGCTGCTGGTATTTGGCATCGGCCTCTTGGAATGAATCGATGACCGCGGCGCGGTCGTCTATTACGTTTAAATAAAAACCCAAGGGCTTCAAAACATGGGCTAAGGCCGCTCCGACGTGGCCGGCCCCGAAAATGTAAATGGTTTGCCGCGGGCCGACGAATTCATAAAATAAGGTTACAAACCCGCCGCAAGCCATCGGCAGCGTGGTCACATCGGGGACCACTTTCCCGTCCTGAAGCAAATAGCGTTCAGTCAAATGCTGCCGGGATTTGATGACCTCCCGGCATTTCTCTCGGGCGTAGAACTCGAGTGCCCCGCCGCCGACCGTGCCAAAACCTTGGTTGTCCTCGGTGACGACCATCTTCTTGCCGACGTCGACCGGCCCGGAACCGTTTTTATCAATCGCCGTGACGATGACGAAATCGATGCCGCGCCGTTTCAGTTCAATGATTTTTTCGTAAAGATCGGCCATATTCTCCTAAAGGAGCACCACCGCCATGACGGCGCCGGCCAAAGTCAGCGGCGAGAGGACGTAAATTAGCCAATCAGGACTGGAAACATGCATCGGTTTTTTCGATTGGATGAAGCCGCCAAGCCGATAAAGTCCATAGAAGAAACCCAAAATCAATAATTCGTAAGCCCCATTGGCGAAGACGAAACTCAGGGCGTTTTCAAAGCTTTGGATTTGCAAGGCCAGATTGCCGGTAATTGCGTAATTGACGGCTTGGTTGGCCAAGAATAGTAAGCGCCAACCCACGATGGCGGCCACGATGGTCCCCAATTGGATGAAGGTGGCTTTCATGGGCGCGGCTTTGCGATCGAAGGCATAGCTGAAGCCATACACGACCACCGCTTGCAGCATGATCGAAATCATCGGGTTGAGGACTTTCATGATGTTGTTGCCGGGAAGCGGCATCGCGAAATTCACGGCTTTGATGGCCGCGGCGATGAGCCCGGCGACCAAAATCGCCTTCCGGTCGTCGGTGCTTCGGAATCCCCACATCATCAGGGTTGCCCCAATCGGGAACATGACCAGGCCGGAAACCATGCTCGGAGCCCAGTGAAGCAAATAGCCGACCGTGGCTTCCAATAAGCCCCAAATCGCACCAAACAGAATCATTGTCAAGACCTTGCGCAACCAGTTATTCTTTTTCATATTCACTTCGTAACCTTTCCTTTATTTTCCATCATCCCGCGGTAGATTTTTTCAGGGGTGATCGGCAGTCGGTCGATGCGGACGCCAACGGCGTTATAAATGGCGTTCGACAAGGCCGCCGGAGGCGTGTCGATGCCGATCTCGCCGACCGATTTGGCCCCAAAGGGTCCGCTTTCTTCATAACTCTGGGCAAATTCGGTCGTTAGTTTTTTAACCGTCATACTGGTAGGAATCTTATAGGTCAGCATACTGTCGGACAACAGTTTCCCTTTCGGGCTGTATTTCACTTCTTCATAACCGGCCATGCCCAAACCTTGGACGATGGCCCCTTCGACTTGGCCGCGGGCCAGCATCGGATTGATCGGGGTCCCGCAGTCGACCACGCTGACATACTCCAGCACTTCGAACTCGCCGGTTTCGGTATCCACTTCCACTTCGACGAAGCCGGCCATGAACGGAGGCGGCGATTTCGGCCCGACGTAACTGCTCGTGGCTTGAAGTTGTTTTTGATCGTGATTGTAATAGAGGCGATTCGATAGTTGCGACAAGGTGATGCGCTGATCGCCACAGGTAAAGTTTTCGCCATCGAAATTCACGTCTTCGGCTTTCGCGCCAAGGACATGGCCGGCTTCCTCGAGCAGCATCTTTTTCATGTTCTGGGCCGCGCGCCAAACGGCGTTTCCGGACACGAAGGTCGTGCTTGAGGCGTAAGCCCCGACGTCAAACGGGGTTAAATCGGTATCCGAGGAATAGACGACGATTTTGTCGAGGGTGGTTTGCAGTTCTTCGGCGGCGATTTGGGCCAACACCGTGTCGCTGCCTTGGCCGATGTCGGTAGCCCCGACGGTCAGATTGTAGAAGCCGTCGTCGTTCAGCTTGATGGAAGCCGCCCCCATGTCGATCAGGGGGATGCCGCTTCCTTGCATGGCGATGGCCATGCCTAACGAACGGACCTTGTGCTCGGAGATGTTTCGCACTGGGTATTTATGGGCCCAGTCGATCAATGCTTTGCCGCGCCGGACGCAGTAATCCAGTTTGCAGGTGTCCATGTTCATGGCCGTGCCTTCGGTGCCTTCGCCCATGATGGCGAAGATCGGACTCGTTTCGCCCTCTTTCATCATGTTTTTGGCCCGAAATTCGCTGGGGTCAAGACCCAGTTCATGGGCCATGATGTCGATGGCCGATTCGAGGGCGTAATTGCCTTGGATGGCCCCATAGCCCCGATAGGCCCCGGCTGACACGTGGTTGGTATAAACGACTTCGCCGTGGAAACGTACGGCTTTGACTTTGTTATAAAGCGGCAAGACCTTGGATCCGGTGACCATATAGACCGTCAAGGCGTGTTCGCCATAAGCGCCGGTGTCCGACAAGACCCGGCAATCGATGGCCGTCAACGTTCCGGACTTGGTGGCGCCGAGACGCATGGTCAAGCGCATCGGGTGGCGGGTGTATGAGGAGGCGAAAACCTCCTGGCGCGTGAAGACGATCTTCGATGGTTTATGGGTGCGTAAGGTGACTAAGGCGACGAACATTTCGCCGTGGAGGGCTTGCTTGCCCCCAAAACCGCCCCCGACCCGCGGTTTGATGATCCGGATACGGGACATGGCCAGCCCCAACGTCTGCGATAAGATGCGCCGGACATGATAGGGGGTTTGCGTCGCGGTATAAATGGTCAGCCGATTATGATAATCCAAGCGGGCGTTGGCCGTATGGGGTTCCATCATGACATGGGCTTGGGCTTGGGTATAAAAGGTATGGGAGATGGTGACTTCGCTCTCGCGGAGTTCTTTTTCGACGTCGCCGACTGCCATGGCGTAGGAAGCGGCCACGTTGTGTTCCGGGGCGAAGCCGATCGGGAACATCTCATGGATGCCCGTCTCCGGATGGATGATCGACCGATGGTCGCGGGCCGTTTCATAGTCGAGGACCGGCTCGAGGACCTCATAGGTCACTTTGATTAGTTTCAAGGCTTGATCGGCCGTCGCTTCGTCGATGGCAGCCACGGCGGCGACTTCATCGCCGACGTAACGGACGTATTCATCAAGAATGAACTTATCGTGGGGAGATGGTTCCGGATATCCTTGCCCGGCTCGGGTGAACGATACGTGGGGAACGTTTTGATGCGTCAAAACCAGTTCGACGCCGGGTAGCGCCTCGGCCTGGGTAACGTCGATGTCGGTGATGCGGGCAAAAGCGTGAGGACTGCGCAGGATCTTGACGACAAGGCTGGTGGGATCGGCCAAATCGTCGGTAAAGGCCGGCCGACCCATCATGATGCCCTTTCCGTCCAGGGAAGGGGTCTTTTGGTTGACGACTTTCATCGGTGGTCCTCCACATAGCGTTTGATGGCCAAAAACTGGGATTGGTAACCGGAACAGCGGCACAGGTTGCCGACGATGTAATGTTTGATTTCCTCGTCAGTCGGATGTGGGAACTCCTTGATGAGGCCCAAAATCGTCAGCGCCAACCCGGAATTGCAAAAACCGCACTGATCGGCGCCTTCATGCCCGAAGTAATCGGCGATTTTCGCCACTTCGTCTTGGACGCCCTCGACGGTAGTAATCGCATGTCCGGCCGCCCGGACCGTCAATAGCGAGCACGATAAGACCGGATGACCGTCCATCAAAACGGTACACACGCCGCAAGTCGATTCGTCGCAGCCTTTCTTGACCGAAAGGATACTGTGGCTTCTAAGCGTGTCTAGCAAAAATTCTCCAGGGGTAACGTCGAAATCACGGATTCGGCCGTTTAAGACAAATTCAACCTTCATGACGGCAGACCTCCTTCAAGCCGCGCTTGATGTAGGCGCGGGCCAGCGTCTGGCGATACTCACTGCTCCCGGTATTCGTCGAAGCGAAACCGAGTTCCAGGATAGCCATTTCGGCCGTGGCTTCAATATCTTCTATGGTCGGTCGTTCTTTTGAGGAAATGTACGCCGAAGCCTTGGAGGCGAGCTGCCCCAAGCCCGGCCGCGACCCGACCGCGATTTGGATGGTTTGATCGGCCAGGATGGCTACGTTAAGAATCGAAAAATCCAACTGGGTGTTCGACACTTTTTTGAAGTATCCGACGCCCTGGTTCTTTTTGATCGTTAGATGGGTGATGATGTCGCGGCGCTTGCCTTTTTCGGCTAAATATTCGCTAAGCGTCATTTGACGCGTTGGATAAAGGGTGATGGTCGTTTCTAACGTCAATAACGGGGTGATGATATCCGAGAATGGGTATTTGCCGGCTAAGCTGCCCCCGATCGTGGCTAGGTTTCTCAACGCGACGCCCATGATCGCGCCCAAAGCCGATTTGAAAAATCCGCCGCCCAGCTGCGCGATGGCGGGGTGTTTCTCAAGTTCTCTTAACGAGACCAATGCCCCGATTTCAATCGTTTCCGGGGTTTCTTCAATCCGATTCAAGCCAAGATCGATTAAATCGATCAACGTGTGGATAGGCGTTCCGATTTTCTTCAGCCATAAACCGCCGCCGATAATGGCGTTTTGCGGATCGGCACCCAATTCTTCGTAAGCGGCTTGCAGCGTGGGGGCCCGGAAGTATTTAGTAATCTCCATCGGTCTATTCCTTTCCCAATCGTTTTGTTAGTTCAATGAAGTCTTGGATCGTGTCGACGTCGTCATGGATGTGGGGGTCAAGGGTTGCCGTCCGCTCATAGGGGTAGCGGTCCCGAAACGCCCGCAGGTTTGAATGTTTGGGTTCTTTCAATAAGGCCTCGACGAGGCTTTGGCTGATGAAGATCGGGTGCCCGCTACGGTCTTTGTATGTCGGAACCCGAATCAATCCCTTGGCGTTAAGCAACGCGCGATACGTTTCCTTGTGGACGAACGGGCAATCGCCCGGCAAGAGGAAGAAATCTTCATTGACGGCGGATACCCCTTTGAGGACCGAGGTGAACATTCCTTCTTCGTAATCGGGGTTGTAAATCAACGTCACGTCGGGTTCCTCGGCCAAAGCCGCGGTTAATTCGTCGTGGTAGCGGCCGGTCACCACATAGACGTGCGAGACGAACGGACGCAGACTGTCGATGGCGTGGCCAATAAGAAAACGCCCCTTGAATTCAAGTAGGAGTTTGTTGGTATGCGCACGGCTGGCTGTACCCGCCGCCAAGATGATTCCTTGTGGCATGGACGCTCCTATGATTGGTATTTGGCGAATTATTACCGGTAGTTACATCGGTTAACGATGAGCGATGCTTGAGCTAATAATTATTTCGCTAACACTTAAAGTATATATAAACATAAAAAACAATACAAATAGCAATTTGCCAATCGCAAGCGGGGGCGCGCACAAATGCCCATGCCTTGTTTTATTGCGTCGCTGGGGGTTAATCGATATAATGGAAAATCGAGGTATCACCATGAGCCGTTATGTCATTTCTTTAGGAGGCAACGCTTTAGGCAACAACGCCGAAGAGCAGCGCGAATTGTTGAAAAAGGTCGCCCTTCCGATCGTATCATTGATTAAACAAGGCCACGAAGTCGTCATCGTCCACGGAAACGGTCCCCAAGTCGGCATGATCAATTTGGCCTTCTCGGAAGCCCCTTCGACGCCGGACATGCCCCTGCCCGAATGCGGGGCCATGAGCCAGGGCTACATCGGCTATCATATCCAAAACGCCATCTTCAACGCCCTTCACCACGCCGGCATCGATAAAAAAGTGGCGACGATCGTCACCCAAGTGGCCGTCGACCCATCCGATCCGAATTTTCAGCATCCGACCAAGCCGGTCGGGGCTTTCTACACCAAAGAGGAAAGCGAAGCCATCGCTTCAAGCAAAGGTTATACCATGAAGGAAGACAGCGGGCGCGGCTACCGTCGCGTGGTCGCTTCTCCCTTGCCGATCGACGTCGTCGAGAAAGACATGATCAAGACCTTATTGGCGCACGGCCATGTCGTCATCTGCGCCGGCGGGGGCGGTATCCCGGTCATCGACAAAGATGGGCTTCTCGAGGGCATCGCCGCTGTGATAGACAAAGATTACGCCAGCGCCAAAGTGGCCGAACTGATCGATGCCGATTTCCTCGTGATTCTGACCGCGGTCGATCACGTTTACATCAATTACCGCAAGCCGGAACAAGTAACTTTGACGTCAATCAACGTCCATGACTTGGAAGCCATGCTGGATTCCGGGCATTTTGCCAAGGGCAGCATGTATCCAAAAGTCCAAGCCTGCGTCAATTTCGTCAAAAGCCACCCCGGAAAAACCGCCGTCATCAGTTCGCTTGAAAAAGCCATCCAAGCTTTTAGCTTGAGCGCCGGAACCATCGTCAAATCATGAACAAAATCCTTGAAGTCAAAAACCTCAAGAAAAACTATGGCGCCGTCAAAGCCGTCGACGACATCTCCTTCTTCATGGAAGAGGGTCAGCTATTCGCCTTTTTAGGCCCGAACGGAGCCGGGAAATCGACGACGATCGATATCATCTGCACCTTGTTGAAACCCGATCATGGCGAAGTGCTCGTCAACGGCCATCGGCTCGGGAATGAAGACGATGCCATCCGGTCATCGATCGGCGTCGTGTTCCAAGACGGGTTTTTGGATTCGTTTTTAACCGTGGCCGAAAACATCAAAACGCGGGGACGCTTCTATGGATTGACCAAAGAAGAGCTCGACCTCGCCTTCCGGCGCGTCGTGGACGCGACCGGAGTCGGCGATTTCGTCAACCGCCAATACCGCCATCTTTCCGGAGGCCAAAGGCGGCGGAGCGACATCGCCCGCGCTTTGATTCATACCCCGAAAATATTGTTTTTGGACGAACCGACCACCGGCCTTGATCCCCAGACCCGAATGAAAGTTTGGGAGACGATTATCAAGATGCAGAAAGAAACGGGCATGTCGGTCTTCTTAACGACCCATTATATGGAAGAAGCGGCCGAGGCCGACTATGTCGTCATTATCGACAAGGGCAAAATCGCCGCCAAGGGAACGCCTTTGGACTTAAAAAAGGAATTTGCCCACGACACCTTGCGTCTCGTTTTTGAGGATATAAACAAACTTAGGAACGCCCTTGACAAAATAAAAGTCGATTATGAGGTCCGCCATCAAGAAATTTTGGTCAAACTGAACACGACCATGGACGCCTTGGCCTTGTTGGACGTGGCTAAACCCTTCATCAAGGGATTTGAAGTGTTGAACGGCACGCTTGACGACGCCTTCATTACCGTGACCGGGCGGGAGATGCGCGAATGATCAATTTTGCCCTACGTAACATCAAAGTTTACTTCCGCGATCGCTTGGCCATTTTCTTTTCCTTATTGTCGGTCATTATCATCTTTTTGCTCTACGCCCTCTTCTTGGGCGGGGCTTGGATGGGCGCCGTTCCCGACACGGTCACCAACGGCCAAGTCCTGCTCGATTCCTGGCTCATGGCCGGCATATTAGCGGTCATTTCCTTCACGACCACGACCGGAGCGTTCGGGACCATGATCGACGACAAAGCCAAAAAGATCTATAAGGATTTCTACGCTTCGCCGATGAAGCGGTCGTCGCTCGTCGGCGGCTATGTCATCTCGGCTTACGCCATTGGGGTAATCATGTCTTTGATTGCCCTGGTTTTCCTAGATTTGTATCTAGTCATTCGCAATGGCGTCATCCTCGGATTGATGGCGACCCTGCAGACCATCGGGCTCATCTTGATATCGACGTTAGCCAATAGCGCCATGCTCTTCTTCATCGCCAATTTCGTCAAATCGCAGACGGCCTTTGCGACCCTATCGACCATCATCGGCACCTTGATGGGCTTCTTGGCCGGCATCTACATGCCGATCGGGAATTTCCCGGAAGCCATGCAAGTGGTCATTAAACTATTCCCGGTTTCCCATTCGGCGGCATTGTTCCGTTCCATCATCATGGCCGAGCCGATGGCGGTGGCTTTCAGCGGCGCTCCCATAGAAATCGTGACCATGTTCAAGGAGACGATGGGTTTATCTTTCACCTTGGGCGATTTTACGTTTACCCCGCTACTTCAATTATTGATATTGACGGCGACCACAATCATTTTCTTTGCCCTTTCACTGGTATCTGTCCGCAAGAAAAATTAATGATTTGTGATAATTAAATGAAAAAATCCGGGCAAAACCCGGATCTTTTTTTATTTAGATGCCCATTAACAAGATAGGTTTTTTATCACGCGGATGCGAATGACGCCCGGCATTTCCGCGATTTCTTCGGCCATGCAACGGCCATGTTCGCCCATGGATTCGTCATGTTGGAAATCGACGATGGTGGCCCCGTAAGCGCCGCGGGTCTTACTGACCGCTTGGGTCACTTTTCGACGGGCGGACACCGCTTTGACGATGTCGCTGCCGAGGTCTTCGCGGTTCTCGTGCAAGATCACGAGACGATGCCCTTCGAGGAAGGGACCGCTGCAGATGTTTGGATAGTTGACCGAATTGGTGATGTTGCCATTCTCGAGAAAATCGACAATCTGGTTAGCGGCCATGAAAGCGCAGTTGTCTTCGGCTTCCTCGGTCGAGGCGCCCAGGTGCGGCATGGCAATGACTCCGTCCATGTTGACGCTGGCCGCGTTCGGGAAATCGGTGACGTACTTACGAACCTTATGACTCAACAAGGCTTCTTTCATGGCGTCGTCGTTGACGATGGCGTCGCGAGCCAAGTTCATGATGATGACCCCGTCTTTCATCAGGGCGATGGCATCGCGGTTGATCATCCCTTTGGTCGCCGGCAGCAAGGGGACGTTGATGCTGATGAAATCGGCTTCTTCATAGACTTCTTCAACCGTGGCGGCCATGATCATGTTGTGGGGAAGCTTGTGGCGATTTTGGGGAGAAACGCCTTCGGGCGCGGCTTCATAGCCAATCACGTTCATGCCCAAGGCTCCGCCGGCTCCGGCGATGGAAGCGCCGACGGCCCCAAGGCCGATGACGCCAAGCGTTTTGCCCATAATCTCGGTTCCGGCATAGGCGGCTTTGGCTTTTTCGACCGTTTTGGCGATGTCAGGATCGGCTTTATTGGCTTCGATCCATTTCATGCCGCCATAAATGTCGCGCGCCGATAGAAGCATGGCGGCCACCGTCAATTCTTTGACGGCGTTGGCGTTGGCGCCCGGGGTATTGAAGACGACGACGCCGGTTTTGGCGTAGGCGTCCAGGGGAATGTTATTGACGCCGGCTCCGGCTCTGGCGACGGCTTTGACTTGGTCGGGAAGCGTCGTTTCCAGCATGTTGGCGCTGCGGACCAACACGGCGTCGGCCTGTTTGATGTCGGTGGTCAACTCATAACTGGTGGGCAAGGCTTTGAGCCCGACTTTGGATATATTGTTGAGGCAAATGATTTTCATGGGTTTCACCGATGGGCCGCTTCGAATTTTTTCATGAACTCGACCAAGGCGGCTACGCCCTCGATCGGCATGGCATTATAAATCGAAGCCCGCATGCCACCGACGGAGCGATGGCCTTTCAAATTGTCGAATCCGGCCTTTTTGGCTTCGGCCAAGAATAGTTCGTCCAAAGCGGCGTCGCCGGTGCGGAAGCACACGTTCATCAAGGAGCGTGAATCCGGACGAACCGTGCCTTTGAATAGGCGGTTGTGGTCAAGATAGTCGTAAATCAAACCGGCTTTCTTCTCATTGTGGGCTTTCATGGCTTCGAGGCCGCCGAATTTCAGCAACCATTTGAAGACGAGCCCGCAGACATAGATGCCGTAAGCCGGCGGGGTGTTGTACATCGATCCGTTGTCGGCGTTAATCTTGTATTTCATCAAAGTAGGCGTGCCCGGAAGGGGTGGAATTTCCAAAAGGTCTTCCCGAATGATGACGATGGTGACGCCGGCCGGTCCGACGTTTTTCTGGGCACCGGCGAATATCAAGCCGAATTTCGACACGTCGATGGGCTCGGAAAGGAACGAGGAGGAAGCGTCTGAGACAAGAATTTTATCCTTGGTGTCTGGATATTCTTTGTATTTGGTGCCAAAAATGGTGTTGTTGTCGCACATGTAGACATAATCGGCGTCAGGCGAAAATTCTAGTTTGGTGACATCCGGGATGTAGGAGAAACTGTCGTCCTCCGACGTGGCGATGATCCGGGCATCCCCGAATATTTTCGCTTCTTCATAAGCTTTCTTGGCCCAGTGCCCGGTGAGGATGTAGTCGGCGACGCGCTTCTTCATCAAATTCATGGGGACCATGGCGAATTGGGTCGTGCCGCCGCCTTGCAAGAATAAAATCTTGTAATTGGCAGGCACTTTCAGCAAGGTGCGCAGATCGGCTTCGGCCGCGTCGATGATCGATTGATAGACCTTGGATCGATGGGACATCTCCATGACCGACAGACCATGACCCTGGTAGTCGAGCATGTCCTCGGCCGCTTGGCGTAACACTTCTTCCGGCAGGACGGCCGGACCGGCAGAAAAGTTGTAAATGCGTTTCATATTGGTTCTCCTTTTTATTTTATGGATTTGCTTTCCAAATAATAGCGTTTGTCATGGGCGTGCCCGAGCGAAAAGGCTTTGCGGGGCAAAACGGCTCCGGCGTCGAGATAGGCGAAAACGTCGGTCTTGGTTAGCGCCGGCATGGCGATGGCGACCGCGTCGTCGTGGAGGTCGGCCACATGGATCAAGTCATCGAGCCCGTGGATGTAATCGACCGCGGCGTCGCGATGCAGCTTCAGGTATTGATCGATATAGGATTGGACCTGCTGGTACGCCAATGGCGAATTGTCGGGAAGGCTGATGTTCGCTTGACCGAGCTTCTTGGTATAGATCATGCCTTGGCGGTTACCCGAGAGGGCTTGCTTTAAGCCCGGGATGAAATCCCGACCGGCCTTGATGACCAGCCGATGGATCGGTTCGAACTCAATGCCTTCATCGTAGATATTGGTGGCTTCCACCAATGAATAACGGGCTGGGTGTTTGGCGCGTTCTTGTTCCGGTAATGTCGTTTTGATCTTGTCCCAATGGGCCTTGGCCGTCGCCAGCGAGTGATTGCCGTCGCCCACGATGAATTGAAGCTCGCGTTGGTCGAATAGTTGCTTGAAGGCCTTGATAACCGACGCGGTGTTTTTGATGAAATAGCCGCGCAGATGGCCGCCATTTTGATTCAATTCGAAATCGTACAGCATGGGCAGCTGGCTTCGATGGTTGTCAATCGGTTCGATGACGCTTCGATTCTCGTCTTCGAACAAGACGAGGACATGCGGGATTTCGATGGCGGCGTGTTCGCGGATTTTGAGCCGTGGGGGAATCCGTTCGACGATGGTGGCTTCGCTCGCTCGGATCGGGGCGGAGTTGCCCGGTTCGTATGAGTAAGCGTCGAGGTCGATGGCCAGCATCAAACCGAGCCGTCGCTTCCCAGAAGCCGTTACCCGCTCCACCAGCACGAAACCGGCCCCAATGTCTTCAAGGATGCCTTCGGCTAAGTATTGGTCGATGGTCATGTTGATCGCGCGGATATATGGGTCTTGATCCACGTGAGCTAAATACGCTTCGGGAAAGACCATCCGGAGCGTCGAAGGGGCATCGCCGACAAGGCGATCCAGTTGCTTCCAATACTCCGGCTGGCTGGTGAATTGATCACAGGCAATAACGGCAAACTTATGCAGGTCAATGCCTGCTTTTGGTAATAGGATGTGGGGGGCGATGATGAGGTCGGAAGACGCCATCTTAAATGACACCCTGGGCCATCATCGCGTCATAAACTTTGAGGAATCCGGCGATGTTGGCTCCCAAAACGAGGTTTTCGGGCTGCCCGTATTTCGAGGCCGTCTCATGACATTTGCAGAAGATGTCCTCCATGATGCCTTTCAAACGGTTGTCGACGTCTTTGGCGGTCCAGGACAAGTGTTGGGCATTTTGGCTCATCTCAAGTCCCGACACGGCGACGCCGCCGGCATTGGCAGCCTTTCCAGGAGCGAATAAGATGCCCTTGCCAATCAAATATTGCGTCGCTTCAAGCGTCGTCGGCATGTTGGCACCTTCGGCAATCAAATAGCAACCGTTCTTGACGAGGGCTTCGGCGTGTTCGAGATAGATTTCATTTTGAGTGGCGCAAGGCAAGGCGATGTCGCATGGGGTGAACCACATCTTTTTGGGATCCGGTATGAATTCAACTTCGGGATGCTGCTTCTTGTATTCAAGCGTGCATTCGCCCTTTTCTTCGGACAAGAGGTCGATCAGCGGGACATCGAGCCCGTTCTTATCGTGAATAAAGCCGTTGATGTCGGAAATGGCCACCACTTTGGCGCCGAGTTCATGGGCTTTGACTGCCGCGTGTTTACCGACTTTCCCGGATCCGGAAATGATCAATCGTTTGCCTTCAAGCGTATCCTTGCGGAAGGCTTTTTGCATTTCCTGAACGAAATATAACAATCCGTAACCGGTGGCTTCTTTACGGCCTAAAGACCCGCCGAAAGATAGCCCTTTTCCGGTGAAAGTGCCGGTTGATTCGTTTTGGAGTTTATGATACATGCCGTACATATAGCCGATTTCGCGGGCGCCGACCCCAAGGTCGCCGGCCGGTACGTCGGTATTCGGCCCGATATGCCGATATAGTTCCGTCATGAAGGCTTGGCAAAATCTCATGATTTCGCCGTCGGACTTGCCGCGCGAGTCAAAATCAGACCCGCCTTTGCCGCCGCCCATGGGCAATCCAGTCAAACTATTTTTGAATGTTTGTTCGAACCCCAAAAATTTCATAACCGATTCATTGACGCTGGGAGCGAAGCGGATGCCGCCCTTGAATGGGCCGATGGCGGAGTTGAATTGGACGCGATAACCGGTGTTGACTTGGATTTTTCCATGATCGTCGACCCAAGCCACACGGAAGGAAATCGAACGTTCGGGAACGACCATGCGTTCCAGGATTGCGAGAGCTTGGATCCGGGGATCTTGCTCAACGATGAATTCCATGGAGCCGAAGAATTCTTCGACCGCTTGCAGGAATTCGGGCTGATGGGCATACGAGTGCGCCACCTTGTCGTAGACCGTGTTCAAATACTGACTTTTAAACAATTTGAAAAACCTCCATGATTAATCAATCTATTTGGATCTGATGGCAAAACAACTTCAATTTACACTTACCTTCTTTCGTCATAAAAGGTAAACATTTAGTCCGTGAGTATTATAAATCGTAAGCGCTTTCTTAGCAAGGTTATTTCGTCTTTTCGAACGCTTTTCGAACAATGGTAAAACTAACTATGAATTTAGCTCTTCGCGCGAGATTAAAACCTCTATTAATAATAAATGGGCCTAGTCATCATGTCGGCGACATAAAAAATTAACAAGCGCATAAGGCGGTATACCGCCTTGATTGGAATGAGACCTTTCAAATAATGATTTTTGACAATTAAACTTGATTTTTAACTTTATTTTTAGTTAATTTAATATTAATATCACACCGAGGTTTGATCCGATGGCAAAAATCACCCTACAGTCGATCGCCGAGAAAATGAACGTCAGCACCGTGGCCGTATTCAAGGCCCTAAACAACCAAAAAGGCGTCAGCGAAGCCTTGCGGCGCAAGATTAAGGCTTATGCCAAATCGGTCGGCTACGCCGGCAAGGCCTCCCAGCAAGGCATTAATAAAAAAAGGTTCTTGTTTTTCATCAATCAGGACTTTTTCTTAACTCCGTCGGAGCAATACTATTCGACCATTTTCTACTTCTTGACCAGTGAATTGGCCAAAGTCAACAGCATGCTTCAAGTCGCGTTCATCGAACCGGAACAACCGGTTGAGAAAGTCAAAAGCGTGATGTCGGCTTTTAAGCCGGATGGGGTCTTCTTCGCCTGTGAACTGAGCCCGCAAATACTTAAATATATGGAAAAGAGCGAAATGCCGACCATCTTCATCGACATCTATTCGCCGCTATATTCATGCAATTTCATTTACGTCGACAATTATCAGGCATCTTATATGTTGACCCATTATTTAATTGGAAAAGGCCATAAACGTATCGGTTTCGTCGGCGACATCAGCAAGACCACCTCGATATCCGATCGTTACTTTGGATATATCAAAGCGATGAACGAGGCCGGATTGCCGGTTGATTCTCAATGGCACACTAGCCAAAACATCGAGCGGGTTCCCTCGATCCCGACCTTGCCGCTGGATCATCTGCCGACGGCGTATATTTGTCACTGCGATTCGGCCGCTCAAAAGCTTTATACCTCATTATCGGTCAATGGGTTACGGGTTCCCGAGGATGTGTCGGTCGTCAGCTTCGACAATACGACGCTATGCGACAATTTAATGCCGCGCTTGACCTCGATCGGCCCGCACAAGGACAGCATGGCACGCAAAGCCTTCTCGGCCATGGTCGACGCCATCAAAGGCAAGCGTTCGCTTGTTCAAATCCGCTCTCATTTGGTTGAACGCGATTCGGTCAGAAACATCGAGGTCGCCATCGATTAATCGCAAGCACCTTCATAACCCGCCGATAACTCAGAAACAATGCAATGATGTTTGAAAATATCGGTTAATATATCCGATTAATTTTTCATTAATAAAGCATTAAATTTTGATGGAAACCGCTTTCACTATGCTATACTAAGTAATCATTAGGAAATAAGATGAAAGCATTTCGAACTCCATCAGTGTTTATAAGCATTGCTATGCTTATGCTCGGGGGATGCGCGTCCACGATCAGCACATCCGAGGATTCTTTTTCCAATTCCGAAAGCTCCAGTGAGGCCGTGCCGGTATTCTACTCGCGGGGCACTCATATTGCCAAGGATGTCGAAAAAATAAGCCATTTCCCGAATATTCCCGCTTCCTATCGCTATTACGACTATGAAAAGGCGGCTTTTGACCTGGATGAAGTCGTCTTTGATTTCGCGTCCAACCCCGAGGTCGTCTTACCCGATTATCGCGCCGACGACCCCGCCACTTGGCAGCCGATGGGCTATTGGCTCGATCAACCACGGCAGCCAGAGGAATACAATCCTTTGGAAACCGGTTACCTGCGCCGCACATTCGGTTTGCCGACCTATGTCGGGGATAACCGCGTCGTCAGTTCCGGCAGCGAAGCCATGACGACGATTGCAAGCGTCCTGGGCAGCAGTTTCGTCGGCATCGACAAACAAAACCAAGCATTCGACGATCATCTCTACGATTTCGTGGAAATGACTTTTTCAAGTTACGACACTGGCACGAAACTGGTTCACAATTACGGCGTGCAAGGGCAAAGCTTCTGGTACGACCTGTTCCCTCAAATCCTGTTCACGCGCCTTTATGACCTCTACCCGACGACACCTTACATGCGCGAGATGGTCCTAAACGGAGCCGACCAATGGATCGAAGCCTTGCCATATTTCGTCAAAGACGAAGTCCCCAATTATGAATTCGTCGGCTATAACGTCGTCTTGGAATCGCCGACGGTCACCGGCGGCCATATCGAACCCCCGAACGGCGGCCTGGCTTTCATTTTCTACGCCGCCTATCAAATGACCGGCGAAGAGAAATACCTCGATGGATGCAAGACGGTCCTAGATTACCTTCAGGATTATCAGAAAAACCCCAACTACGAAGCCTTGACGGATTATGCCCCTTACGTAGCCGCCATATTAAATGCCCGCTACGGGACTGACTACGATGTCGGGAAGTTCGTCGATTACCTGTTCGACGGCGATTCGGCGTTTCGATCGGGCTGGTCGGTCATGAACGGCTCATTCGGCAGTTATCCCGTCAATGGGCTGGTCGGTCAAAGCGGCGATTATGCCTTTGCCATGAACTCTTTCCATTTGGCCAGTACCCTCGCGCCGCTTGTCAAATACGATCCGCGCTATGCCAACGCCATCGGTAAATACATGGTTAACCTCGTGAATAACGCCCGGGTGTTCTTCCCGCAAGAACAGACGCTCGCCCATCAATCGATGAATAGTTATTTGCCTTTTGACTTGAATGGGGCTTTGTTGTACGAAGGCTTCCGCAACAGTTACAATTCGGTGACCGGTTATGCCATGGGCGACGCCACGACGATGTTCTCGCAGCCGTCGGACCTCAGTTTGTATAGTTCCGCTTTCGTCGGGGCTCTTGGGGCCATCGTCGACGAGACGAACGTCAAAGGCATCTTGAAATTGGATCTTAACGCCACCGACAGCTTCGGATTCAACCAATATGAGCATTACCTTTTCTATAATCCTTACGACGTTGAAACAACCATCGCATTCGATGGATCCAATGACCTTTATACCCTTTATGATTTGGCGTCGAACACGATGTTGGCCCGAAACGTCACCGGTTCCGTCAATTTGGCAATTCCGGCTGCCTCTTCGCTCGTCGTCGCCGTCTTGCCGGAAGCGGCCGCGCCGGATCGAGTGGCCGACGCCGTGATGTACGATAATGAAATATTGACGACCATCAAACCCTCGGTGACTTTGACTAACCTGACCACGCGCCAGGAGTTGACTTCTTCTAGCGACATCGCCATCGCCTATGCCGCCCCCGAAGACGACGACGTGATGACGATGGTCATCTCATTCAACGACATCGAAGCCTATAACGGAGCGCCGGTAACCAGCTTCCGTTATGACAAAGACAACCTTCCGGATACCGATTACACCCTGAAAATAGAAATAACCACGGCCTTGGGGCGTCACGATTACGTGACGAAGCGGGTCGTGTGCCGGTAATGGAAATGATCAATCGAAAATACACGCTATTATCTTTGCTTACCCTCGCCTTCGCCATCAGCGGATGCGCCAGTTCGACCAGTTCGTACGGGACCAGTTCGCTCGATTCGAATACCAGCCTCACCAGCGGGGATTCGACTTCGGAGACCACTTCCCATTCGCCGATTTGGGATGGCAGCAGCGTCTACTATGAAGCCAACGACATCCGCTCGTTTGGAAGCGGGACCCCGGCCGGCGTCGCCAATTATCAATCGAGCAACGACACGGTCGTCATCTGGAACGTCGATGCCAGCCTCGACAATTACGGCGGCGTCCAAACCCCGGTCCTCGACCTCGACTTTTCGAAAGCCGTCATTTTCGAGATGGAAGTCATCAGCAGTTATTCCCAATACATCGTCAAATTGGCGGTTGAGGGCGAAATCGAATACTATTACGTCTTGTCCGACGAGGGCACGCCCGGGTTGATTTCCATCAACGTGGTCGACGCCATGCTTTCCACCAAATACCGGGAACGCAACACGCAACCGAATCCCGGCTACACTTCCGGGTGGAAATACAAAGACCAAATCAAAAATTGCACCTTCCATATACTGGCCAAGGGTCCCGACGGGGAACGGCAAACCGCCGAACTGGTCCTCGATCACATCGCCATCTACAACAATCAACCGGCGGTGACCGGCGTCGCCATCACCTCCAATGACATTAGCGGCGGCACCCTCGAAAAACTCAAAGGCAGCCCCAACGTCGCCTTGTCGGCCACGATTTCGCCGGATACCATCACCGATCAAAGCGTGATTTGGTCTTCAAGCGACGAGGCCATCGCCAGCGTCACCTCGGAAGGATTCGTATCCTTCAATGGCGTCGGCATGGCGACGATCAGCGCCAAATCGCGCATCGACCAAAGCAAACAAGCCCTCTTGCCAGTCAACGTCACCAGCGGTTTCGAGGACGTGGCTTTGCTCAAAAATGAACTTAACCAATTGACCTATGGCGGATCCGCGCTCGACAGCGAAGCCTTCCTGGATCTATTCAAAACCACATGGGGCGGATCCATCGTCCAACCGGTGTCGATTCCGACCATGACCGCCGTCGCCCAACACCCCGATCATGACGGCTCGTTCGTCATCGAAAATTACTTCGATGCCGGCGTGCCCGCTCATGTGAGCGAGGCTCAATCCCGACTTGACGGGTCCGTTTCCAAGATCGCCATGACCTTAACTAGCGGAACCGGGTCGGAAGTGTATCGCCGCATCGATGGTCAACTATACCGCGAATCCTATGAAGGTTCCCTCGGCGTGGCTTATGCCACCCATGCCGAAACCTGGGCCCGACTCGACTCCTATGTCGAAGAAGGCATCGTGGTTCGTTCCGGCGGCAGCGTTTATAAGTACCGCCTGGTGGTCCAAGCCACTTCGCTTTTGACTGACGACCGGCCCGCCGATTTCATGGACCCCGATACCTGGATCGTTCCCGATCGGACCAAACAAACCGAAAACGCCGTCATCCATGCGTTGAGCCCGGCTTCGATCCGGGTCGAAAGCAACCAGTTGGTCATGAAACAAAATAAATACCCCGAAGCCAAATACTGCTTTGGAGGCATCGTCAGCCAGGTATATGACGCCGGCGGCCATCCGGTTCAGATGCTTTTAAACGTCACCGCCCTCAACCAAATGAACGAATTCGTGAAGACGATGTGGGAAATCAAGGTCATCTATTATCAAGCCAACGGGACCACCGTCGTCAGTTCCAATCCCCTTAAGGTCGCCTCGGGCAACGTCATCGGCCAACATATCGTGACCTTCACGCCCAGCTACGATCATTTCCGCATTTATCTCGTCGTCAACGGCAGCGACATCGGGGCCCAATTCTCCGATGCCGAAATGCGACTTGACCGTTTGAAGATATATACCTTGGATGGAGTTAGTTTATGAACAAGCAACTGATCATCACGAGCCAGGACATCGCCCCGTCGCGCCCCGAATTCCGGGTCATCGGGATTTTCAATCCCGGCGTGGTCAAAGTGGGTCAAGAAACGATCATGTTGGCGCGCGTGGCCGAGACGATGCGCGATTTCAGTCGCGAACAAATCGTCATCCCGGTGTATCGAAGCCATCAATACATGTTTCTCAACGTGCCGGCCAATGATCCCAACTACGACTTTTCCGACGCTCGGGTCATCCGCAACCACGATCAGAATTTTCTGACCTCGATTTCGCACTTTCGGGTCGGCCGCAGCCACGACGGTCTCCATTTCCGATTCGATGACCTTCCGGTCTTGCCGGACACCATCTATGAAGAATACGGGATCGAAGACCCGCGCATCACCGAAATCGACGGCCGTTATTACATCACCTACACCGCCGTCAGCGCCTTTGGCATCAATGCCGCCTTGATGGTGACCGACGATTTCAAAACCTTTAACCGCTTGGGCAACATCTTCCCGTTTGACAACAAAGACGCCGTCATCTTCCCCAAAAAAATTAACGGCTTCTATTACGCCTACCACCGTCCGAGCACGAGCGATTTCGGCAAGCTCGACATATGGGTGGCCAAAAGCACGAATTTGCTGCACTGGGGCGAACATGTCGCTTTGACTTCGGCCCGCGTCAATTATTCCTCCAGCGCCCGGGTGGGCGCCAGCTGCGTCCCGTTTTTAACCGAACAAGGCTGGGTCGTCGTCTACCATAGCGCCGATAAATATCACCGTTACCATCTAGCGGCCATGCTGGTCGATAAGGACAATCCCGCCCGCGTTTTGAAGCGGAGCCGGGAGCCGCTCGTGCAACCGAGCGAACCTTATGAAATCGATGGCTTCGTCCACAACGTGATCTTTTCCTGCGGCTTGACGACCGACCAAGACGGCTTGGATATCTATTACGGAGCCTGCGATGAACAAGTGGCTCGATGCCACCTGAGTTATCAGGAACTATTCGATAATCTGGAGGACATCGCATGAAACGCATCGCGCTTTGGCTGCCGCTATCGCTTCTCGTCTTGATGCCGGTCCTCTCTTCGTGCGGGCCTACGAGCGACCAAGATCTCAACATCGCCCTCGACATCGAAGACGAGGGACGCTACGATGAGTTATTTGCCTTATTCCAAGAGGAAACCGGCATTGAAATCCACGCCACCTACGGCCAAGACGTCAGCAAATTGATCGGGACCAAGGACGAACCCGACATCATCAAGACGAGCACCGTGGTCGTCACCTCGATGAAGCCGTCGCTCTTGAATCTCAACGATTTGATTGAAGCCGACGCCGATTTGGACGTCAGCGATTATTACGATAATCTGATCGAAGCCTTGACGATCGACGGGGGTCTCTACGCCTTGCCGACCTCCATCAACACCTCGCTCATGTACTATAACAAAACGTTGTTTGACGAAAAGGCCGCCGAATTGAAGACGGCCCTCGGTCTTGGACCTGACGACAGTGTCTATCCCCAAAGCGATTGGACATACGAAGACTATCAAACCGCCGGCGTGGTCCTTTCCGACTACACCGGGAGCGGCGAGGACATTTCCTATTCGTCATTCGGGGCTGAAACGCAGTTGACCTGGTGGGGCGAATGGTACGTTTACGTCCAGCAAATGGGCGGGACCTTCTACGCTCCCGACAGCGATAACCACGTCTGCGCCATCAATTCGCCCGAAGGCATCGCCGCCACCGAATTCTTCCGCAACAAATCCATGGGTGCCCCGGGGGTCAAATTTGCCCCCGACGCCCTTGAAAACGTCGGCGGATTCTCCTTCTTGGGCGGCAACGTGGCCATGATTTTCGGAGGCCACATGGGCGATTGGTTCTCCTATGACGCGATTGGGCTCGATTGGGACATCCAGGTCTTGCCGAAGCCAAGCGACCGCCCCGAAGCCCGCGGCGGGGAAATCTCGGCCGATGCCTTTGGCATCTCGGTCAGAAGCCGCAAGGCCGAAGCCGCCTTCTCATTTTTAAAAATGTGGACCGGACCCGAAGGGGCCCTTAAGATGTATGAATTCGGAAAAGTCGGGGCGCTCAAGGACATGGAAAACCTGATTGCCGCCTTGCCGGAAGAACAACAAAAAGACATCAATATTTCAGCTTTGTTCGACGCCATCGACGAAGCCGTCACCCTCCCGAACGAGAAAGACTTTTCCAAAGTGATGCGCGAAATCGTCATGGCCGACATTTATCGGCTCATGTACCGGGACGATCGGGGCTCCAACGAAACCGACGTCGTCAAAGTCTTAAACCGCATCAAAACCAATGTCGACGCTTATTACGATTCATTGTACGGACAAGGATAGAACATGACTACGAAAGTTAACCGATTGACCTTCAAGAAAAACTTCCACCGGAATTACAAGTACTTCCTGCTTTTCGGCGGCGTGGCCATCGTCGGTTTCTTTTTGTTCTACCTTTATCCGATCATCCGGACTTTTGTCTTGAGCCTGACCGACAAAACCATCTTCGACGCCAACCCCGAATACGTCGGTTGGGAAAACTACATATATGCCTTAACGAAAGATCCCCTGTTTGCCTTGTCAATCAAGCAATCGTTGATATTCGCCACCATCAGCGGAGCGTTCGTCTTGGTCACCTCGTTGATATTGGCCTTGTTGCTAAACTCCAAGGTTAAGTTCATCGGGGTGTTCCGCACCATCTATTTCCTGCCGTTCATCATCCCGAGTTTCGCCGTCGGGGCCGTGTACAAAAACCTCTTCAACCCGCTGACCGGTTTCTTGAACCAATTGCTGCGTCTGGTCGGGGTCGCCAATCCGCCCTTATGGCACGTTTCGCCCGACTCGGCCTTGGTGACGATGATCATCATCTCCTCGTTTGGATTCGGGGTCAAGATGCTGGTTTTCCTGGCGGCCTTGCAAGGCATTCCCGAAGAATACTACGAAGTGGCCGAACTTGAAGGGGCCTCCAAAGTCCAACAATTCTTCAAGATCACCTTGCCGCTGATTACCCCGATGCTATTCTTCAACGTCATCTTGATCACGATCGACGGTTTGCGGTCTTTTTCGCTCGCCTTCGTGATGGGCAACGGCCAAGGTTGGCCGTCCAATTCGACGCTTTTGTTCCCGATTTATATGTTCATGACCGCTTTCAACATGCCGTTCCGCCTCGGTTATGCCGCGGCCATGGCCTGGATTTTCTTCTTGATCATATTGGCTTTGACCGGCATCAATTTCCTCTTGTCGAAATTGTATGTCCAGAAAGACGTGAGCTGACATGGCCGCGGTTCTTAAACCCAACCGGAAATTATTCACCATCTCGGGAAAACATGCTCGAGGCCGGGTTTCGACCTATGTCTTTTTGGTTTTGTTCGCCCTAGTCGCCCTCTTGCCGCTTTATTATTTGATTATCACCGCCATGAAGGACCTCGACGAGGCCTCGACCCAAGCGACGATGTTTCCCCATTCGTTCGCCTTGTTCGAAAACATCAAGTTCGTCATCACCCATCCCGACTACAAGATCATCCGCATGTTCTTGAACACCATGTTCATCTTCGCGATGAAAACATTGGGCACCGTCTTGACTTGTTCGATGGCCGCTTATGCCTTTTCGATGTACAAATTCCCCGGCAAAAACATCATATTCTTCATATTATTGTCGACCATGATGATTCCCGGAGAACTGCTTGGCATCCCCATTTATGAATTCATGGTCAACGCCGGGCTCAAGGAAATCGCCTATATCCCGCTATGGATCGCGGCTTGGTTCGGAACCGACGTGTTCATGATTTTCCTGTTCAAGCAATTTTTCCAAACGGTCCCCAAGCCTTTGATTGAAGCCGCCCGCATGGACGGTTACGGCGAAGTGGCGATTTTCTTCAAGATCGTCTTGCCGCTGAATGTCCCGGTCATCGTCACCGTCATCTTGCTATATTTCGTCGGGACCTATAACGACCTCTATGGGCCGGCCTTGTACATTTCCGACAAGTCGTCGTGGGTCATGGCCAACAGCATCTCCATTTTCGAGAGTTTTTACCAAAGCGGTTCCAGTTCTTATCTCGTCCCGTGGAACTACGTGTCGGTGGCCAGTCTCATCGCCATGATTCCGGTCGTCTTACTGTTCAGCTTCATGCAGAAAAAGTTCTTGCAAAGCATCGCCGGCGTCGGCATCAAAGGATAACCATATGGATCACTATTCATTGAACCTCGATTCATTGCTTGCAGCCCACCGTGCCCATCCGGGCATCCTTTTCACCAAACGGCTCCATTTCTTGGGCGTGCCCGGAAATGACGTTTACAACATCTCGCGAGCTTTCACCTGGCAAGGCAAGGAATACATCGCCGGCCGAGTCGAACCCCATGACAGCGAAATCTCCTCGGTGCGGTTTTTCAAACGGGTCGGCATTGATCTTTACGAAGCCCTTCCAAACGCGTTGCCGCATCTTCAAGACCCTTGCGTCGCCTTCATCGATGGGTTCTTGCTCGTCGGCGGCACCGAAATCTATCCCGATGAACAGGGGCAGATCCATCAATGGCGGACCGTCTACTACCAAGGCAAATCATTGGATGACTTGAAACCGGTCATCTACGCCCCGATGCAGATGAAAGACGTCCGCCTCGTCAAATGCGGGGGTTACTACGTGATGTCGCGTCCCCAAGGCGGAACCGCCAAATGGGGTAAAATCGGTTTCACGACCAGTCCGGATTTGAAAGGCATCACCGCCGAATTGATTGAAAATGCCCCGATCATCGACGATCTCTTCGACGACGTCCATTGGGGCGGGGCCAATCAAATCCTTTGCCTGAAGAACGGCTGGATCGGCGTGCTCGGCCACGTCGCTTGCATGTCCGAAGGCCAGGTTCGCCACTATTATGGGATGACCTTCGCCTTGAATCCGAAAACATTGGAACACACCGCGATGAAAATCATCTGCGAAAGGGCCGACTTTGCCCCTGGGGAAGCCAAACGTCCCGATTTGGTCGACGTCGTGTTCGTGGGCGGATTGGTTCGCCATGATGATAAAACGGCAACCCTTTACGCCGGACTCTCAGACGCCGAAGCCCATTACGCCGAGCTGGAAGATCCCTTTTTGGAATATGAGGAGTTACCGGTCCGATGAAACGAAGCGCCATCATCGTAATCTTAGGCTTAACGACTGTCATGCTGACGTCATGCCTTTCAAGTAGCGATGTCACGACGTCATCGAGCTCGTCCTCGCTCAGCCTCGAATCGTCTTCAATCGAAGCGACCCTGGCGGTCACCCCGGTAGTCACCACCTTTGATTTCGACGCGCTTAACCAACTTGAATATCATTATGACGAACAGTCAATCGGTTCGATTTCTCACATCGAGGGCCATAACATCGCCCAAGGCGATTACCGAATCGCAACCGATACGATTACCATCTTGCCCCATTATTTGGTGAATTTGGCGCCTGGCATTTACGATCTGGATTTGGTCACCACGTTAGGAAGAGCCTCGCTTTCCTTTGACGTCTTGGACCTTCATAACCTTAATCGAATCGTCAACGGTTCGTTTGAAACCGGCGACTTGTTCGGCTGGACGGCGGCGACGATGTTCAAAGGCGAAGCCAATCTTCAATCGTTCACCGAGGACGCCATCGTCAGCAATGGCATGGCCTTGATCGGCGAGGTGGCTTACGGCGGCGACGGTGACTACTTATTGGCCCGTCCCGGCACGGTCACCCGGACCGTTTACGAAGAAAAGATGGGCCGCTTATCTTCGCGTCCCTTCGTCTTGGGCGGCAATGGGTACGTCACCTTCATGCTCGGAGCCGGCCAAGAAGCCGATTTATCACACATTTCCTTCAAGCGCGTCAGCGACGGGACGGAAATCGGCCGCTACGGGAATTCATCGTTTGACGTATCTTCCGGGATTTTATCTTATTACGGCGAAAACCTCGTCACTTACCGGGTCGATTTATCCCCCTATATCGGCCAATCGCTTTATGTCGAACTCAATGATTACGGCGGTCACGATTGGGATTATCTGACGTTTGATAACGTGGAGACTTACCACGATTCGATCCCGGAGGGGATTGACGCCATCGACATCCGGCCGGCGTTTTTGACCGACGTGGCCCCGAATCAAGTGCCGAACGGAACTTTCGTTGATTTGAGCTACTGGTCGGTGTCTGATTCCAGCGGCTGGGTCGCGCCCGCGAATACTTTCCGCGCCGACAGCGGTTTATTGAAGAGCAACCTCGGCGGCGACGCCGCTAGGGGACTGATTCGCTCGTCGATGTTCCGAGTGGACGGTTCGGGCTTCGTTTCGATGCAGCTTGGAGCCGGGCAAGGGGCCCGTTACGACAAGGACACGTTCGTCTCGATTCGCCGCGTGGGCACCAATGAAGAAGTATTCCGCTTTGCCAATTCCAGGCATGACGGGACCAATATGATCCATTACTATGTTGACCTCAGCGATTACATGAATGAGTCGCTTTATCTCGAAGTCGTCGATAATGGGACCGCCAGTTGGGACGTCCTCTTCGTCGACAACATCGTGACTTATTATCCGGCCGCGCCCAGCATTACCTATGCCGTCATGGCGCGTAATTTGAATTATTGAAAGGACTGACCATGAGCTCGACTTGGCGAAACAAAACCGTGCTTCTGATGACGATCGTGACCATGTTCGTCTTGCCGTCATGCGCCTCAAGCGCCGGCGATTCTTCCGCCAGCGACAGCCTTTCGAGCACCTCATCATCCAGTTCTTCGTCATCGAGCGAAAGTTCGACCAATTCCGAAAGCTCCCTCGAAACCGTCCATGATATCGAAAACGGCGGTTTGGAAACCGGGGATTTGTCCGGATGGACGATCGTTTCCGGCCAAGCTTTTTCCGGTAGCGGCATCAGCTCCTTGAGCCAAGTCAACGCCTCGGTTTCTTACAATAAGGAAGGCACTTATTTCTACCGCGGCCTCAACGAAAGTGATGAAGGCATGATCGAATCGAGCGCCTTTACGATCGACGGCAGCGGCTACGTCACCTTCAAAATGGGGGGCGCCTACCTCCAAGCCTTGACCTACATTTCATTTGTCGACGCGACGACCGGGATTGAATTTTACCGAGTCGGCAACAGCCGCTTCAACCTTCCTTCCAGCGGATATACCGATTACCGGGTCGAGAACCTCGTCGACTATTACGTCGATTTGTCGGCCCACCGCGATCGAAGCGCCCGAATCCGGATCGTCGATCAATCGACGGCCCATTACGGCTATGTGAGTTTTGACGGTTTCCTCACCTATCACGAAGCAATCCCCGACTTGTCCAATCGAACCTTGGCCTCGAATATCATGCCGCTGTTCATCGATTACGAGAGTACCCCGTCCACCCTTTATAACGGCGATTTCGGCACTCGGACCTTGGTCGGTTATTCGGTCATTGGCGAAACCGGCGTCTTCCGTGATGCCCACATCGATAGTTCCCATCGGCTCAGCAACCGCCCCGACGAAACCAAAATCGGGGTCTTGCGCTCAAGCGCCTTCAAAGTAGCCGGTTTAAATTTGATGTCGTTCCGCCTTGGCGCCACCAAGCATCCAGATTTGACTTACATGTCGATTAAGAAAGTCGGCACTAACGAAGAAGTGTTCCGCACCTATTCCGACCGGTGGAAAGACGCCGACGAAGAAAACACCCACTTATATTACGTCGATCTTTCCCATCACGAAGGCTTGGCCTTGTATGTGGAATTCGTCGACAATTCCCGAGGCGATTGGGGCTTGTTGACGATTGAAGCCATCGTCACCCATTATTCGGTTTGGCCTCACGTCAACGATGAGATCGCCTATAACCTGTTTGACGACGTGCAACAAAACCCGACCTTTGCCGCCATGCGGGCTTACGTCGATCCGCGCATTGCCGCGATCGAGGATGGGACCACCCGGACTACGTTGAATAAAACCTTCTACGCTTCGATCGACGGGATTTCAAACGCCAAAGGCAATTGGCCCAGCGTCATGAATTACTATAAAAACGGCAACACCTTCGTGATTACCGGCGACATCAACGCCATGTGGTTGCGCGACTCGTCGGCTCAAGTCTTGCCTTATCTCCAATTCATGACCATCGACGAAGACGTCCGACTCATGGTCAAAGGCTTGCTGCGCCAGCAGTTTGAATTCATTCGTCGAAACCAATATGCCAATGCCTTCAATCCGGGCGGATCGGTGTTTGAACTGAAATTCGAAATCGACTCTTTGATTTATCCATTGTGGCTCGCTTACGAATATCACCGAATCACCGATGACGATTCGATCTTCGACACCTTCTTTTGGATGGCCTTGACCGAGGTCTTGGACACGCTTGACCAAGAGCGCGACCATGACGACGCCAACTATCGGATCACCAACGAATCCGATCGGGCGGCCGGTCCTCATGAAGTGAATACCGCCAGCGGCCTCATCTGGAGCGGCTATCGCCCCAGCGACGATGTCTGCTACTATAAATTTTTCATTCCCGGCAACATGTTCGCCGTGGCCACGCTTGAAAAGATGGCCGATCTGTTGACCGACCTCGGCCGTTGGGCGGAAACGGCCACGCGCGCCTCGACCATGGCCGGCGAAGTCCGGACCGCCATCGAAACCTACGGCGTCTACAACCACCCGACTTATGGGCGCATGTATGCCTTCGAGGTCAACGGGTTTTCAAGCGACGCGGATTCGTCCTCCGGCAAACGCTTGATGGACGCCGCCAATATCCCAAGCTTACTGGCCATTCCGTGGCTTGGCTACGCCTCAATCGATGATGCCACTTACCAAAACACGCGCGCCTTCATCCTCAGCCACGACAACCCCTATTATTACGAAGGAACCTACGCCAAAGGCATCGGCGATCCCCACGACGGCATCGGGGGAACCAATCCTCATCCGTCCACCCCGGTGCCTTGGCACATGGCCTTAGCCATGCAGGGGCTCACGAGCGACGATCCCGACGAAATCGAACAAATGGTGTCCTACATGACGAACACCACCGCCGGAACCTACGTCATGCACGAAGCCTTCAACGCCAACAATCCCGGCGAATACAGCCGCGATTGGTTCACCTGGCCCTGCGCCTTATACGCCCATTTGTATTTGACCAAGATATTGAACATCGATCTGACCACGGAGGAACTCCCATGAACGCCCATAAACCGCTATTTGGCCTCTTGGCCATCGCCACCTTGACGGTCACCGCCATGAGCATGCCGCTACCCACCCGGGCCGACGAACGCCTTTACGGCGTCGATTTGGCCTATAAACGCCGGGTAGTGTCATCCGCCAATACCGATCAAAACACCAACACTCGGGCGGTTGACGCCGATTCCTCGACGCGTTATGCCGCCGTCAGTCAAGACGATGCTTATTTCTACGTCGATCTCGGCTCGGTGGAAAAAGTCGGCAAAGTCGTCATCGATTGGGAAGCGGCCTATGCGAGCCAATACCACCTGCAGATGTCCTTGAACGCCATCGATTGGACAACGGTTGCCACCGTCAATAAAGATAATAGCCAAAAAGACGAAATCGTCTTTCCAAATTGGCTTGAGACCAAATTCGTCCGTTTCCAAGGCGTCAGCCGCGCCTTGTCTTATGGTTATTCCTTTTACAGTTTCGAAGTCTACGGGCCGCAAAGCCTCGGTCTCGCCGGAACCGTCAATTTCGTTTCCAGCAACGAGAATCCTTCATCTTACCCCGGGCAAGCCATGCTTGACAACCTGGCGCAGACCCGGTGGGCGTCATCGGTAGCCGACAATCAATATTTTTTGATCGATTTGAACACCACCCAGACCTTCGATACCATCAAGGTCCGTTGGGAAGTGTCCTTTGCCCGCATCTATCATGTCTACGGACATCCGAATACGACCGGCGACATGCCGGCTCGTAGCGACGAAGGTTGGTCCTATCTAGCCGGAACCGAAGCCGGGCTCGGCGAAGTCGACGCCTTCAAACTCGAAAGCGACGCGACCACGCGCTTCATCAAGGTGGAACTGGTCCAACGCGAGACCAACGAAGCCACGAAGAAAACCGGGCGTTACCCCTGGGAATCGACCTTCTCCATCTATTCGTTTGAATTGTTCGATTGGTCCAGCGTCACGGCCGCGCCTTTGGGACGTCCAATGGAATTCTCCTATAATTCACCAGCCTGGGTCAGCATGAGCAACATCACCCTCCACGATGGTGGTTTAATTCTCGCGCCTCACGGCTACCCGATTGAAGCCGACGGGGTGGTGACCAACATGGCCAGCATCGCCGACGGGGATATTCCCGGTTTCGAATCTTATGCCACCTATAACCCGGCCGTCGTTTACGATCAGGAACGGGAGATGTTCCATATGATCTACCGGTCTGAGTTGCCCGATCGCTTCGACCATTATTTCGGAGACCGCTACGAACTCGGCCACATGTCGACTCTTTCGTATGCGTATTCGTATGACGGTGTCCATTACACCCGCGGCGATCATAATCCCATCGCCTGGCCGACTTCCAACGATGAACGCGGCGGCGGGCTTGAAGATCCGCGCATGTTCAAAATCGAAAACGATCCCAATCGCGGCGGCGTGACCACTTACTACATCACGTACACGATCTACGATAATACGACCACCCGCGAAGGCATGATCTACACCACCGATTTCGAGACTTTCACCAAAGTCCCCTCGGGCCGGCTCGCCCCCAATTACGGCAGTCCCCACAAATCAGGCACTTTCGTCACCGATCCCGAAGGCAACGCGGTGAAAATCCCCGACCCGCGGCCTGGCAAGCGCGGCGAAGTATATATGATTTACATGAAAGACGGCAGCTACACCCGGATTGGTTTCACCACCGACGTGATGACGATTGCCGCCGAGGACATCATCGACATCGATTCCGGCGGTTACGGCACCAACGACATCGAAGATTTGACCAAAGGCAACGAATCGTGCATGGCCTTGACCAACCTCTACGGACCCGATGACCAAGACATCTACTTAATGTACGGCGGCGGGACCTTGTCCGATGCTTCGCTGCAAAACCAACAACCTAACGCCCATGGATGGTTTTATGCCCTTGGCGTCCTCAAAACGACCAAGAGCAACCCGTTTGAATTGACGAACGTGCGGCTTGATCTCGACGAGCCGACCATGTATCCGACCGATACCAACAAGATCGACTACGGCCTTTTCACCAAATGCATGTTCGCCGACACGATGCTTCGTCACGATGGCCAATGGTACTTGTACTACGGGGCCGGCGACATGTACGTCGGATTAGCCACCGCCCGAGCCGATTTCAGCGCCGGGGCCTCCTCATACAGCCAAGACGGCTCTCTGATTACGGCCAGCACCCTAGCTTTAAACAAACGCTACGAGGGGGATAAGACGCCTTATAACGTCGAATACGTGCTGGAGGTCCGCGATTTGTCCGGAAATCTCATTGACACGGCCGTCAGTTCTTATGCGGTTTCCCATTTCTCGACGCTTGACCTTGGCAAATACAGTTCCGGCATCCCCATTTCGGTCGCCATCGATCTCGATGACGTCCTCGATTTGCCGAATGATTATTATGTGACCAGCTATGTCCGCGATGACTCATCCTCAGCTATCATCAATAATCCGTCCCACTACTTGGTCGTGACGCCCACCGTCACCCATATGCCGCGGTAAAGGAGGTCGATACCATGAATCACAAACGCTTATGGCTGCTGGCCCTTCTCGTCGCCCTCCCCTTGTTTTCTTCCTGCGGAAGCAGTGCCGATTCTTCCTCTGGATTATCGGATTCCAGTAGCCAAACGCTGCCTTTGACGGTTCCGACCGACATTGCGTTATCTGAACGCACAGTCACTTGGTCGCCAGTATCCGGCGCCGAAGGCTATGAAGTTAAGCTCAATCAGACCGATGATTTCCAAACCATCATCAACGAACTCGAATTGGAAGACGCCTATTTCGGTCCCTTGACGATTTCGGTCCGAGCGTATCGCGGGGAAGAAATCACCGATTATAGCGACGAGGTCAACGTCACCGCCGTTTTGGTGCTCGACGTGCCTGAAAATTTCCGCCAGGAAGGCAGCGAACTCCTTTGGGATGCGGTTACCTACGCGACTGGTTACATGGTCAAGATCGACTCGGTCGATCACTTTACATTATTGACCAGCTACCAGTTGGAAACGACCGCGCCGGCCCAAGCCCAAATCCGGGCCACGGGACGCAATGACGGCTATATCGTCGCCAGTCCGTTCGGAGACCCGCTTCAGATCAAAGCGCCGCTTGCCACCCCGGAGAACATCGTTTATGCCGATGGCTTCTTGTCTTGGGACGCCGTCGCCAACGCCGCTTCTTATGACATCGAAATCGATGCCATTCATGAGTTTACGAGCAATACGAACACGGTCGCAATCGGTTTCGACTTTGTCGGCGACATCGTCGCCCGAGTGAAAGCGATAGCTTCCGGCGATCAATATTTGGATTCGTCGTGGGGTTCGGCCAATTTGTCAATCGATCCGTTGACGCTGGCCCGACCCATGAACCTGTACATCGATAGCGGGGTTTTGCATTTCAGTGAAGTGGCCCACGCGACCGGTTACGAAATATACCTGGATGACGAATTGGAAGACACCATAACTCAAAATAGCTATATTCTCAGCAGCGAAATATTGGCTCAAACCGGAAGTTATCTCCAAGTCAAAGCCGTTTCCACCATCCACAATCCTTCGCCATTAAGCGAAAAAGTCTACATCGGGGCCATCGCCGTCACGAACGAATCAGAGCTTCGGGCTATGGTTGGCACCGGCGCCTACACTTTGTCCAACGACATCGCGTTGACGCTGCCCTGGATTCCGATCGACTTCTCGGGATACTTCAACGGCTCGGGACATGCGATATCCGGAATCGCCATCACCGGAAATCAATCCCTAACCGAAATCGGCTTCTTCGGCACGCTTGAAGGCGCCACCATCAGCAATTTAGAATTAATCGGTTCTTATGACATCGCTTTGACAGGCTATGAGCCATCCCTCGGTGGCTTGGCCGGTCAAGTAGCCTCCAGCATCATCACCAACGTCTATGTGGCCATCGACCTTGAGGCAGAAGCCCAAAATGGCATCGCTTCGGTCGGCGGCATCGCCGGACGGACCGTCTCGTCAAGTTATGCCGGGGTCATTTATGATGGCGACATCATGAGCACGCACGCCATCAGCGGCGGGTTCATCGGGGTCGCCGTCCAATCAGAGGAAGCGGTCACCATCCATCAAAGCGCCGCTCTTGGTTCTATCGAAACCATCGGGGGCGAACAAAGCCCGACCGGGGGATTCATCGGCCGCTTGATCGATAACTACCTGACCATCACCGAATCCAAAGCCCAGCTCGACGTGACCG
>CAZBUP010000009.1:0-40592 GCA_964495145.1 uncultured Staphylococcaceae bacterium | reverse complement strand
GTCCCTCTCATTCGATATAGTGGTGGCCCAAGCCAGGCTTGAACTGGCGACACACAGATTTTCAGTCTAAAAATGTTTAAATGTTCAGTGATCTTTCATATCGAAACTGCCAGATCACTCAATAGAGAGCGCGGGGGATATTCCTTAAATATTGTTTCAATAAAGCACGCTGACTGTGAAGCGCTATTCCACCCATATCATTCGCGATTTAGAGATTGATTCGGAAAGTAGGGAGGACGCCATAGTACGTGTTGTAGATGTAGAAGGAATAGAACCAGCCATCGCTGTCGACGAACCGCGCGAGGTTGACGTAGGAGTCGTGTGGCGAGCGGAGCCACCACGGAGAACTATCATTGGTTACATAGACTCCCATAGCTTTTGCGTAATCAGTCGCTTGTCTTCTTCGCGATGTAAAGGTAGAAAGGCCATAAGCGTCGTTATTCGCTTCAACATAACTTAATAAGAACATCTTATCGTTTGTATTTTCACAGGCATATGGGTTAGATGCATAACCTGTTGAAGCAACGCTGTTATCAACGGTTGTCGTATTGATCGATGATTGTTCAGTTATGGAGAAGGCTTGATTATAGAAATCATTATTAAGCCAAATGCGGATGTTGCTCTCTTTATAGTTATTCGCATATATAGTGGCTTCACCGATGGTTCTATTTGAAGGAGAGTGATAGTATTCACGACTATCGATAAGCATGTCCGAAGATAAGAAGCCAGTCGTCTCATCGACAAAAAGCACATCCCATTTAATAGGTTCATATTTAAACCAATATCGCGTACTGATGAGATAACCATTGTCATCTTGGTACGAGTTGGAGGTTGATGATTCATAATCAGTGCGATTTGGCCGATAGGAGGTGAAATACACGCCTCGATATTTATCTTCGCCATTCGTCACATCCTTATACCACATGAAATCAGTGGTATTGTAACCCGAAATGTAATATTGGTAGGATGTCCAGGTTTGGCTATTTTCTGATGTTGGAAGAGTGCCTGCGACAGTGTTTAATGTGGTTACTAGCGTACTATTAGTGACTTTGGTTTGGGGGAAGGAACCTAAATAATAATTTTCGCCTGCTTCTAATGGGGCTTCGTGAGGACTGCAACTATAAATGATGGTGACGCTTGTAATCGTGACCGAAGCATCCGCTGCGGTGAATCGTAAATAATATGGTAGTGATGTCGATAGATCGTATGCTGTCTCAGAAGTCAGGGAAACCGGATCGGTGAATAAATCAAAGCCGTAATAACTCGTTTCCAGATTGAAGTATCCGGCCGTGGAGAATACAGCGGTTACGCTCAATATTGATGTGATCTGTGAATCAAGTGAGTTTATGATGTATCCTGCCGTATTCAGTTCGACATGATTACTAGAGCTTGCTTTAGCATCGACATATTCAAAATGGCTATAGCGAATATCGGCTTCAACACTGGTATAGGTTTCGGAAGTTGTTGGAGCGTTACCTGCATCCATCGTGATCGTATAAGATAGTTCGTCTCCTCTTGCAGGAGCGGCCCTTCCAAACGAGTCTCCGCTGACAATGCTAATAAGCAAAAATGCCGTGACGAAAACAAACGACACGGCCAGTTTGACTGACATTTTTTTGATTGACATATTTAATTTCCTTGTTTTCATCATTGACCATTTGTATCCATTTGTCAATGAGTCGCCATGAACTAAATTTTTAAACATTTTCCAATGCTAAAAATGTGGTTTTTTAATACATCATTTTTTTGAATCCTCTATGTATATATACATAGGCCGCGACACACGGATTGCATGGCCGTATATTTTTCAAATAAAAATAGAGGCCGTTTTTCACAGCCTCTATACTACGTATAGAGATGGTGGCCCAAGCCAGGCTTGAACTGGCGACACACGGATTTTCAGTCCGTTGCTCTACCAACTGAGCTATCGGGCCACCGAATGGCGGATCAGACGGGAATCGAACCCGCGGTCTCCTCCGTGACAGGGAGGCATGTTAACCGCTACACCACTGATCCAGCGGTTACGCTAAATAATTATCACGGAAAGTGACTGAAAAATCAATATAAAGTTAGGGTTATAACCCTAATCCTGCATGTTTAGTAGTTTTCGGCCTTGATTTCGAAATAGGACTGCTCATGCGCGCAAACCGGGCAGACTTTCGGGGCGGCTTTGCCGATATGAATATGACCGCAAACACGGCATTTCCACATGACGACGTCATCCTTGAGGAAAACGTGATCAGTCTTCAAGTTGCCCAATAATTTTTGATAACGGGCTTCGTGTTCGGCTTCGATCTTGGCAATGTTGCGGAACATAGCCGCAATCTTCGGGAAGCCTTCGGCGATGGCTTGCTCGGCCATCGTTTTGTACATGTCGGTCCATTCGTAGTGCTCGCCGGCGACGCAATCGGCTAGGTTAGTCATCGTGTCGGGGACGGCTCCGCCATGAAGTTCCTTGAACCATAGTTTGGCGTGTTCCTTTTCGTTCTTGGCGGTTTCTTCGAACAATTCGCCGATTTGTTCATAACCGGCTTTTCGGGCGGCTGAGGCGTAGAAAAGGTATTTGGTGTGGGCTTGGGATTCGCCCGCGAAGGCTATCTTTAAATTGGCCTCGGTTTTCGTTCCTTTTAGTTCCATGGTTTATCTCCTATCATTAAGCATTATAGGCGAAAACGTCGACATCATAAAGGAAAAAAGAAAAAAGCCCATGAGGGCTTTATTGATTATGGTTGCGGGGGAAGGATTTGAACCAACGACCTCCGGGTTATGAGCCCGACGAGCTACCAGACTGCTCTACCCCGCGATGTTTGATGCCGTTTCCGGCGCCTAACTAATATAGCAAACATCGCGGGATATAGCAAGGGTTTTCACTTCAGGTCGGTCTTCCGGAACCAGTAGGCCCCTCCGACGTTGATTAGGGCCAACAAGGCGGCGTTGGTGCCTAGCACTTTGTAAAGGTAGAGGCCGCCCTCGGTGCTGTAAAAATTGGTGATTTCGGTGTAATTGAAGAGCGATTGCGAATATTTTTCAAGTTGGAAAATGTAGAAATAATCCAAGATTTCATGAAGGGCGTCCAAAGCGTCTTGGGCCGCTTGGGCATCATTGTATAAATCAAATTGTTGATAAATCAATAAGTATTCGAGTAACGATTCGACCAGCAAGGCGAAGATGACCGTGAAGGCCAAGAAGGCAATCGTCAAGATGATGGCGCCAGCCATGTTCTTAACCATCATGGAGATGAACGTCGTGATGGATGTCGCGACCAGAATCAAAAGGTAACCAATCGCCCAAAACACCATGAAATTTTCTAGCTCATGGACGGCGAAGGCTTCCGTTTGGAAGGGAATCAGCCACACGAAACTCATGACCAAGCCCTGATACAGCGCCAAGCCGAAGAAAGCCACCGTCGCGGCGACGATGAGCGTCGACCAATAGACCTCGAGTTTGCTGTAACCGGCAATCAATTTATTGCGAATCGTCCCTTGCGAAATGTCTTTGGCAATGAATAAGGAAATGAAAATGCCGACTAAGATGAACGGCGTGCTCGAAAGCTGGAAGGAAGTCGTGATGATGTCGCGGAGGGGCAATAGCCAATATACATGGCCGAACGGGTCTTCGTAATATGAATTGCCGGAGACGAGGATCTGCAGTAATGCCAATAAGGCGACGATAATGAAAATGGCGATGAACGCTTTATCCTTGAATAAGCGTCTGAATTCGAGTCGTAATAATCTAACCATGGTGTTCACCTTTAATCATTTCCATGAAATAGGCTTCTAGATCTTCGTTTTGTTCTTGAATCGCGCTGACGTCGATGTCGTGTTTAGCCAATAGCGTCACCACTTTCGACACAGCGCCGATGTCAGTTAAAATGACGCCGTCGTTAGACGGTTCGGCCGTCTGATAGCCGGCGTCCTTCAATATTTGAACGGCCGCGGCGGCATTGCTGACCTTGAAGAGCGTGGCTTTGCGGCATTCGCGGTTCAATTGCTCGGCCGTGATTTCCTTGACGAGTCGTCCTTTGTCGATGAAACCGTAACGTGTCGCCAATTTAGAAAGTTCGCTTAGGATATGGGAAGATACTAGGATGGTCACCCCATCCTCATGGTTCAATTTAAGGAGCAGTTCCCGCATGTCGCGGATGCCTTCGGGATCGAGCCCGTTGGCCGGTTCGTCAAGGACGAGGAATTCGGGATTGGAAATCAATGCCATGGCGATGCCCAGACGCTGTTTCATACCGAGGGAGAAGTTCTTGACCGGTTTGCGGTTAGTCACCAATAGGCTGGCCAGACCGACTTTATCGAGAATTTGGTGGATGATCTTAGGCGCTTCTTTTCCGCCAATACCGAGTAAGGTGCACTGGCACCGCAGGTTTTCGTACGCCGACAAGCCGAGGTTCAAAGCCGGGTTTTCGACCACGGCGGCGATGCGGGAACGCATCCGAACGACTTTGGTGGGATCGGATTCCTCAAATAGCGAAAATGATCCTTTAGTCGGTTCGGCCACCCCGGTGATGAGACGGATCAGGGTTGTCTTTCCCGCCCCGTTTTTCCCGACAAAACCATAAATGTCGCCTTGCTCGATCGTCATGTTGACGTGTTCGAGGGCGTGGGTTTTCCGGTAGTATTTGCAAATGTCTTTGGTTTCTAATACTCTCATGTCCTTGTCCTTTACCAAGCGTTATATACTTTCTCGGCAAAGCCGAGAATGTTATCGATCACCAATGGTTTTCCTTGGCTGATTATCGTTCCCGTGAAGTATCCGAACACTTGGTTTTGGATTGATTTGATCACGAGAAGATTGGTCTTGCTGGCGCGGTTGATCACCGGTTTGAAAATCAAGTCGATGTCACCGCTTTGGCTTTTGATGAGCCATTCACCCATGAAGGCATCTTTGCCTTTGTCGTCTTTGGGAATATAGAAGGCGACGTCGTGAAGTTTGGTCGCGTGGGCGGGTTTATCGCTGACCAAAGATTTCTCGTAGACCATGTTTTCGCTGGCCGCGCTCGTATCGCCAAAACCATATCCAAGATTGGCGCCCACCAATTTATTGTGGGAGATGCCTGAGAACGAGAGCCAATACCAGGTGTTCTTATAGGTCCAAACCCCTCGTCCCCAATCGAGTACGCCTTGGGCTCCCTCGAAATCGTAGGTTTTTTCACCGACGCGTACCGAACCCGACGCCAAGAGATTGTTGATTTTGTAATTGTAATAGAAGCGGCCCTTCTTCTTGAATGGGGTGGCAATGCAAAGACCAAGCTTATTTTGGTCTTTCATGGCCAAATCAAAGGTAATCGGTTGCCCCTCGACCACATCGTCGATGTGACCGAATAGATGCCTTTCGTCCCCGTGGACCTCAAAGGTGAAGTCATATCCCTTGCCGGAAACGTGACTTTGGCCTTCCAAGGGGCTGGAGGGCAGATTGAATTTACCCATCGAAAAGAATCCGACGAACGATTTAGAGTATTCTTGAGGAGCTTTAAAATCGAAAAACGTCGCGCCGACCATCCAGATGTAGCCCATGTCGCTGACCGTCAGCGACAAGCCGTGTTGGCTGTTGCCGACGTAATAATAATCCCATTCCTTGATGCGCCATTTGGGAGCTTTGACGTCCTTGCGGTCATAAGCCTTGACCGGCAAAAAGGCGAATCCGGGTTCGGCGACGCATCCCGATTGATCGAGAAGTCTCCCTTTGATGATTTCGTGTTGCATATGTGGCTCCTAATAATAAAGAATACTAAAAATGATTATATACTAAAAAGGGTTCCCGTGTCGTTATGCTGATGTGTTTTTGATTGTCATGAGCGACGAATAACTGAGATATGTGGTCAAGTCTACGCCAAATCCACAATCAAATTGAGTAATCATAAAACAAAAAGCCGTCCAAGACGGCGTTGGGATTCAATGGCGGAAGCTAAGAGTTTTATTATCTACCTTTCCACAGATGTGCCTTATCGTCCAAAAATGAATTAAATTGTGTCCTAGACAAGCATATTCAATGACTGACTGAGTATCTTTGTTCTTTATTTTCCATTAATTCCATTCTAGCATGCGTTTTTGATACCCAAATCGATGTACCGAGATATAGACTCACCCATCGATTGTATCTTGTGCTTTTTTTGTTCTATTAACTAGATTTAGAAACCAACGCCATCGCCATAGGCACTCTACCGCAATCAAGATTTCTGTCATGAGTTGAAATGTGTAGAAGACTGCTCACATTTGCTTTTGTTCAATATTTTTTAACATTATTTTAAGGAAATTCAAGTCAACTGACGAGCATTGTCCAGATAGATTCGTCCAAATAGTTCAGAAATAATTATGGTCTGGCTACCTTGATAGTCAAAGGAAACCGTGTTAGCCTTGTTTTGGAAAAACCTATGCCTCATAGAATAATTGGAGAAACGATATCGTGAAACACATCATTCATTTGATCATTGTTGCTTCTTGCTTTTTTTCTTCTCTATTAAGTATCACAGAATCATCAGATAATCATCCTCACGCAAGAAAAACTGAGCGCGAGCATCAACGTGAATACTGTGAGGCTTATTTGAAATCATACAGTCACGCCAACCTCAAGATGGAGACTGAAAGCGTGCTTTATTCTTCTTCGGTTCCCGCGCATTCTTTTAATAGGCTTGACAATCTTTCCGATGGTGGCGTCTCCCAGACTGGGGAAGTGGTTTTTGATGTTACCTATCTGTCATTACTTGACAAAATATTCATAACTGCGTCTCTTATCGACAATTTGGGAAACGATGTTTCCAGTGTTTTCATCAGTGGCGATGCCTTCATGAATTCCTCAACCGACCAACCGGAAATCCGATACGATTACGCCGGCGACAATTTCTTGGCATCGGAGTATATTGACCCTTCTCTAATTGAACCAATCGCATTTGGAAAAGACAACGTCATTACACTTGAAGGAAATGGCGGAGAAGTGCCAATTACTTTTCCAGTTATTCAAATCACGCTTTCGGTTGCCAATCTCGACGAGGCTTTGCCAGCAGTAGCCAATGTTTATGCTTTCGCTTTATTAGAAGTGGATGGCCCAATAGAATATATGATTTACCAAGCGAAACTTTATCTCATTGCCGCGAACTATAATCACAACATTCAAAATGATAATCCCTCAACATATATTAATAACCAAAATACTGGTAATTGGGATGAGTGGGACTATGGTTTCTGCCATCTTGATCATAACGGTTGCGAAATATTCGCCATGTTTAATTTTTTCATTTCTCAAGGACAAACACCGCATCTGGCCACTCTGATTGCAGTCACCCAACTTTTAAATGCCGACATGGGTTTTGGTCTCTTGGGAACTAATCCTTGGCCGGAGGAATATGTGTCTTTGCTGTACACTACCACATTAGCCGCTTTAACACTACTTTCCCCAATCATCATTACGGTTGTAATGCCAATAGTTGCTAATATCATCGTCGTTAATTACATTACGTCTCAATCCGTGTGGAACCAGTTATATTTGTGGCCGCTTTACCCCGTGGAAGTAGGCATAACGACAACTGCACTGAATGCGCTTTTCATAGCCACTTTGGCAGTAGGAAATGTCATTTATGAATACCATGTTAAATATTTCCATGGGATAGATGAAGTATTACGTTTTTACGGAGACATTGACAACGTTCAAGCTAGGGTTACACTTAATAGTTTTCTTGGTCTTACTGATAGTTATGGCTCATATATCATTTCATTTTGGAACGAATTAATTGATGATACACATCTCCCAAATCCATTTGGAGAGCTTCATACGATTTTTGTTTGCAAACCAATTCAAAATTGCTCCTCATATACTGCTTACAATACAAATGAGATAGGACCTGTAGATAAAGAATCAATTGATGCAATTATTGATACTGAATCACCAAATCTAGCACAATACAGATTTATCTCCGGTTACGCGATAGGTTCGTAGCATGAAATCTATAACAAAGATTGCATTATTGCTTGTCTCAATTAGTTGCCTTTCAAGCTGTGTCGGAAAAGCCGAAGACCGTCTTGGAGATGAACGCAATATCCGGTGGTTTTCTGATGATGAGAAACTTCAATTCACTATTGAATATGATGAACTTGAAGATTATGAGAATAGCTTCAAGTTCTGGACAGGAAGAGGAACGCTAGAATTTGATGAAACAATCGTCACATTTTTTGCTTATGTGAATATGCCACTTTATCACGAATTGCGCATCATGCCTTTCGAATACGCAGTTGATGAGGTTCCATCTGTTAATTCTACAGATATCTTTCAAGTCTTGATTGAAGTGAATTTTGTTAAAGATGTCCTTGGCATTTTCACGTCAGACATCACCGTGCTTGATGGAACGACAACTTTTAACCATACTGATATTGCCTATTTTGATAATTTCGATCAAAAAATGTATTGGGAGCCGCTTGAAGAGGACGAGAAAAACCCATTGAACTATTTCATGAGAACCTGGATTAATGAGGACAATGGTCTGTCGTTCGCCCAAGACAGCCCAAAGCTTTTCGTTGAACAGAAAATACACGGGACGTTATCGGATGACTCTCCGGTTTTGTTATCTTTTGGTGATGAGGATTTCACGATGTGCCGATACACCGATGGGGTCGAAAGCGATATATTGCTTGAAGGTACATATACCACCGCAGTTTCTTCCATCTCGCTAACTATTGAAACCAATAATCTCTTTCCAGAAAATCCCGGAATCATCGTTCTTGAATGAAGAATAGACTGCTGTATTCGTTATTAGCCATTGAGAGTTCACTGGTTCTTGTCTTAGGATGTGTTCTTGTTTTCAATCGCAATCCATCGGCCGAGCACATCTATGAAGATGCGCTTCACTCAGTCGTTGAAGTGAAGGGAACCACCGGACTAGATGAATCCTACGGAACCGCGGTCTGCATCGAAGATGGATCCTTTATAACGAACTATCATGTCATTTCCTATTCAGATGGCGGATCAAGTTATATCCATGACCAAATCGAAATCCGATCGGCTTTCGAAGAAGAATACCGCATCGTGACACTGCTAGATTATGATCCGGCTCTTGATCTTGCCTTACTGGGCATTGAAACCAACGATTTGTTCGAACCATTGACATTATCACGCGAACGGCCCAAGGCCGGTTCGGCTTGTTATGCCATCGGAAATGCGGAGAATCTTGGTATCAGCATCACTGAAGGAATCGTGAGTTCGACGTCTATCATTATCAATGATGGTGAAAACGATCGTGACTTCATCCAACTCGACATCACTCTGACCAATGGTTCCAGTGGAAGCGCCTTGCTGAGTTCAAGAGGCGCATTAATTGGCATGAATACCTTGCGGTTAAGGAATGATTTGGGCGATGTGATTTACGGATATGCTTATGCCATCCCAATTGAAGTCATCTTGAGTTTTCTTGAATCAGAATCATGAAATGACTCTTTCGTAATATAGAAGCATATTTTGTCAATCTTTTTTCCCGTGTATCCAATAGTAACAAAACCGTGGTCTGAACAAGACTAGAACCAGTATAGTTCTTCATGATCTCTTTAACTAATAAAATATACGAAAAAAGCCGCCATAGACGGCTTTTTGATCTGGCGGAAGCTAAGAGATTCGAACTCTTGCGGGGCTTGCACCCCCTATCGGTTTTCAAGACCGACCCCTTCAACCGCTTGGGTAAGCTTCCATGGTGGACCCTGCAGGACTCGAACCTGCAACCAGCCGGTTATGAGCCGGAAGCTCTAACCATTGAGCTAAGGGTCCGTCGCTCTTATATCTTAATATAGACAAGAACGCTTTGGAAATAAAAACCCGACGCTTCCGTCTGGGTTCTTGATCGACTTGGTAGCTGCGGGGGGATTTGAACCCTCGACCTACCGGGTATGAACCGGACGCTCTAGCCAAACTGAGCTACGCAGCCATGTGATTGGTGGAGTCAAGGGGGATCGAACCCCTGACCTCCTGGTTGCAAACCAGGTGCTCTCCCAGTTGAGCTATGACCCCATGGGATGGCGTTTCCACGCCTAAATATCATATATTTTTTAGGCCGATTATTCAATAAGAAAGTAATCAATGAAAAAAATGCATTCATCATGCATTTTAATGGCGTGGCGCGCCCGACAAGAATCGAACTCGTGACCTCTAGATTCGAAGTCTAGCGCTCTATCCAACTGAGCTACGGGCGCCTATATTTTCAGATCACCTGGACCATAGAGTTTTAATCGCCGGAACAGTAAATCCAAGAAAAATACCAAGACGATCGGCAAAGCAATTTGAAGAACGAGGATGCTGAGCCACGTCATCCACCCGTTGCCCATGGCCGCATACGTCGCGAACTGGCCGACCAGGCCGCTCGTGCCCATGCCGGCGCCTGAGGAATCGGTCCGGGTCATAAAAACAAGCGTGGAAAGCGGCCCGAGAATCGCGCTGGCGATAATCGGCGGCAACCAGATGATCGGTTTCTTCAAGACGTTCTTGAATTGAAGCATGCTCGTTCCGAAAGCGACCGAGAAAGTCGTCCCGATGTCATTGTCCTTGCGGCCCATGACGGCAAAGCCGAGCATGTTGGCGCAGCATCCGACGAGGGCTGCTCCGCCGGCAATGCCCCCAATCCCAAACGAGATGGCGATGGCGGCGCTACTGAAGGGCGAAGTCAAGATGACGCCCATCAAGACGCTGACGAGTATCCCCATCAAGAAAGGTTGCTCGAATTCGGTCACCCGGTTGACAAAAGCCCCAATGGCGGTGGCCACGGAACTGACTGGATTGACGATGACAATCCCAATCAGATAACTGACGATAATGGCGAATAGCGGAATCAACACGATATCGAAAGCGATGCGTTTCTTAAATAGGAAACGCAATGGCAATAGTGTGAATATAACCGTCAAATAAGCCACAATTGGATCGGATTTTCCCATTAATGCCAGCGAGGTGGCAATCCCTCCGGCAATGGCCGAACCGACCAATTTCAAACCATCGAGCTTCATGGCCAGGCCGATGCCGACCCCGATCCCGACGCCCATCAGTGATTTGACAAACGTCGCCATGGCGACGACGGTCGTCCCGATATGAACACCGCCGATGGTGAAATCCAGCAGTAGTCCGATTTGATTTAAGATAACGCCGACGATTAACGTGGCGAACAATCCATAGACCATGCCGTTCATGCTGACAATGATGAAGTCGTAGACGCGCTTCATGACTTTGGCAAACTTGCCGGGTTCCCGTTTGTTTTTCATAAACAACATTATACAAAAAAACCACCGCCTAGCGGTGATTTCTTTATATTCTGGTCGGGAAAACAGGATTTGAACCTGCGACCCTCTGGTCCCAAACCAGATGCGCTACCAAGCTGCGCTATTTCCCGAGTGGCGCGCCCGACAAGAATCGAACTCGTAACCTTCAGATTCGTAGTCTGACACTCTATCCAATTGAGCTACGGGCGCATGGAGAAAGGCTTTTATAATATAGCACGGCCATCGTTAATTGCAAGACTTTTAGCGCTTTCAAACCTCGATACTTCAATCATAAATTAGGCGCTGTCTTTATTCAATGACCGACCGATTGCTTGCCATCTCGCCAATAGGGTCAAATGCTGAGTCAAACGGACGAATTTTCCTCTAAGGATATTCATTAACTCTCCGATTATATGATAATATGGCTGCGGAGGTCGCATTGATGGATCACTGGGAATATAAGACAGTCATCGTCGGAGCCAAAGGTTTTTTAGGTGGCAAATTCACCTCGGTGGAACTCGACGCATGCTTGAACGCCGAAGGTCGCGAGGGCTGGGAGTTGGTGTCCTTCACCACGTCGAACCAAGCCTATGGCACCACCGGTTACGGCGTCGCCGTATTCAAACGCAAATCGCAGTTTTGATCGGCAAGCACAAAAAAAGCGACCCTTGGGTCGTTTTTTCTTTTTATGATGATTCGAATGCTCGCATTGGTTATCAAATGGAGGTTCCTATCGGAATTGAACCGACGATGATTGAGTTGCAGTCAATTGCCTTACCACTTGGCTAAGGAACCAGTCCGCGCGGACACTACGAAAGTATAGCATCCGCGCCGAGGTTAATGCAACGAAGGACGTTAGCGATGGTGTTTCTTCAACGAGCCGCGCCGGCCCCGTTTGCTGTTCTTCTTTTTAAGATAGAAGTATAAGCCCACGCCGATGCCGATAGCGGCGACCGCGCCCACGATGACGAGAGTCAACGTGTCGACGGTCGAGGTCTTGATGCGGGCCCACAGGGCAATGACGGCATCGTTATTTTCACCGAAGTCGCGCATGACGATGGAACGGGTAATCGTTTCCTCGTCGGGGTATTGGGTTTGGAGTTGGCGGTTTTCATCGGTCATGACGACCATGTCGGCAGCCCCGTCGACCGTTCCTTCAAAGAAGTAAGTCAAATCCAGTTCGAATTCGCCGGAAGGATCTTCCATGTCATGGACGCGGTCAAGCACGTCTTGACCGGCGATGAAACTCGTGTAGCCGATGTAATCCATGTTCAAGATGGCAATTTCGGGATTGGAAACGAAATTGACGAATTCCTGCGCCAATTGGGTTTGCGACCCTTTGGGCATCACCCAGCCGTCGAACCAGATGTTGCCGCCTTCTTCGGGAACGACGTATTCAAGCTGCTTGCTGGTCTCGTCTTCGACCAGTTGCATCGAATAAACGGCGTCGCCGCTCCAAGACACTTGCATGCCGATCTTGCCGGAGGCGATGTCATTTTTGCCGGAGTCGACTTCTAGGCCATAGCTATTGGCCTTCAAAGCCCGGAGCGAATCTTCGACCAAGGCTAGGGTGTCCGGGTCGCTGCGATTGATGATGTCGGTGATGGCGGCGTTATATGCCGAAGCGGTTATCGTCGCGTCGAGGTAATCTTGCCGCAACTCCATCAGCTCGTCGCGATAGACGTCGATGACGCCGATCATGTAGGTTTCGCGCATCGAATTCTTGATCGTGGCTTGCTTAGCATAGACCGGGTCATAGAGCACTTCCCAGCTGGTGGCGTCTTCGGGGGCGACGATGTCCGGGTCATAAATAAGCCCGACCGTTCCCCACATGTAACCGGCCGCGTATTCTTCGAGGGCTTCCCCATTGACTTCAAGGTCTTTGAAGATGTTTTTCAAATATTGGGAGGCGTGATCGTTGTAATTGGGAAGATACGTGTAGCTATCCCCGGTACGATCGTACTTTTCAAGCAGGTCTTCTTTGATCATCTTTTGGATCATGTATTCGCTCGGGCAGACTAAATCGAACTGCTTGCCGAGTTTGGCGATTTGCGAATAAACCGTCTCGTTTACGTCGTAAGTCGAGTATTCGACCTTGATGGTCTCGCCATGGGTGTCATGGTACCAGGTTTCGAATTGCTCGACGACGCTCGGGGTGTCTTCCGCGCTTTCCTGTTCGTAAATGTAGCCGCCCCAGTTGTAAATACGCAGGGTCAATTCATCGCCCGTATTTTCGGATTGACATCCCACCAATAGGCCGAGGGCAACGATCGAAAGCAACCAAGTTCTCTTCATTTTCTTTCCTCCTTATGGAACGCCAGCGTTTTCTTTTTGGATTCGGCCTTCGTTCGCATTCCATTGAAAACGAAGACGCCGACCGCGAATAAGAATATCAATGTCGTCAAAGCGCGGATTTCCGGCGGGATGCCGATTCGCAGCTGATTTTCGACATAAGTCGACAGCGTTTCGAAACTGGGGGCTTTTAAGAACAGGGTGATGATGAAATCGTCAAGCGACAGCGTCAAGGCTAAAAGGAAACCGCTGACGATGCCCGGGAATATTTCCGGGAAAATGACTTTGCGCATGGCATAGCCCGGTTTGGCTCCCAAATCGAGCGCCGCTTCGTAAATGCTCGGATCCATCTGCTGAAGTTTCGGCTTGACGCTTAAATAGACGAAGGCCACCGTCAAAACGACGTGCCCAATCATGAGGGTCAGAAAACCGGCCCGCCAGCCCAATACGATGAAGAGGATGGCTAAGGACAAGGCCATGACGATTTCGGCGTTGATGACCGGAAGCTGGGTCACCAGTTCCATCGTCTGCTTGGCCCGTTGCTTCATGTAATAGACGCCGATGGCGCCCAAAGTTCCCAATACGGTGCTCACGGCCGCCGAAGAAAAGCCGACCAAGAGCGTATTGAACAAAGCCTGCATCGCCGCTTGGTTCCGGAACAGCTTCACGTAGAGTTCCAAGGTTAGATAATCACTGGGCGTGACGATGCCGACGACGTCGCTCGATAAGAACGAAAAGACGATTAAAAGAAAAATCGGCAAATACATCAATAAAAGGACAAAGACGACGTAAGCCCGAGCCAGAACTTTCTTTACCATATGGCCACCTTGCGGCCTTCGTCGCTTTTAGAAAATTTACGGGTCACGAAAATCGATAAGCCGATGATGACCAGCATTACCAAAGACATAAAGCTGCCCAGATTCCAGTTGGTCTTGTAAGCTTCGTAAATCGCTTCGCCGAAGAGAATGATGTTGTAGTCGCTCAAGATGTTCGGGATGACCTGCGAGGATATGGTCGGCATGAACACCATCATCGCGCCGGAGACGATGCCCGGCATCGTCATCGGGATGATGACTTTGAAAAAGGTTTGAGCCGGCGTCGCGCCGAGATCCTGACTGGCTTCGATTTGAGACTTGTCCATCTTCAGCATGGTGGTGTACAAGGGTAAAATCACGAAGGGTAGGTAATTATAGACCAAGCCGACCATGACGGCGACGCCCGGCGCATTCCCGGAATTGATGCCCATCCAGAAAAGCAAATCGCGGGTAGCCCAAGTCCGAATCACGAAATTGATCCACATCGGCATGATGAATAGCATGACGATGACGGCGTTCTTGTTGTATTTCTTATTGGCCAGGATCAAAGCGACCGGATAGCCGATTATAAGGCAGATGACGGTGTTGGCCACCGCGTATAGGAACGACAATAGCAAGACCCCGGATTTTTCAGGGCTGGCGAAGAATTGGCGCACGGCATCGAAAGAAAACTGCCCGGCATTGTTCGTGAATGAATAAAAGATAATGACGAACACCGGGAAAATGACGAAAAAGAGCAAAAACAAGATATAAGGGAAAGATAGGTATTTCCGTTGAAACCTAAATTTCATGGTCGCCTAAATTCCCCCGGACCAGCAATTTGATTTTGGTCGCATCGACGTTGATGCCTACTTCGGTGCCGACTTCGTAGGTGTATTCGGTATCTCCGACGTAATCTTCTTCCTCGGCGGTCCGGGCAATCATTTGGTAATGGTCGCCTTTCCAAACCGATTGGATGATTTGGCCGACGACTTGTCCGTCGGACGAGTTGCCGTTGAACTCGATGGCCGTGAAAGGAATCTCGGCCGTCACTTCATAGTCCTTAAGATTGTATTTGAGGCCTTTGGGGCCAATTAGATAGCCTTGTTCGTCGAGTTTCGAACCCGGGATGAGTTGGGTAATGTCGACGTCAAAGACAGCATCGGAAATTACCAATTGGTTGCGGTCGTTGAGCCAGGCTTCTTGATAGGTGTTTATGGTGAATTCTTTGGCCATGATGTGGATATCGTCGGGATCGAAGGTGATCCCGTACTTGTGGTTGACTTCATAGCGGTGGACGTCTTGGACCACGACTTCGGCTTTGCCGACCATCATGACATATTCATAATGGACGCCTTTGAAAATGCGGCTGGCGACCACTCCGTCAACGAAACCTTGACCTGGGTCGACCAAATAAACGTCTTCGGGACGCAGGATCACGTCCAACTTTTCGTTGGCGGGATATTCGTGCTTGGCGCTGACGTTGGCCCCGAGGAAGCGCAGTTTGTTGGCGCCGAGGCTGGTCGCGTTATAAATGTTGCTTTCGCCGATGAAGTTGGCGACGTAAGCGTTGATGGGCTCGTTATAGATATCGGTCGGCGATCCGATTTGTTGGATAATGCCGTCTTTCATGACGACGATCGTGTCCGACATCGTCAAGGCTTCTTCTTGGTCATGGGTCACGTAGATGAAGGTGATGCCGAGTTTGCGATGCATTTCCTTGAGTTCGAGTTGCATTTCTTTGCGCATCTTCAAGTCCAAGGCCCCGAGCGGCTCGTCTAGGAGCAGAATCTGCGGGCTATTGACGATAGCCCGGGCGATGGCCACCCGTTGCTGTTGGCCTCCCGAAAGGGTGGTGACGTCGCGGTTTTCAAAATCTTCCAAATCGACGATCTTGAGGGCGGTCATCACTTTGTCGTCAATCTCGTCGGCATTGTATTTGCGAAATTCGACTTTGGGTTGCCCATTCTCGTCGGTCGTCTTGATTTCGACCTTCTTGAGGCGGAGCCCGAAGGCGATGTTGTCGTACACGTCAAGATGCGGGAACAGGGCATACCGTTGGAAGACGGTATTCACCGGCCGCTGATAAGGCGGTAGCTTGGTGATGTCGACCCCGTTTAAGAGGATCGATCCTTGATTGGGAATTTCAAAACCGGCGATCATCCGGAGGGTAGTCGTCTTGCCGCAGCCCGATGGGCCGAGGAAGGTCACGAATTCGCCTTTTTTGATGGATAGGCAAAGATTGTCGACGACGGTCGTCCCGTCGAATTCCTTGGTTAAGTTATTGAGTTGGATGATGATGTCGTTACTCATGGCGCCCTCCTAAAAAATAAAGCGACAAACCGATGACCGGACCGTTAAGGAACGCCTCGATTTGTCTAGCAAAAATATATAGAAAGACGGGAGTAATTGCAATGGATTTTGTAAATAATTTTTTATTCCGCCACCCCCTGGGGTTGCGACCCTTTTTTGGGGTCGAAAATCACTCGTACTTAATATGGAATATACGAAGGGATTTTTCAATCAATTTAAAGCATTTTTCTACGAAAATAACCTATAATGGAACCATGAAAAAAACGTATCGCGCCCCTAGGTCTTGGCTAACAATCGGATTATTGGCGTTACTGCCGGTTTTTTCGAGTTGTGGCGCCTCCTTGGAACCGGTGATTATTGAGGCCTCGCTTACCCCGGTCGCCGCCGCGACCGATTTAGCCAATTTCGACCAATTTACCGATCTCGTCGCCGATTCAGGCTCGTTTGTCTTGACGATCACCAATCCCACCTGCACCTGCACGACCGAGTTTCTTCCCCATTTCGACCGTTATTTGTCCGAGAACGATATTCCCGGTTATACCCTTCGTTACTCGCTCGTCCTTTACGAAACCGAAAAGCACGGCTTGCCGGTCGTCGATTCCAATTCGCCAATCTTGGTCATTTACGCGGATGGTTCCCTAAGATATGCCTATAGTCATGAAACCGGAAATAGTAAGCATAACCGCGTCTTCACCGTTTATGACGATTTACTTGCCTATTTAAGCGCTCGCATCCAAATCGCCATCCCATAAAAATGGCCTTTTCAAAACGAAAACGCTTTTGATATGTTTGGAAACGGAAAACGGCAATGTGTTGGTAGTAGCTTTTGGGAAACGACAATCTATTGGTTGATTGTTACAAAAGTCGTATTTATACCTTTAGGCGATCGGTAATCGCTTGAGCGTCACGATAAATGTCTTCGATCGGCCGATCGAGATGGAATATCCCGTCCTCGAATAAGATCTTTCCGGCAATCATCGTCAATTTAACGTTGCTCTTGGAACCGGAATAGACGATATTTTTGACGATATTGTTCAAGGGTTGCATGTTTGGCTGGTGCAGGTCGATCATGATCAAGTCGGCGTATTTATCGACCGCTAGGACGTCACTGTCAGCCAAACCCATGGCCCGGGCCCCACCCACGGTCGCCATTTCCAGAATCTTGTAGGGGTCAGCCGCGGTGGCGTCGGCCAATTTCGTCTTTTGCAAAGCAAAGGTCAGCGTCATTTCCTTGAACATGTCGAGACAATTGTTGCTGGCGGGACCATCGGTCCCAATCGCCAGGTTGATGCCGCGGTCAATCATGGTTTGCACCGGGGCAATCCCGCTTCCGAGCTTGGTATTCGAACCCGGGCAAGTGACCGCATAGAGGCCGCGCCGCTTGAATAAATCGAGATCTTCCTCCGTCAAATGGACGCAGTGAAAACCGCCGCCGCCGTAATCAAAGAGGCCGAGACGCTCAAAATACATTGGGGGCGTGGTGCCGTGGCGTTCGAGGCAGCCGCGGACTTCGGACTCGGTTTCCGATATATGGGTGAAAATGGGCGTTTTCAATTCATGGGCGGCTTTTGACAGTTCTTTGAGGATGTCTTCGCTGGTCGTGTATTCGGCATGGAAACCCATCCGGTAGGACACAAGCGGATTCATGTGATTGATCAAACGATAATGGTCTTTCATCAAGGCGACCGATTCCTTGAAGTTATTGACGGTTCCTAAACAGACCGTCCGGAACCCCACGTCGATTGAAGCCCGAGCGACTTGGTCGGGGTGGTAATACATGTCAAAATCGGCGGTGATGCCGCTTGTCAAATATTCGGCGAATGCCACTTTAGACAAAAGATAAATGTCCTGGGGCATCAATTTGGCTTCTAAGGGGAAGACGGCTTGATACAGCCATTCTTTCAAAGGCAAGTCATCGGCAAAACTCCGTAGGAATGTCATCGGGCTATGGGTGTGGGCGTTTTTAAACCCGGGCATGATTACGTTGCCGTTCGCGTCGATGACGCGGTCAAACGTTTCGTTTGGATGAGGCCGGCTCGGACCCACATAGGCGATACGCTCGCCGTCGACGATCAGGTCGCCCGTAAACAAATCCTGTCCAGAGACCATTGTCAGGATTCGCGCGTTTTTGATTAATATTTTCATAGCTTTCCCCTTGATTATGTTATCATATCGCATTGCGAATGGTGAATAGATGCCATTTGCAAGCCGCGTCGATGAATCGTGACGCGCCATACCGTATAATAAAAATATGCTGAAGGAACTATTCAAAACATCCCTGGGACTCAAATACCGACTGATCATCGCCGTGAAGATGGTCGGCGCTTTCATCGTCGGCATCCTCGTGGCCGAGTTGTTTCGCCTCGACTATGCCTATACATCCGGCATCATCGCCGTGATCGGTTTGGACCTGACTCGGCGTCGCGCGCTCCAAGCGGCCATCATCTGGCTGATTGATTCCTTATTGGCCATCGGGATTTCAAGTTTGCTCTTCTTCCTGCTCGGTTATGAGTTTTGGGTCTTGATCATCTTCGTGGCGGTGATCGTCCCGCTGAGTTTCGTCCTGCGCTTAAAAGACGGGATCGTGATTGCCCTTGTCTTGATTTCCCAGATTTATTTCGAGCAAGACCTTTCCTTTGCTTTCAATGCCATTTATATCCTGTTAATTGGAATCCTCGTCGCTTTCTTGCTGAACTTATACATCCCGCGAACCGACAAGACCATCAACCAGTCGATTGCCACCATCGACTTGACCATCGATCGCTTGATCCAAGCCGTCGCCAAAGGGGAACCGGTCGATTTCACTTATGTGAAACAACTGATCAAAGTGGCCAAAGAACAACTATTCGTCGACTTGGAAAACCATTACTACGTCCAGACGAACCAACGCGAGGAATACATCAAGATGCGGCGCGGCCAATTGATCGTCCTCGAACGGATCGCCCCAATCATGGAAGCGGTGGCTCCCATTCCCGAGAAAGCCATCGTGACCGATTTCCTCAAACGGTTTGAAGGGCGAATCGGGGTGACCAATTACGCCGATGACCTTCACAAGGAATTGCATCGTCTGCTCGATTACTTTAAAAACGCCCCCCTGCCGACCAGCCGCCATGAATTCGAGCATCGGGCCGAGTTGTTCCACGTGCTCCTTCAAATGGACGAATTTCTCGATTTGAAATTGAAATACCACGTTATTTACAACCAAGGATTTGTTCCCGATTCCCTTGTCAAGTGATTAAAAACCATGCAAAAAGCCCTGATAATCGTACTCAGGGCTTTTTTTATCATCGTTTGCTTATCTTATTCTGGCTTATTCTTCAAGGTCTTGAAGTAAATGAAGGAGAGGCTAAAAGCCGCTAAGGACAATAAGGCGAATATCGTCGCCGAACTATGACTGACTTCAGCATATTCCATCGGTAGGGCGATTTCATAAATCAATTCATCGGAACCATCAACGAGCCAATTGTCGCTGGCTAGCACCGGATAGGCACGGATCAACACCAAATAACGGGCTCGGGCATCGACGATGGTTTCATGGCTGCTGACCGCGAATTCGTCTTGGACCCCATTCGATAAGGCCAGGTATTCGCTCTTGAGTTGGGACCAGGGAATCAGTGCCACGTTTTGGGCAACGCAGCCGGCCGAAGTCTGGTTGCGGAAATAAGTCGCGTAATTCAATGCGATCTCGGCATCGGTCAAAGTGCCATTCTGAACGATGTCAATGAAATCGTAATTGACCCACCCATCGGTGTTGGTGGTTCCCGTCAAGGTTATGGTCCTCGTGCCTTCGTTCATGAAAACTTCGGCCACAGCGACGCGGCAGGTATCCCACCAAGTGGTCGAGACTAGGCTCAGCGAAACCCAGGTTCCGACATCGGCCCGGACGTACGCTTGGTTATTGGCGCCGTCGCCATAACGAACATATAGTGAATACAGCCCATCGGCCGCGGCCGCATAGCTGAACGAGAGGCTATTGACGTTGGACAAATCGCCATTGATTTGGTTGGGATCGGTCAATGTCGTTTTCGTTCCCATATTGCCGACATAGCCTCCGTCGGAGAACTTGGATGAGTCGCCGGTTTCGGCCGTACCGCCATTTAAGGTGGCATCTTCGGCTTCGACCCGGGTGACCGCGTTAGTCGCTGTCGTCTCGTCGGACAAGGTGATGGAAACGAGGCCAATGCTATCGGAGTTATTAAGTGGTTTGGTAATGGAAACCGAATTGACGGTTCCGGCCACGAATCCGTTGCTCGTCAGTATATTGCTAGTGATGGTCTTGGTTCCGACGACGCCATTGGCCGTTTCATACAAATCGACGTTGAAAGCATCGCCACCATTGATTTTTAACTGCAAAGTCGCCAATCCATCGGTGTTCGTCGTGCAATGATAATCCAGTTCCAACGAAGCAGTGGTCGTCTCGGCTTCAAGGCTGAATTTGACAATTGAGGCATAACTGGCATTGCTATCGTATTGAAGCGGTTCCGTGTAAATCAAAGCGTCGGGATCGTGAATGGTGCCGGATACCACTTTCAGTTTCGTGGCTTGGATTTCGGCTCCCAAAGCCATGTAGGTGGCTCCGTCGACGGTTGGGTCGACTAGCGTCACGCCCTCGGGCAAGGATAGCTTGTTGATGACGCCCCATTTTAGCATGGCGATGATGAATACGTTTTCGCCTTCGTCCAAATCGAGGCTCAAATTGTAGGTGCTGGCCGCCCAACCGCTATTCGGGAAATCATGATTCTCGACTTCGCCGTTCACGAATACTTTGACCGGATAAATGGAACCAGCCGCATATTCGATCCCAATGGTATAGGTATCGGTCGCGACGGCATCTAAAACCACGCGTCCATAGGACATGTCGGCAATCGCCTCCGGGAAGCTGTCCCCTTCATAGTGGACCGTTATCCCATTGGGCCAACCGCCGTCGTAACGGACGTAATTACACTGGAAAGTATCTTTGGCGGTGTAATCGGATGTGGCTTGCGCTTCTCGTACTGTTCCGGTGAAATGTCGGTAACTGACGGCTCCCACGACCATCAATCCGACGATGAAGGTGGCAATCTGGCATAATAGGCGCTGCGTTTTCATAATCATTTCCTCCTGGTTTTATCAGTTTCGATCAGAGTTGTAATCGAATGACTTGGCATCTTTATATATACACGTCGGCTTCGGCCTTCATAGGCGAGCGTTCGCGCAACTCCCTCGTTTTGGATCACGGTCACGATTTCTTCATTCGGATTGACAAATGAAGTGGCATAGAGATGGTCATGGTCGGACATATCGATTTCGAGTCGTTGGGCCCCGACATCGATGAAACGCGAGAAATGCCCGATGTAGTAATAAGACGGATTGACGATCAAACGGCGGTGGGTCCGATCGAACATCAATGGGGCTTCGCAGTAATTTCTCGCATGGTTGGGACCCCCCATCTCATTCAGTAGGAAATTCCAATCAATCCACCCTTCCGTGAAGTTGTTGAAATCGTTAATCATGTGGCGACCGTACATTTCCCCATGGCCCCATCGCTGGCTTCGGTCGGCTTTGGAAATGTCGGCCCCCCGATATTCAACGCACCCTTCGGTGAATAGTAAGTGCTGTTCGGGATAGAGTTGATGGACCTTTGATAAATTCTCGTGTTCATCGGAGACATACCAGTGATAAGCGATACCCCAAACTTGTTTTTTTACTTCGAGGTCGGCAAACGTCTCCAAAGCCCGGGCTACGATCCGATCGCGATTATGGTCCCAAATCAGTATGTTGATATCGTCAAGCCCGTATTTTTTTAAGGTCGGCGTCAAATGCTGATGGATGAATGTCCCCTCTTCTTTGCCGGTGTACTGGCATGATTCCCAGGTTTGGATGGCTTCCGGTTCGTTTTGAATCGTCACATAGTCGATATGGATACCCCGGCTGCGCATCTCTTGAAGGTAAGTGGCGATGTATTCGGCCCATAGCCCTTGGTATCGGGGCAGCAATTTCCCGCCCATCTTCATGCTTTGGTTGCTTTTCATGTAAGCAGGCGGACTCCAAGGCGAAGCGAGTAGCGACAAAGACCCGCCACTGGTTCGATCGGCCAATTTGATTGTTGGAATCACGTATTTTTCATCCCGCGACAAGGAAAAATTCTTTAGGTCGGAATCTCCTTCTTGGACATAGCCATAGCTATCGAGTGAGAAATCGCACGAATTGATGGTGGTTCGACCAAGCCGATATCGCAATCCCTGTTTAGAAAAACACATGTGCATGATGCGGCGACGGATCGACTGGGGGGCGCATTGAAAAGTATAGCAAGCCGCTTCGGTGAACGCCGCCCCGAACCCAAGCATGGTTTGATGGCGAACGTCGGGATGGACTTTCAAGGAAACCGCCGAAGTCGATGCCTGCGGTAGCCGACGGACACCTTGCCAAGGTTTTAATCCGTTTAAACTCGTCTGTTTGATTTTAATCATATGCATTCCTATTCTTCATAGACAATTTTCAATAACCCTTCCCAGGTTCTAAAAGCGTAATCTCTTCCATCGGCACCAATCGTGTCGGCGATGTTCACGGCCATGTCGCCGGTCAGGTCGCTCGGCACCCCGTCGATGACCATGACGAGATCATAATAGATGCCCGCCTGATTCAACGCCGATAAGTCGCATTCAAAACGGAACCGCTCTTCGGATGTATCCAGGTTCGGACTAGTCGACAACCATACGGTTTCTTCGCCATTCCAATAAGCCATTCGCAGTTCGGCCGTAGCGTCGGCGTCTTTATGCCCGCTCACGATTAAGTAGGGATCGGTTTCCATCAAAGCCAGGTCAGCCTCGACATGGGTGTAGGCCAACGTTTCTTGGTTTAATTTGGCACTTCCTTCCCATTCTTTGAAGTTAAACCGCCGATCAAAATAAGTGATGTTGTTCTTCGTCACGCTTTCAATGTCTACATCGTAAAGCGTGCCGGTGTCGGTGTCTTCGATGTTGATGTCATACCAAACCCCGGATTTCTCAATCAGGCGCGGATCAAATGCAAACGATAAGGCGTCAGTGGCTTGGTTGGCGCTTTCATGGCGCTCATTAGCGGCATCCTTGATGACCAACTGGAAAGAATCCGCCGGCGTCAATCCGGTGAGGGCCGCTTCGAGACGCATGAGCGGCAACCCAGCTTCAAGGCCTAACGTGACCGAGGTCACGCCGAAGAGGCGCTCGTCGGACAATAGCGGGTGCGATACGAACCGAGTTAAACCGTTCTTCCCGTCCATGACCAGAAAATAGTATGGTTTCGTTTCGTCGTAGTCTCCATCGATATACGAATCAGTCAAGATGTAGATCGGATCGACGACACCGGTCGCCGTGACGTTGACTTGTTCGGCCGTGGCATCAAACGTCGGTTTGTCGCTACGATAGACGGCCTTCCCGTAAGGATCGCAGAAACTGCTCCACGAGGTGGCCGTGTCCAAATTGAAATGGATATTAGCCGTGGTTCCTTCGACTTCAAGGCGCGGGGCAAATGCAGGTATCGTCAATGGCAAGAGGCCGGATTTTCCCGAAGCAGTCACCCATAAGTAGCAATCGCCCGGGTCGACCTCCAAATCGAATGCATATTCGTCTTGCGAGTGGTCGGCGACCGTCAACGCCCGCTCGGGATCCCATTTGTCGGTCGTTGTCAAATAGAATGAGGGATTGCTTTCATCGGTGGCCAGGGTTGCTTCCAGGCGATAGTGGCCCCAAGATTTTTGGGTGATGTTGACGTGGTCGAATGATAGGCTCTGGCTTGGATCGGTATGATAACGGTCCGGCGTCGCCAGCAAGGTGACAAGGCTTTCGGGCTCGACGCGATAGGTGGCCGTCATGCCGCGAAAGACCACATCGACATCTTCGTAGGTGGTGGCGTCGTTATTGGCCAGCACGAAGACGAAGGTTCCGTCATGCCGTTTGAAAGCCACGCTTTTGATTTTGGCTTCATTGTCGCTATAAGCGTCGATGCGCTGGGCTTTTTTGCCATCGATCGGGTAAGCGAACCGACTCAAGTGCGCGAATGAATAATAGGAAGCGTTCTTCCTGATTTGTCCGTCTTGAAGGGTGATCATGCCGAGACAGTCGGGATCATTGCCCAACACCGGCGTGCCGTCTTCGCTTAACACCGCATTCCAATAAACGGCCATCGATGAGCCATAACTCATCGGCCCGACGGTCACGTTGGCCGAAGACCAACTCAGATTGGTGGCGAAATCGACCGAATGGGTGCTTTCGGTGATTTCGGTCAGATAATTATCCAAGGCCGGATATCGATCAATATTTGCATTCAATACGTCCGCATAAAGCGAGGGCCATTCGGCACCATAACCATGGAAGGCATAACCGGCTACATGTTTTAATAGCGTCTGGTCAGATTCGATCGAAGCAGCAAACTGGTCAAACAACGTCAAGTCGGAACTCGACCCGACGTTGTGGTCGTAAACCATGATTTTCGTTTTAAGCCGCCGACTTTTCAATAATCCGGCCACTTGATCGGCCACCCGCAGATACTGGACCGTTCCCATTTGCATGGACGGGTATGAAACGTTAGCGATGGTCGGTTCATTCAACAGCGACAGATAGTCGATATTGAGGCCAAAAGCGGCGTAACTTTCAATGAATCGGACTAGATATGCGGCGTAAGCTTCTTCTTCGGGGCTTAAAGTGGTTCCGCCGTAGCCTTTGAGGTTGCCTCCGACCAAGTTCTCGTTGGTCTTCATCCAAGCCGGAGCGCTCCACGGAGCGGCGATGATCTTCAGATCGGGATTGATTGCCAGGGCCTCAAGCAGGATCGGAATCAGGTACGCTTCGTCACGAACGGTCGAAAAGTGCTCCAATCCATAATCGGTCGTCCCTTCGGGAACATCGTCAAGACTGTAGAATTCATCCGTCGCCGTATAATCGCTCGTTCCAATTGGAATGCGGGCCAAGTTGAACCTGGCTCCGGTTTCACCAAATAGATCGTTCAGTATTTCCTGTTTAGTCTCAATATCGGTTTCGTTCAACAAATAAGCGCTGGCGTGGGTCAGGGCCACCCCGGCTCCTTGAAAATCGTTTTTTACCAACTGATCGTCAACGTTCACTTCAAGGTTGCCCGAAAATTCATAATCGCGCCAAGATATGTCGCTTTGGCGAGTTAAAAGCTTCGCCTTAGTGCCCGTCGTCTCATACACTTGAACGTGGCTGGACAATTGGTTCAAGTAATGGTCCACGGCGAAAAACAAACCCAAACCGCTTCCCCCGGTAACTAAAAGCATCACCAGCGACAAGATCACGTTTTTTGCCTGGCGGTTCATTCTTTGACGGCTCCCAGTCCAATTCCCTGGACGATGTATTTTTGCAGGGCGAAAAAGATGATGATCAAAGGCGCCGAGACGATGACGGAACCGGCAAGCATTTGCGGATACATCGAGGGATTGTTCTGGCCGGCGCTGATCAATGCTCCAAGCGAACGGGCCAAGGTGAAAACTTCACCCGATTGGGTCGCCACGAGCGACCACATGAAATTGTTGTAATTCCACATGAAGGTGGTGATGCCCAAGACGACGAGCATCGGGCTGACGAGCGGAAGGGCGATCTTGAAGAAGATGCGGAAATGGCCGGCCCCGTCCATCATGGCCGCCTCTTCGATTTCTTTGTTGATGCCGATGAATTGCTGTTTCATCAAGTAGACGTTATAAATTGACATCACGAATGGCAGAATCAAGACCATCAGGGTATCGTCGATGTAAAGCGTCCGGCTGATGATTAAGTTGGGAATCGTCATGACGGCGCCCGGGACCATCATGGCCAAAATCATGATTTTGAAAATCAAATCGCGGCCCTTAAAAGGCAAGCGGGCAAAAGCGTAACCGGCCAGGGCATTCAAAAATAGGTTCACGAAGGTGTTGACGAAGCAAACGACCATGGTATTTAAGAATACGTGGCCCAAATCGAGATAAGCGATCGCGTTGACGTAGTTAGTCAAGACGAAATGAATGTGACCGTCACTATCGCGTGGTAAAAGCGTAAACGTCGTCGACAAGATTTGAGATGGTTCCTTGAATGACGAAGCAATCAGCCACACGTAAGGGAAAATGAACGACACGGCCAAAAGCGACAACACCACATACATGAAGATTCGAATTAAACGGATCTTCTTACGATGACGCACGTTTTTCATTATCGAAACCAGCATCATTTCTTAACCCGCTTGGACGACCGTCCGCCCGTGAAACGGTAGCGGCCTAAAATGGTCACCATCAAAATGAGCGTGAACAGAATGTAGCTCATGGCCGAGGCCGTTCCCACTTCTTGGTAATCAAACATCATCTTATAGGTTTCGTACATGAAGGTCGTCGTCGATCCATCAGGGCCGCCTCCGGTCATCAAGTACATTTGATCGAAGGCTTGCAAAGAGCCGATCATGCTGGTAATCACCAAGAATTCGATCGTCGGGGCGACGCCCGGCAACGTGACATGGAAAAACTTTTGAAGCGGGCCGCCTCCGTCAAGTTCACAAGCTTCGTAGAGGTCGGCCGGGATGTTTTTCATGGCCGAGAGCATGATCAAGACGTTGTATCCGAGTCCCGACCATACGGCAATCAAAGCTAATGTAGGCAATGCCGTGACCGGATCCCAAAGCAAATGTATGTTAGTTCCCCAGGCGCGATTGATGGCGCCCACAAGGCCGTAAGTCGGATCAATCAAGTACATCCAAATGGCCGAGATGGCCACCCCCGCGGTCACCGAGGGAATGAAAAAAGCCGATTTGAAGAATCGTTCGCCTTTGACTTTGCTGTTGAGCATGGCGGCCACGATCAAGGTCATGGCGATGCTGAGAGGAACGCTCAAGAGCATGTATAAAACGGTCACTCCCAAGGATTTCCAAAAATCAGGATAGAGAATCCGATTCGTGAATAGTTCAATGTAATTCCCAAATCCGACGAATTGGGGTGAACTCCGCCAATTCCATTCGGTGAACGAAATGCCAAACGACATCACGATTGGAGCCAACTGAAAGACCAAAAAATACAGTAGCAGCGGGGTGATGAACAACCAGCCAATCCTGTTTGTTTTGGGTTTGGTTTTTCCAATCGATAGGCTCATATCGCTTTATCGCCTAGCCAAACAACAGCAGCGTCGCCGCCGCCGCGGCGTTATCGAGGGTTGTCTCGATGTCGCGTGGATTGGTATCGCTCAATATCTTATCGGCCAGGGCGGGTCCTAGGTATTCGTCATTGACGCGAATCCAATTTGGGATGACTGGCCGGGCCGTGGCCGTTTCCAACTGCTGGATGATGACTTGCTCCCGGGGATCGTCGCTTTCAAGGTATGCGGTCACCGCGGGAAAATTCCCCGTATAATCGGCCAAATTCGTCAGGTGCTCTTCCTGCAGCAAGTATTGAATCAAGGTCCAGCACTCTTCTTTTAAGGATGAATGATCGAAGATGACGAGATTCTCCCCGCCCATGTTTGAATAAGATGTCGCCCCGTTTTGGCTCGGGACCAATGCTACCCCATAATTAAGATTGGGAAAGTTTATGTCTAGCCGATCGATGTCGGAAGAGGAGCCGAGTTTGAAGGCGACGAGCCCGTTGCCAAAAGCATCGCTCGTGATCCGATTGTTGATTGAAGTCGGGTCGCTTCCATACAGGTCTTTGATAAAAGCGGCAGCGGTTTGCCCATGTTCGTCGTTAAAGGTGACTGTGGTCGCCGCTTCGTTGACGAGGACTCCCCCGCAATTGGCCAGGAACGATTGGAAATACCATCCGGCGTATCCGCCGTTTCCAATCCCGTCAAAAAGCGATTTTCCGGTTGGCAAACCATCTTTTACCGCGAGCCATTCATCCCATGTGGTCGGTACCGTTTCGACCAAATCCTTATTGTAGAAAAGGACCGTCGTCGTCATGTTCAAAGGGATGCCGTAGGTTTGTCCTTGATACACGTTAGTGTCAAAAACGGATTGATAGAATTGATCAGCTTGGATTGACGACGAAGCGTCCAGTTCCTCATTGAGGGGATAAAGGGTGCCATCGCTGGCGTAGTCGGCAATCAGAGGTTGGTCCAAATAGGCCATATCTGGTTGCGACCGTCCCGTCAAGGCGCTCGTCAACGCGGTATTGTAACTATCTTTGACGACCAAATTGAGTTTGACCTTAATGCCAGTATTTTCGGTAAAAGCGGCGATCATGTCCCGAAATTCATTTTGATTGGTTTGCGTCGATGGTTGGTAAGCCCAAAAGGAAACCACGTCGGAATGGCTCCCGCCGCTATCGCATCCCGTCAACGCGCAAAGTCCAACGAATGTAAGAAACCAACTTGTCCGGCCACGTCTCATGAGAATCCCTCCAAGTCCAAGTTACGTGCAATTATCGATTGATCGTCGTCGCCCCAATTTGTAAGATGGGGGCGTAGAAGTTCGTTTTCGGGGTGTTTCCCGCGCCTTTGATTTTCTTCAACAAGATTTTGGCTAATTCGATTCCGATTTCGTATACCGGTTGCTGGATGGTGGTCAGTCTTGGATGGACCAGCAATTCGGTTCCCAGGCCGTCGTAGCCGATGACTCCCAAACGATGAGGTACCTCGACGTTCATTTTCTGGGCCGCTTGCATGACGCCAATGGCCATGTCGTCGCTGGAACAAACCACGCAGTCAATCTCGGGGTATTCTTGAAATAACGATTTGAAAGATCGATAGCCGGAATCCGTGTTGTTATCCGTGAAAATGACATGGTTTTCATTCAGGTGGCGACCATGTTTCGCTAACGATTGCTTATATCCGATAAAACGATCTTTGGTAAATTTCTTATCTTGGGCAATCCCCAAGAAAGCAATCTGGCGATAACCGCAAGCGATGGCGTGATCAGTAGCCATTTCCATGCCAAGAACGTTATCGACGTCGACGCAGTCGACAAGGTCGTCGTGACCAAACAAAACCAAAGGTTTATGGCTCGCCAATTCGTGGAGCCGTCGCTCGTCTTGTAGCGACAGACCCATGACAATCAGTCCGTCGACATTTTGATGGTCGTACCAGTTTTTTGAAATGAGAATCGAATAACCGTGATCGCCCAAATAGCTACCAAGGCCGGCCGTTACTTGCATCACGAATTGGTTGGTGGGACTAAGGTCTTCCGGGATGTAGACATGGATGATGTTGGTGCGTTGATATACCAAGGCCTTGGCGACGTTGTTCGGCGTGTATTCGTATTGTTTTATCGCTTCGAGAATCTTCTTCCGAGTGTCTTCTTGAAGCAAGTGGGGATAATTGATGGCACGCGAAATGGTAATCATCGAATACCCGGTAATTTGCGACAGCGCCTTTAAGGTCATTCCCATGGATAAATACTCCAAAAACATTATATTTTAGTTATGTTAGCGTTGTCAATTGGCTAAATGGACCTTTTTCATTAAGTTCATGATTTAATGATTCGATTTTAATTAATTAGGTTCTATATACTAGAAATTACAATAATTATTAAAGCAAGCGCCTATCCATAAAAAACCGAGTGAAACGCTCGGTTTTGTTGATAATTGGTATACGAGACCACCCTAAAAGGGAAGCCGAATCTCGATTGGATGTCTTGGCGTGATATCCAATACTAATGGGAGTTGAATAGTAAATGACAAGCAATTAATGCTCATCAATTCGAAACAGTTTAACAATAAAAATATCAGCGTTTATTAAGCGATTTTCCGGCGGAGAAAGACGGCTTTAATCAAGATGCTGCCCACGAAAGCGGCCGCGCCGACGATACCGACCGTCATGCCGGTGCTTTTGGCTTCTTCCGCGTCAAACAAGAGGGTAGGAGCCGTCTGATAATCAGCGGCGATGGCGGCCCATTCGCCTTCTTCGTACATCTCAAACTCGACTCCGCTGGTCACCGCTTCGACGATATTGACGGAAGCGTAGGTGATTTCGTCGGCTAGTTCGACATCGCCCATTTCGGCAATGGCGTGGACTTTGAAAGCCACATCGAGGGAGACGCCTTCCAGATGATAATAAAATTCCTCGAATTCGACGGTGACTGTAGAACCGGGATATTCGTCCTCGAGGCTGTCTTCGATTTGGGCTTCCGCGTTATCGATCTGCGTTTGCACCAAGGGGAGGCCGTATTGGCCGTACGCCCAGATGGCGCCGCCACCCAGCATTACGAAGAAGGCAACAAGACCGACGAGGGACATGACGATTCTTAATAGGATTCTCATATTTTTCCCTTTCTCGTCTGGACGAATGTTCAATTTGCCCAGTTCATCCTTATGAAGGATTCCTTATATTCAATGTTAGTTTATCAAGGCCTTCTTGTGCAATCATTGCGCATAAGTTTCGTGAATTTGTCATTCACTCGCCTTGAATGCGATTAGAAAAGGGTCTCATTCTTGAAATCGACACCCTGACGCATCTTAGGTACCTGATGCTGGAAACGAGACAATGATATCAATGAGGAAGATCTTCCAATTATTGTAAAAGCACGTTGTCTTTAAAGCTTGGTTACCTGAATGGTCGCTTCTCCGCTTGAAATCGAGGATACGGTGAATGACCATCCTAGATTGACATTGCTGTTGAACTTGCCCACGTTATAGAAGAAACTGCCATAACTCGCCATCGAGAAACTCGTGCCGGCTGCCCATAAGTCGGACGACCCAAATTGAGCGCCGGCTTTGAAGGTATTGACATTCCCGGCCTGGAGCAGGTGGAGCAGACGGTAATTGCGGTATACGGAGACGGGACTACCATAAGTGGACCCGGTCGAATTGCTCATCGCATGCGTGTAGTAGTAATTCGAAAGGACGCTGGTGGCTAAGGTGGTGCTGGTCGTGTAGGAAGTGGTTCTCGTGCTCGTTTGGAACAAGCGACCATCGACATGCCACACCCGAATCCCTTGACTGGTCGTTCCCATCGGATAATAGGTTCCATATTGGTTGTGGGAATCAAAATAATTGAGTCCCGTCGCCGTATAAAAATCGATGATCAAATACTCGTCAAAAGGCGAATCGGTGAATGAAGGCGAAAGGACGATCATATCGCCGCTTGTTTCGAACGGACGCAGGGTAATCGACGCATTGGCGGTTGGCACGTAGGGTTCGACCCAACCAAGCGCCATCTTGCTGTAGGGATCGTGGTCGCCGACATTGTAGTCTTGCATGATGAAACCGCCGGCGGAACCATCGGCCGAACTTGAATCATAATTGTAATAATCGTCCAGCCCCATGATGTGACCCATTTCATGAATATAGGTGTGGGTATCGATGGGGGCGGGATTGGTGTCTTCGTCCATAAAGTCGTAACTGGCCCAGAAAAACACGTTCGGGCCGGGATTCGCGACGTTTTTCAAACTGGGGTCTTGGACCCAGTAGCAATACGCCCATAAATTATCATTCGAACCCGAATTGGAATAATTGGGGGCCCCGTAGATGAGCGACACGGCATCGATGTAGCCGTCGCCGTTAGTGTCAAAGTCGGTGATGTCGCTATGGGTCGATTTGTACCAAGTAATGGCATTTTTAACGAGCGTGGTCGTGATGGTTTCATCGGTGACGGCGGTTGAGGCATAACCGGAATTCCACCAATCGGTGACCGTGCCGCCGATTGATAATTGACCATAGGAGCTGTCTTCGAAATAGGTCTTGACGCTCTTCCAACCGGTTTCATCATCAGTGCCAAAATAGGCCTTTTGGATCTTGTCTTTGTAATTGGCAAGCTGCGTCGTCGTCAGCGAGGTGTCGGTAAACTTCGTGGGAATCACCAATATGTTGGGATTGCCGGTCGAAGGCATGGCGTCGACGTAGTACACGCTACGATCTTGCAGGTTTTCGTAATTATAGGTCGGGTCGCGGCGTTCATAACCGGACATGACGCTGATGGTAATCGTTTCCGTCATGGACCGGTAGCTAACGATGACGACATGGGAGCCGCCGCTTGAGAATGGGGTCGTCAAATCGGCGGTCGCGCTCGAGAGGGCATAACCATCGACCCCATCGCCGGCTTGCAGGAGTTCTGACCCATACTGTTGCCAAGTGGCACTGACAATTAATTGGTTCGACGAAGCATAGACTTGGCCGATTTGATAGGTGGGGTTGGCGTCAATCGCCGTCAGGTCGACCAAGGTGTCACCCAGTTGGGATCCGCCCATGACCGAGAAGATCACGACGTCACTGCAATGACCCGTCGCATCGACATAAAATATCTCAATCGAATAATCACCGCCGATTTCGAAAGGATCGGCGGTATCGAATGGCTCGTCGTATGGATCGTAGGCCGTCCCGAAGTAGAAACCGTCATTCATGGTGGCATCGTAAGGAACATTGGATTGGGTCGTGCCGTCACTAAAAGTGACGTTGACCGAAAAATCGGCGACATCGAACGTATCGGTGACTTGATAATCACTGTTGTCGGTAACGATCATCGTTTCGGGTGTGGGACCGCCGTCCACGTAACGATACAAATAAATGCTGGCGACGCCAGTGCTTGTATAAGTGGTAAATCTTGGGGCATCGACGTTATAGCGCATCGATCCGTAGGCGCTGGTAGAAAAAGTCACCATCGCGTAATTTCCCGTCACCAGACTGATAGACCATGTTTTGGTGGTTGGATTTGTGGCAATCGCCAAGTTTTTTTCGGCAGTGGCATAGAGATACCCGCTGCCGTTATGGAAGGTCCATGCGCTTGATGAACCACCCAGTTCCCACCCATAACTCGATGGCGAATACGATTCGGCGGGCACTGACGTCGCATTGGAGGCAAAGTCATTCTTTGGCAAATATTTGGTGCCGGTGGCGAGGGTATTCGAAGCGATGAAACCCGTATCAGCCGTCATATAGACGAAGGCATATTCATCACCGGCGACGAGATCGTCCAAACCATCGACCCGTTCCCAAGTCGCTTCGCCGCTCCCGCTAGATGCTTCAGCCACAACAACGGTCAATTCCCCGTAGACGCCGCTGGCTGGGTTAGTTGCCCGAATCACGGCGCTGCCGGCGGAGATGCCGGTCACCAAGCCCAAAGAAGACACTTCGGCGATGGTTGGGCTGAGGCTGGTCCATGTTAAGTTTTGATCGGTCGCGTCGCTAGGAGCGATCGTCGCCGTCAGCTGGGTCGTCCCATTGACATTAATCGAGGCGCTGCCCGACAAGGAAACGGAGGTGACCGGAATCGTCGGCGTGCCCGGATTATCGGTACATGTATAGGTAACCAGAACCGCGGATAATGTCGCATACCTGTTGCCGGTATTGATGCGGATATAGGGCGCCGAAACGTCGGTGAAATCGATGACCGAACCGGAAGCAGCGGTTTTTGAATTGGTTGACGGAGCGGCGGCGTCTCCATAAAAAATGCGCATCGAGGCGGCCGATGTATACGTCAGTTTGATGGATTGAAGGCCGGTAATCGGCGTCGAGGCGTTATTATAGATGGCGCCGGTGCTCGCGCTCATTTGGGCAGAATTGCTACTCTTGATATAGTCTTCGAAGTTCATGATCACATAGCGATAGGTTTTGCTTTTATCCTGATAGCCGCTGCCTGAATAATCGGGCCAGCCGTAATCGTTTCCCATCTCAATGACATATGAAGACGGGCTAGTTTCAACTCCTTTGGCGATTGAAAAATCGCCGAGTTTTTGTACGAAAAATAACGATAGGCTGAACATCATCGTCGCGATGATGCGCTGCCACCAAACCGAACTTCTGATTGAGGAATATTGGCGATGAAATCGTGTCATTTAGCTAGTTCCTAATGATGTTATTGGAGGTATATTATCACATTAGTAAAGGCGAAAATACTAAATCCATTATCGTTTACCATGTTTTTCATGGGTTAAACTCGATGAGCCATTTTTTCCTATTAATCCGTCTAGATGGCATCGGGCCCAAAGTCTTGTTTGAACTTGGCAACAAGCCGTTCTTGCCAATCGCCCATCGGCGCCAATCTTCCCATGAAGAAGCGCATGATGGTTGGCTCTTCGGTGAAGGTCAGTCCACCCACAAGGTGGCGATTATCGTATAACCAAACCAAACGATCGACCATAAAGATGATGTGCGATAGAGAAAAGACGCGACGAGGCAAAGCCAATCGCACCAATTCAAGGCTGGCCAAGTGGTCGCTACCATCAGGGTTGCGCACTTCCGATATCGTGCCTCGTTCCATGCCGCGGGCCCCGGAGACGATGTAGATGGCGGCGGCGAGGGCGCCGGCTGGATAATGCTCACCCTTGACATGGGCCAAGAATTCCCGAGCGTTAAGATGGACGCCCAACCCGCCGGCCGGCGTCACCACCGGAACATGATGTTCAATCAACCTCTCGGCAAAGGCTTGAATAAACTGCGGTCCTTGCGAGATCATGTCAAAATCAAGCGTCTCGCGAATGCCGACGGCCATGGCTTCCATTTCGCGCACCGACATTCCGCCATAAGTCAAGAATCCTTCATAAAGCGGGATGAGATTTTTCATCTTGTCATACAGCGTCTTGTCCCGCATGAGCAAACCACCCCCGCGGGCGCTTCCCAGTTTGCGGCCGGAAAAGTAAATAATATCGGCGCAGCGGCTGATGGCCAAGTTGATGTCATGGATCGTCATGTCTTTACAACCCACCTCTCGCGTTTTGTTGAAATACAAGTTATCGCTCAAAAGACTGGCATCCACGATCAGCAAAAGTCCATGGGTTTTGCAGATAGCACTGACGGCTTTGATGTTCGCCAGCGAAATCGGTTGCCCGCCGATTAAGTTGGTACCCAGTTCGATGCGCACGAAGGCTACGTGGTGATGGTGGATCGCGTCTTGAAGTTTGGCGAGATCCATATCGCCCTTAAACGGATGGGTCGAGGCGGGGACGATCGCTTCATCCAGGTGACATTCGATGACGCTACCGCCCATTTCCATGATGTGGGCTTTCGTGGTGGTGAAATGGTAATTGGTAATCGTCGCGTCCCCCGGTTTCACGAATACTTTGGCGAGGATATGTTCGCAAGCGCGACCTTGGTGAGCCGGCAAGAATAACGGCATGTCAAAGACATCGCACAAGGTTTCTTCGAGACGGAAAAACGTTTCGCTTCCGGCATATGAATCATCGGCGATCGTCATCGCCGCGAGCTGCCGGTCACTCATGGCGTTGGTGCCGCTATCGGTCAGCATGTCGAGAAACACATCGCGGTTTTTCAATAGAAACGTATTGTTTCCGGCTTCCGCCATGGCTTTTTGGCGCTCATCGATTGGCAGTAACCTTAACGACTGGACGATGCGGGCTTTATGCATCTCAAGGGGGAATGGGGCAACGACATAACGAGCTAAATGTGACATAATTGATCCTTTCTTTTTGCAAGGACGTTAATAAAAAAAATTCCGTCCTTCGCGCTTGTAGGGACGAAAATCTCTATAGATTCCGTGGTACCACCCTGATTATGGATTATCCATCGCTCATCGAGTCTTACAACTCTAGCCTCGTTAACGGGAGGATGCCGAGGTCGCCTACTAATCAGTTCAGCGCCTGACTCCGAAGGGTATATCGCTTTGGGTGGTGTTTACTTGCACCTGTCGTAAACTCTCTACGACCACTTGTGAAGCGCGTCTCTTCATCAACGTCTTTGATATGTGATTTTCCCTCATTGTACGTGATTGACATGTATCGTCAAGCCTTTTTCTGTATTTGACTGGAAAGGGCCAATAAAAGTGCTTACATACAATAGTTTGACAATCGGATGTTTAGTAAACTCATGCTTTTAGGTCTCGATCTGAAGGACATCAATCGCTTCATTCAGTCAGTCGATTTATCTTAAGTCGGAAACCTTGTAACGATGACATCATGCCTATACGTACATGAATCACGTTTCAGAACTTGTCAAAACAGACCATTCTCTTTGATGGGAAAAGGAAGGATAGTCGCGGGTCCCCTTGGCCGAGAAACAGGACCGCGGTTAATGCTTCAATCGTCAGTTCGAGGTCGTAATCATCACAAGGTTCGACTACTATCCTGGTTTGGCGAACCGTCAGGTGGATCGTCATATTGTTTGAGACGAGAAAACGATCGTTAATCTTGATGGAGATTGCCCTTGAGATGTCCTCTTCGATCAACATCCTTTCTATCAGGTGAACCACATCGATGATGCGGATCATGTTTTCCGGTTGATCACCGTTTGGATCAGGCAAATAGGTCTTCTTGATGTCGAGGTTTTTGTGTGTGGGTTTTTCATCCCCGCGCAATAATATCTCGCCGATGTCATGTTCTTTATGGGCGACATAGCCGACGACTTGACCTTCTTTTTTCATCAAGTCGAAGACATAACCATCCTGCCAAAGCGAATTCATGTAGCGCATGTAGTCGTCTTCGGTGCGGATCATGTAACCTTCGTACTGGCTGATGAATTCGTTGTACATCGTTTCCAAAAGCGTGGCGTCGCTTGTCTCTTCAAGACCACATTCAAACGATTGTTCATAGGCGTCGATATTTTTGGCATAGGTAAAGGACACAAAGCCATAGTCGCGATAAAAGTCCGGGTTGGCCGGATATAGCGACACCATCGTATGGCCTTGCTCGATTAAAGCGGTAAAGGCCTTGGCCATCCCTTCGCGCATCAGACCGCGCCGCCGATACTCGGCTTCAGTGGCGGCGGCAACGATGAATGGCAATTCAAAGATTTGATGATTGAAAACCATTTTCTTCATGATGACATGAAGGGCCGACCGGATGGCTCCGTCGCGCTCGACGCAATAAACCCGCGATGGATGATAATCGTGTAAAAAGAAGAAATCGACATAATCCGAGGAATCGTCGAACGAGGTGAGATAAAGCTGATGGAGTTGCCTAGTCTTCTTATCAAAGACGCAAGCGTATTTCCGATCTTTTTTCAACGGATTAAATGACAGTTTGGCTTTTCTCAACTGCGGTATGCCAAGATCTTCTTGCCGCGATAAAGCGCGACATCCCAAATAATGGGCATTCACTGACAATTGCACGATCATCGGGCCGCTGCCGACGTACTTGACGTCGTTTTTCTCAAATAAAATGACGGCGTGATTATAGAGGCTGATGGTCCCGATGCTCAAGGAAACGACGAATTCGTCAACCAAGAGCACATCACAAAATAGATTGATGTTCTTGCGATTTTTTAACGCATAATCAATGGCTTCGAAGTCATCATCGGCCCCGCCTTCTTGTTTGTATCGCATAAGAAAGGCATTGACCAAATCTGCGTGCTGATTATCATAAGATTCAAATGAATAATGGTACTTTTTCTTGAACTGCGCGATGAGATTCCTTTTTCGCGAGAATCTGCCACCCTTCATTTCGGCCAGTTCATTTGGAAGGTAGATATATTCAGAAAAGTAGTCATCATATAGATATAAAGCGTCCGCCACATGCGCTTGTTCCATCATCGTTTGAGAAAGGCCGCCGACGATGGCGTCAGGATAATGATTCTTGATATACGCCAATCCCTTCAAGAATGTTTCCCTGGTTCGGCATATGGGTGGAAAGTAAATCCATCGACGATCTTTTTCCAAACTGCGGACAATCGCCAAATCTTCTCCTAGCCAGGCAATCTCAATCTGGTGATGATAATTCCATACGAACATGTTTTCAAAAACCAGTTCGCTCGATACGTAATCTTCAAAATAAAAAGAATCTCGCAGCAATAAATGGATACTTTTTTTGTCCGATAATTCTAGGGTTCGAAACTCATGCATAGCGTTTTAATTATATCAAATCAGAAAAGCTCTCTTATAACATGAGTGTGCTGGTTGAATTGGAAATAATGAAATGACGGACGCATCGCTTGGTCTTTTCTTTTTGTAGGCGAATCATTCTCGTGAGCACGCAAAGACAAACTGGCATTACCTCCCATATGAACGAGACGCACTAATAGACTGCCTCATGGAGAGAAAAAGCGTTCCCATTTTATCGAAAACGCTCATGTGCTTAATGGAAGGAAACGACTCGAATCATAAAATGAAAACTTTTCGTTGACGAGTGAATCCCCAACATTTCATTTTCTATTCAATATACTTCTTGATTGGCACGTATTTAGATACTTTTTTAAGATAGTCTTGATAAGCTGGATACTTTCTAGATGAAATGCCTTCTGAAAACATGGAACTGCCGATAAACAATAAAATCAAAAACATAGAACCAAATAATGTCCAATGCAAGATGCCATAAGTTGCGACACCTGCACTGATGCAAAAGAAATATAAAACAACCCAAATCGATTGTTCGGCAAAATAGTTTGGATGCCTTGAATATCCCCATAAACCCTGTGTGTTAAATCCCTTATGATAAGGGGCGGGCAAATCTTCTAATTGATGGCCTTGTTTGAGCAGTTCATATTTTTTCGTTTGGAATGTCATTTGTTGATGGTCGGCGATCGTCTCCAAGATGATGAATCCGCATAATAGTGCGGCGATGAAGCCGTCAAATATGCTAAATGCGACCGGCGATTCCATGACTGCGAGCAAGGGCAAAGTAATCGCAAGCACTAACGCATTTTGATAGATAGAGATAAAAAACAGATCAAAGATTGCCCATTTCCATCGCTTATTGAGTTTTGGATCTTTCCTTAACACAATCCATCGATAGTCTTCTTCGCCTGACCAAAACTTGATTGAATAAGCTCCTTTTTTTGCGAAGTTCGCCGTTAAGCGAACGCCCCATATCGTAATGAGAACGGCCATCACGATCAAGCGGGGATTCATACCGCTTTTTGCAACCATGATCCATGCGTAAACGATTGGTAAAATGGACCACAACTTATCCATCTGCGAATTGTTTCCGGTGATTTCTCCAACGATAAAACAATAGGCGGCGCTGATACAGCAAATAATACCGAGTATCATCAATGTGTCCATTTGAAGCTGGCTAAGATTGAAACCACCTAAAATAAAACCGAGTAAAGATAAGGCTAATGTTACGATTACAATAATGATTGTGCCAATGTTTTTTTTCATCTGCTTTTCCTTTTAATTCACTTAATGTTTGCCAATAATCATGACTAATTTAGGTATTATTATAACTTGTCTTACGTTATGCTTGCACTCAAAAAGTGATCGCTAGGTTATCGTAAACTCGTTGAGTCATCGTGTGAATGGTTCGGTAATCGATGACAAGACGAAGTTCTCATTGGAAAGCCCTATAAAACTTTCTAATAGATCCGCGATAGAGCCATTCCATTATCGTTGATAGGAGAACATAATTCAGTCTACAAAAAAGGTTTGACACGAACAGTATCAAACCTAGGCTTCTTAAATGGAAGGAAACGCATTTTTTGATACAAATGAATACAATTCCGTTAACGAGTGCATACCTTTCTAGTTTCGTTAAATAGTGCATAGACTTGTCTTTTTCTAGCGAAAGCAGCCGGATGGGTGCAAAGCTCCTTTCCACCCTGCTCATGCGCAATTTATCGATTTATTCAGAAGACGGGTCACACCATATTCGCTTGATAAAAAATCGATCCGATGAAAGTCATTGTCTGAGTCAAGGTATTTCGCCAAGTATCCTTTGATTATTTTCCATTGTTGCACACATATCGCATTTGTATTATGCGATTCAATTATAGAATCCTAATTTTGGATACTAAAAAATGAGGAGACGAATAGATCTCATTCCAAAACCTATCGAAACCTATAAGAAGACATTGGGAAATATATCGACTATTACAATATCCGTCGACCCAATGAATATCTGGACCATCAGTTTACAAAACAATGAAAGCAATAAAAAATAGTTCTGCTAAAAAGAAAACCCGGCTTTCTGTACATCGGAATCTTATTTTCTATAAGCCACTCAACGCTTTGCTGATAACCCTTCCTCAAATGAACTCTTGAACTTGAGTAGGCTCTTCCTTGCGATTTTCATTGCAGCAAGAGACTCCTCGGCATTCTTTATCTGCTTTTTCAGTTCCTTTTTCTCTTTGTCGGCCGCAACATCGGCCTTAATCCTCAATTCGACTAAGCCTTTTTCGATATCCATAATGCTTTGTACATACTGCTCGTATACAGTATTAGAA
>CAZBUP010000008.1:25678-40713 GCA_964495145.1 uncultured Staphylococcaceae bacterium | reverse complement strand
TCAATAAAGCCGTAGACGCCTTCGGGTCCGGTCACGTAGATGCTGATGTTGACGTCAAGGACGACTTCCAGGACCACTTCGATGCCAAGGTTGACATAACCCGAGTGTTCGGGCACCGGGTGATAGCCGAAGCCGGCGAATTCCTCGGTCGCCATGATGTCTTCGCCATGGGATATCGTCATGATGACGCTCGTCGCGTCGCCGGTGAACCATAGCGAGAACAAATAGCCGCCCACGGGCATGTCGGTCAGGTTTTGATATAGTTCGACCGCTATTTCGTCACTCGTCCCGCTCGAATCGGCATCGTACCAGAGTTTAAACGCGTTCGTGCCGCCATGGGGCAAGTCGGCCGGGTTGTCGATCGCCGAGGTATAGGCGCCTTCCGGATCGAAGTTCCATTCGTCGAGGTCTTGCTCGAAACCCCCGTTCCTAACGTAGTTGCCGTCGAATTCGATTGTGACCGTGAAATTGGTCGAGGCCGTAAAGGTCTTATCGGCTCCCGGCATGTTGGTGGCCGTAGCCTTGACGGTAGCCGTTCCTTCTTTGACGGCTTCGATGAACATCCCTTCGATTTCGAGGATGCCGCTCGGGTTGGAACTGACGAGCTCCAGCGAGCCGCTCGCAAAGAGGCCGACCGGGTCCAGCGTGTAGGTGACTTCGTGCGTGTCCCCGACTGTCATGGTTATGTCGGCGACCGTGATCGTCACGTTGGTGCCGCATCCGGTCAAGGCCGTCATCAGGAGACCGGCCAAAAACAAGAATTTACCTTTCATATGATATTTATCCTTTCACCGCACCTGCGGAAATACCCTCGATGATGAACCGCTGCAAAATCACGTACATGAGCACGATCGGGAAAGCCACGACGACGCACCCGGCCGCGAAAACCGTAAAATTGTTGAATAAATCGGCATTTTCCATGATCATGCCATACAAGCCCACGGCGACGGTTTTTTGCTCCGGGGTTCGCAGGATCATGCTGGCCAAAATGAAATCCATCCATGGCGTCATGAACGACGTCAAAGCCGTATAGACGATAATCGGTTTCGTCAGCGGCAGGATGATCTTCGTGAAGATCTGCCACTGGTTAGCCCCGTCGATCATGGCCGCTTCGTCCAAATCGATCGGGATCGTCTCGAAATAACCTTTGGAAACATAGAATCCCAGGGCCGAAGAGGCGCTGTAGACGATGAATAGGGCAATCGGGTGATTGATCAATCCCAGCATGTTCAAGACCAAATACACGGCAATCATGGCCATGAAGCCCGGGAACATCCCCAACACCAGCGCCACGTTCAAGATCGTCTTCCGGGTCTTAAACCGGAACCGCGATAGGGCGTAGGCCGTCCCCAAGATGATCAAGGTCGAGAAGACCATGTTCAACAGGGCTACCCCAACCGTGTTCAGCATCCAGCGCCCGAACATGATGTAATAGGCTTGGGCGCCGCTGGGGAAAAACAGGGTAACGTAGTTCTGAAGCGTGAACGACTGCGGGATGAAGGTGGGCGAAGCCACCCCCGGCGTTGCCCTGAACGAGGTGAGAATGACCCAAACGATCGGCAAAAGCCAAATGACGCTCAATACTACGAGCAACGCATGGCTGAGAATCGATTCAAGCAGCAATTTCCGGCGCATCAGCGCAGTTCTCCTTCCCGTTTATAGGCGGCGGTGCGGCGATACACCGCCAAGGAGAAGCCGGCCGACATCAAGAAAATGATGATGCCGATGGCCGCCGACATGTTATAGAGACGATGGGTCCGCGTCAGTTGGTAAAGCCAAGTGATCAAAATATCGGTGCCCCCGGCATTGACCAAGCCGACCCCATAGGGACGTCCTTGGGTCAATAGATAAATGACATTGAAATTATTGATGTTGCTGATGAAGCCGGTAATCAAAAGGGGACCGGTCACATACAGCATGTACGGCATCGTGATTTTGAAGAATTGCTGGGTCCGTGAGGCCCCGTCGACCGTGGCCGCCTCATAGAGGTCCTTTGGAATGTTCATCAAGATGCCGGAGGTGAGAACCATCAAATAGGGGATGCCAATCCACATGTTGATGACGATCACCAGCAAGCGAGCCTGCCACTGCACACCCCAAAAATTGATGCCGTTTTGAATCAAACCCAGATTGAGCAAGAATTGGTTGATCGGCCCTTGGGTCCCGAACATCTGGTACATGATCAGCAAAGAGACGAATTGCGGCGTGGCCATGGTGATGATGAAGACGGTGCGCCACATCTTTTTCCATTTGATGATTTTCTTGTTGATGAGGGCAGCCAGCAAAATGCCCCCGAAATAGTTGGTGAAGGTGGCAAAAAACGCCCAGATCAGCGTCCAGCGGATCACCGACAGGAGCGTGGCGAAATTGTCCTGGACCAAAATCAGGGAACGGAAGCTTTCCAGTCCGGTCCAAAGGAAATCGAGACTCGCCCCTTCATAACCCGTGAAGGCGATCGAAATCATGAATAGCAGCGGGACCACGGTGAAAACCAACACGCCGATGATCGGCGCCGTCAAGAGACTGACGTACAGCTTATGATCGCCCAGGGCTTTCAGTTCCTGCAGGAAAGGCTTGATTTCGTACATCTTGTCTTTAATGTAAATGGTTACCGTCTTGATGTTGTGGACATAGACGTATAGAAAGATGCCGCTCAAGACGAATGCGATGAACCCGTAGACGAGATTGAAAGTTGACGGTCTGAAATCGGTGTCCAGGACGAAAAAGTCGATGATGTCGAAGATGCCGGTCACCGCCATGTAGTAGATGAACAATCCCTCAATCAATAAAAGAAGCAGCCCTTTGATCGGTCTTTTACGGACGATTTGATATAAACCCATGACTAAGAACGGGCTTACCAAAGCCAACCGTTCCCAGAATGAACCATGTTTCCATAACGCGGCATAATCGCTTCCAGCCTTGATTTTTGATGCAAAGACTTGTTTCGACTTGATAAACCAAGCTGGGGGGACCACCGCTTGTTTTTCGACGGCGATCAAGGTCAATCGCAGATTGTAAAGATGAAAATAAACCAAACCCATCAGCAATAAGATATGGTACAACTGCATGTGGAGCCCGGCGAAAACCGTTTCCTTGATTAAAAAACGATATCCCGGCCCGGTCATATAGTAAATAAAAAGCCCGGTACCCAACAGTTTGACGATCGGTTTAATCCAACTATCGTAAAGGAGCGTACCAAGGCCCGGGCATGCCGAAGATAATAGGATAGCGGTTTTTCCGCGCTTATCGGCGTTTTTAAATATCGATGCGTAGCGTTTTAGGTACGCAAAGGGCGCAATCAGCGTATGGAACAATTGATGCCAAAAACCCGATGAAGCCACGCCGCCCTCCTACATGTTCGTCGTCATCGCATCTAGATAGTCTTCGATTTCCGCCGTCGTCAACGCGTCTTCTTGCCATAAGGCGGTCATGTTGTTGGCATAGGCGACCCAGAATGCCGAGAAGCGTTCGATCTTCGGCATCGTGATTGAGGATTGAAGCGAGGCTTCAAACACGCTGGCTTCTTGAAGAATCTCCGAATCGACGGTGATCTTCAGCGCGTCGAGATCGCGCCAGTGGTTGACTTCGATCGCGGCTTGATCGAGTTGATCGACCAAACTGGTCCAGGTCGGCAAGAGGGTCTTGTCGCGCAGCCGCATGGCTTGCGACCAATCGTTGGTCAAGAAGTCGGCCAATTCCTGGGCCAAAGCCGGATTTTGCGAATAGCGGCTCACGCCGTAAAGCTTGTAACCGGCGAATGGCCGCAAGGTTTGATCATTGACTTTCGGCAAAGGGGCCATGGCCACGTCTGAACCAAAGGCTTCTTTAGCCGCCGCCCAAAAATACGGGGCGACGATGATGCCTTGGACGTCACCGGCCAAAAACATGTTCAAGCCTTCGATGTCGGTGCTGCCGCTTTGAAGGCCCGGTATCACGAGATTGGCATTGTCCTTGAAGTTTTCATGCATGTAGGTGACGTTAGCGATCGCTTGGGGCGTCGAAAAATCCAAATACGTCGCTTTGTCGCCGGTGGTCGTCTCTCCGTCGTCGCCGTATAATACGGCGTCGTTGAGCAAGGCAAAGGAATAATATCCTTCCAGGAGGTCCCACACCAATTTGGCATCGGCCCCATCGTCTTCGATGATTGTCTCAAGATGTTCGGCCTGAAGCGCCGAGATGGCGCTCTTCCGGTAAATCAAGACTTGGGATTCGGAAGTAATCGGGTACCCATACGTCACCCCGTTGAGAGAGGCCGCTTGATAGGCGTCGGCATGATGGACGTTTTTGATTTTCTCGGTCATGGCGTTGACCGCCAAATGGTTGCCGCCGACGGCGACTCCCAACGTGTCATGGACGAAAGCCACCACGTCGGGTCCGATCCCGGCCGGACCGTCGAGAACCAGGTCTTCGATCGAGGACTTCTCGCTATGGGGCACGATTTCAAATTCAAGTTTCGGGGCATTTGGGTAAGTATAGGCATAATACCGCGCAAACTCGGTTGTCATCGACGTGACCATTTCAATGTTTTTGTTATCTTCCCAAATGGTCAGCGTCAGCGTTTCGCCTTCGCCTTCGGAACTGCCCCTCGAACAAGCGCCAAGGGCCATCATCGGCACGAGCGCCATCAAAAGCCATAGTTTATTTTTCATGATCGTTACCCCGCCGCGGTCAATTCGAAATCGTCGAGGTGTCCCCAGGTTTCCACCGGGAAACTTCCGTAGACGCCGATGCGGACCGCCGTCCCGTTCGTGACTGCGATATCATTGATTTCAAACCGGGCATAGCCGCTGGCCCAACCGGACACGGTGATGTTTTTAGTCAGTTTGGCTCCGCCATAGTTTTCAATGTACAAGTACAACTCGGTAATCTTCGAATTGGATTCGCCCATGGCATAAACCGATAGGTCATAGGTGCCTTCCGGCAGCGTCAAGTCTTGGTACAGACGGAAGTTAAAAGCGCCCGTGTGGTAAAAATTGAAGTTGTTGGTCCCGGTGCGGAAATCCTTGTTGGTTTGGACTTTGCCGACGTTGGAGGCCGTGGTGCTTTCCATCACCCACGGGGCTTTGACCGGTTCGTCGTTAGCGCCCGTCTTTCCGGATTCGAAGCCGGAATTGACGATGTAATTTTGAATGGAACGGACATTGGCGACAATATCCCATTGATTGGTGCCGTACGTCACCAAACCGTTGACCACGTGCTCGCCGACATGCGATTCGGCATAGGCTTGCTCGGCATCGTCCCAGTCGACCGCGGCATAAACATACGCGTCGACGTTATTCAAGGCGATGACTTGGTCCGGCATTTGGCTTTCGGATTCGACTTGGGAAGCGATGTTGAGGTCGACCTCGATCGTGTCGCTCTTCAAACCGATGAGGGCCACCTCGACGTCGGTGTCGGCCCGAACGGCCTTGAAGACGTCAATCGAAGGCAGGGCGCGCCCGCCATAAGTGAAGAGGGCCTGGTTCGCCCAGGTGGACAAGGTGCCGTTTTCGGCCCAGCCGGCCCCGGGCACCGGCAGCCAAGCCGGTTCCCAATAAATGAGACCGAGTCCCATCTTGTCGGGGACGTTGGCCACCACGTTGATAATGTCGCGAATGCTGGTGGCTTGGCCTTGAATCGTGGCTAGGTACCCACCGTTTTCCTCTTGGTTCGGCCCGAAGATGTTCGCGGCGTAATTATGGTTCAAATGCGTGTAGCCATATGAAGTTTCGGCTACGAACACCGGTTTGTCGAATTTGGCGACGATGTTTTCGAGGTTGGTCTTCAAACTGTCCAGGGTACCGTGATAGAAGGGATAGAAAGACGCCCCGATCACGTCGTAATCGACGTCGCGGGATTCCATGTTGGTGAAGAAACTATCGAAAATAGGCCATTTGCCGCCATCGGCCAGATGGATAATCGTGTCGATGTATTCGTCGGCGGCTTTGGCTCCGGCGATGCCGGCTTTGAGCAGGTCGGCCAAACGATCATAGGAAGCCGCTTCGTTCCAGACGAGCTTGCCGTCTGGATAAATCATCCCGTTGTTGATCTCGTTGCCGATTTGGATCATGTACGGGGTAATGCCTCGATCTTTGAAATAAGTGACCGCGTCATAGGTATAGTCGTGGACGGCCGTTTTCAATTCTTCAAAGGTCAATAATTCCCAGGCATAAGGCTTTTCCTGGTTTTCGGGATCGGCCCAGGTGTCGCTGTAATGTAAGTCGATGATGATCTTCATGTTGACCATCCGGGCCCGTTGGGCGATCCAAAAGGCCGTTTCCAAGTCAAGGTTGCCGCCCCCGTTGATGCCGATGGGGGAGGTCGGGTCGTTCCAAACCCGGACCCGAAGGTAATTGACCCCGGCCAAAGCCAGGATTTGGAACACGTCTTGTTCGACGCCGGATTGGTTATAGTACTTGCCGCCGGATGCCAAGACCTGATGGATCATCGAGGCGTCGACGCCCATCATGAAATCGTCCCGTTTGCCGCCTTGCAAAGCGGTTACCGGCTCGATTTTGAAGGTATCTTCGTCATAACTGGGATCGTAAGTCGCATACGATTCGTTGTTGCGGCCGCTGCCGTAGGAAGGGGTCCAATCGTACATTTCGTAATCCGGGCGTCCGCCGCACGCGGATAGCAATAAGGCCCCGAGGACGGTGGCCATCAAGATAGGTTGACGCTTCATGAAGCTCTCCTTGTTATTTTTAGGTATTCCAAAAAATATAATAACATTGTTATTACTCGTTTGTATAAGGAAAAACTTGTCTATTTAGTCTTCTAATCGGGGAAACGGCACCCGAGCGTGATAATGGGTATGGAGCAGCTTATGGGCCAGTTCGCTATTGGGAGCCCCGAGGAAATCCTGATACAGGTTTTGAATCAGCGGATTGAGGTGGGCGGAACGGATCGGCCGCGAGGCGTCTTCGTCATAAATGGCTTGGGCTCGCTTCATCAAAAGATCGTTCATGGTGATTTTCTCTTGGAAAGTCAATAAGCCCGGCTTGATGAACGATTGGCCGCCGCCGTTGATGCAACCGCCGGGGCATCCCATGATTTCGATGAAATGATAAGGGCTTTGTCCGGCGTGGACTTGGTCCATCAATATCTTGGCGTTTTTGATGGAACTGGCGATGGCGATTTTCAGCTCGAGATCGATGCCGGACCGTTTTCCATCGAGGATGACGTTTTTAAGCGGAATGATGGCTTCCTTGATGCCTTTGAGTCCGCGGATCGATTCGAAGATGACCTTGCCGTATTCGCGGCCTTGGGTCAAGGCATAGACAGTTCGAAGGGCGGCCTCGGTCACCCCTCCGGTCACGCCGAACAAGGCCCCGGCTCCGCTGAAGTCGCCGAGGAGATCCATGTCGAATTCACCCTCGGGTAAACTCATGAAGTCGATGCCGCACGATTTAATGTAATCGCCCAATTCGCGGGTGGTGATGACCGCATCGACGTCGGCATACGTATCATGGTGCATCTCGGGACGCGTCTTTTCGTATTTCTTGGCCGTGCACGGCATGACCGACACCATGAAGATGTCTTCCGGGCGCAAGCCTTGTTTTTCGGCATAGTACGACTTGACCAAAGCCCCCATCATCTGTTGAGGCGATTTGCATGTGGACAAATGGTCGAGGTCGTCATGGTAATTGTATTCGGCGTAATTGACCCAGCCGGGCGAACATGAAGTGATCATCGGCAAGGAGACTGGTTCTCCCTTAAGGTGCTTTTTCAAGCGCTCCAAGAGTTCGGTTCCTTCTTCCATGACCGTCAAGTCGGCGGTGAAATTGGTGTCATAAACCCGCTCAAAACCCAATCGTTTCAAGGCAGAGCACATTTTGCCGGTCACCCGGGTGCCGATGGGCAAGTCGAATTCCTCGCCGAGGGAAGCCCGAACCGCGGGGGCTACTTGGACGATGACGTGCTTGCCGTCGACTTGGGCTTTTTGAATCCGATGGACTTCTTCATGGACATACAATGCCCCCGTCGGGCACACGTTGACGCATTGACCGCAGTAAATGCACGGCACTTGGGTCAACGACCGGTTTTCGGCCGGGCCGATCACCGTTTCGAAACCCCGATGGATGAAATCGACGATGCCGATGCCTTGGCTTTTCTTGCACACCTCGACGCAGCGGCCGCATAGGATGCACTTGGAGCTGTTGCGCCGAATGCTCGGCGAGAGCCGATCGATCGACGGGGTGGTCATCTTGCCTTCGAACGGGATTTCGCGCACGCCGCACTTCTCGGCGACTTTTTGGAGTTCGCAGCGGCCGTTGGCCGTGCAGTGGAGGCAATCGTTGACGTGATTGGAGAGAATCAATTCGACGCTATGGCGCCGAGCCCGGAGTACCCGGGGCGAGTGCAGGTTGACTTCCATCCCTTCGTGGACCGGGGTGGTGCAAGATGTCGTCAAGGCGCGCATGCCCTTGACTTCGACCAGACAGACGCGGCAAGCCCCGGTTTCGACCAGGTCTTTATAATGGCACAAGGTCGGAATGTCAAAACCGACGCTCCGGGCCGCTTCGAGAATCGAAGCAAAGCGCGGGACTTGGTATTCTTGGCCATCGAATTTGACGGTAATCATTTCCATGGTGCTCACCTATATCTTTCTAATGACATCGAACGGACAGCTCGATAGGCAGGTGCCGCATTTGATGCAGGCGGCTTGATTGATCACGAACGCTTCTTTGCCGCGCACCCCGGTGATGCAGCCGACCGGGCAATGGGCGGCGCACAGCCCGCACTTCTTGCATAGATCGGGATCGATGTGATATTTCAGCAAGTCTTTGCAGACCTTTGCCGGACAGGTTTTGTCAATGATATGGGCTTTGTATTCATCGTAGAATTTATTTAAAGTGGACAAAACCGGATTCGGGGCCGTCTGGCCCAAGCCGCATAAGGAAGCGTCTTTGATGAACAGCGCCAATTCCTTCAAGGTGGTCAAATCGGCCATTTCGGCCTTGCCTTGGGCGATTTTGTCGAGGATTTCCTTCATGCGAGTGGTGCCGACTCGGCACGGCGTGCATTTGCCGCACGATTCGTCGCAGATGAATTCCAAATAGAAACGGGCTACGTCGACCATGCAGTTGTCTTCGTCCATGACGATGGCGCCGCCCGATCCCATCATCGAGCCGCGAGCGATCAGATTGTCAAAGTCGATGGGGGTGTCCAAATCTTCTTCGACCAAACAGCCCCCGGAGGGACCGCCGGTTTGGATCGCTTTGAATTTTTTGCCGTTTTCAATCCCGCCGCCGATGTCAAACACCAATTCGCGCAGCGTCGTGCCCATCGGAACTTCGACCAAGCCGACGTTTTTGACTTTGCCGGCCAGCGAGAATACTTTGGTTCCTTTGGATTTTTCGGTGCCGATGGCCTGGTATTTGGCCAAACCCCCGGGACGGTAGATATAGGGGATGTTGGCAAAGGTTTCCACGTTGTTGATAATGGTGGGATGGCCCCAGAGGCCTTTGACGGCCGGGAAAGGCGGTTTGGACCGGGGCATGCCCCGTTTGCCTTCAATTGAACTCATGAGGGCGGTTTCTTCACCGCAGACGAAAGCGCCGGCTCCGACGCGGATTTCGATGTCAAACGAGAAATCGGTGCCCAGGATATGGTCCCCGAGCAGGTGCATATTCCTTAATAACTCAATCGCTTCCTGAAGCCGCTTGGAGGCGGTTGGGTATTCGGCTCGGACATAAATGAATCCGCGGATGGCGCCGATGCCATAGGCGGCGATCATCATCCCTTCGAGGATGATATGCGGGGTCCGTTCGGCGATGGCTCGGTCCATGAACGCGCCGGGATCGCCTTCATCGAGGTTGCAAATCAAATATTTCTCCGGATCGGCCTGCATCCGGGCGTAGCGCCATTTGACGCCGGTCGGGTATCCCCCGCCGCCGCGGCCGCGCAAACCGGAATCGAGGGCCGTCTGGATGACTTGCTCCCCGTTCATGTTTTCAAGCACGTGAGCCAGGGCTTCGTAACCACCGATGCCCATGTAATGGTCGATATTATCGGGTTCGATCGTGGCAAAATCGACCATGGCGATGGCTTTTTGCTTTTGGTAAAACGGGATTTGGTCTTGGGTCGGGTACAAGGTACCGGTAATCGGATCTTTGAAGACCAGGCTTTCGACGATGCCGTTACCCTTTAGATCCTTCTCGAAGATCAAGGCGGCGTCGCTTGGTTTGACCAAGCGGTAAAGGGTTCCTTTGGGATAAACGCGAATGAAAGGGCCTTGGGAACATAAGCCGAAACATCCGGCGTACATAATCTTGATTTGGTCTTGGAGTCCTTCGAGGCGCACCAATTCGTCGAGTTTTTCCTTGATGTCGCTCGAATGGCTGGCCAAGCAGCCGGTATCGCCGCAGACGAAGACGACTTTTTGGTCGCCGTGAATCAAATTTTGAAAAGCGGCTTTTGAAGTGGCGAGCAGCTGTTTGAATTCGGCGATGTTAGTGACTGGCTTCATGGGTGGCGGCCTCCATTTTCACGTATTCGTCGATGATCCGTTGGAGGTCATTGACCTTCACGCGCGGCAGTATTTTACCATTGATGACCATGACCGGGGCCAAGGCGCAGGCGCCCAGGCATCGCAAAATGTCAATCGTGAATAAGCCGTCGCTGGTAGTTTGACCCGGCTTGATGCCGAGAATTTCTTCGAGCCGGTTGGCGATTTGTTGGGCGTTTTGTACGTAACAGGCAGTGCCGAGGCAGATGCCGATGACGTATTTGCCCTTGGGTTTCAAGGAAAACATCGAATAGAAGGTCACGATGCCATATATTTCGGCCACCGGGATGTCCAAGCGCTTGGAGATGATTTCTTGGACTTCCAGCGGCACATAGCCGAATTCCTTTTGGAAGGCGCTCAAGATCATCATCAGCGGCGTTTTCATGTCGCGGTGCTGTTCAATGATTTCATCGAGGCGTTTTTTGGCATGTTCGGATAACGGTTTCATTTTCGAACTCCTTTTCGATAATCGAGGGCGCGTTTCAGCGGCATATTACTCAAGACGGCGAGCGCGCCTCCGATTAATGCGGTCATTAGTTGATTGACGGAAAACACCGTCGTGAAAGCCGCGGACTGGGCCGGCAGTAAATTCAAGGTCGGCATGATCAACAAGACGATGGTCGTGTAAAGAAGGGTGGTCTTCAATCCGGCGGCGACGGTGACCGCCAGAAGGCCCCAGGCCACTCGGAACCGCTCCGGCATTTTGATTTTGTGGATGAAATACAAGCAGAGGGCGAACAATCCGTTTCCCAAAGCAATGAACGGGGCGAATTCGATGAAGGGCGGGGCAATGCCTAGTATGAAAGCCAGAAATGGGGAAACCAATGCCAGAAACAAAGCAAAGGGCCAGCCGATCGTCAAGGCGGTGACCCCAATGATCAAATTGACCCAGCTTCCGACGATGTACTGCGATAACGGCGCGCCGATCAAACCGAGCAATATCTGCCCGCCGACGAGCAGGGCTAAAAGGATACCCGTAAGTGTGACGCGACGGATGGCGCCGTTTAGGTTTTCATTCATGTTTTGATTTTAACACGCGCCCGAGGGCAAATCATAGGGGTCGAACGCCCTTTTCGACATAAAAAAAGACCATTAAATAATGGTCTTTTTACTTCATCGAAATGAAAGCGGTTACGCTGCCGGGGTTTCGGTCGCGTTGATGAAATCGGCTAAAGCTTGGCCGATGTTGTAAGTATCGCCGTCGTATTCAAAGGTGATCACTTCGGTGAAGAAGCCGAATGGGTTGCTGACATCGGTGATGCTCATGAGCAAGGAATTCTCCGGGCGCAGACCCGAGGCGATCAACGGATAGACGGAGCCGATTTGATACGGGGCTTCGATGGGGTTGTCGATGGCGGCGACGGCGCCTAAAATCGGGCTGAAGGAAATAGCCATCACCAACGCATAGATATAGCCTTGGGCCAACCCGAGCACGGCGCCCAGGAATTTGACTTTCTTCTTCTTGACGGACTTAAGCAAGGGTCCCCACAAGATGAGCCAGAGGAAACCGGAAACGATCCATGTGACGACCATGGTCGCCAAGACGACGATCAGCCAACCGAGCATGCGCGAAAGCCCGAGCGAGAAGGCTACCAGGAAATCGGCGTCGGCAAAGATCGAGGAGCCGTTCAAGGTGCCGACCCCTTCCGCATAGGCGGACACGCCGGCGACAAGTTCTTGAATCGAGGTGAAGGTGTATGGGGTTCCGCCAAGATCCATGGTGATGCCCATGCCGGTCATCTGCCAAAAGCCGGCATTCACGAATTCGGTCAAAGCTTCAAGGGCAAACACTTTGACGAGGACTAATACTAAGATAATGAAGATGAGACGCCACAACGAGCGCCAAACGCCGCGGGATACGCCGATGCCAAGCGCCACTAAAAGAAAAATGCCGAGGATGATGTCGACCAGATATTGGAATCCGAATACGGCACCTAGGATTTGTTCAACGATCGCGGATAAAACCATAAAGCATTACCTCATACAAAGTTATTAGCCAACAATTGATTATTATACTATGGCAATCATTCATTCATTTCAATATGAGAGCCATTTTCTTTTATTTCTTTGTCGTCTTCGATTTTTTGGATGCTGACAAACGCCCGCGACAAGCCCCGAGCCCGGGTGTCGATCTCGTCGACGCTGTTCAAAGTCCTGCGGAGATTGCCGGCCATTTTTTCCCATTCGTCGTCGAATTTGGCGAATTGGACCGCGAGCTTTTTGATCTTCTCGTTCAACTCGGCCACGCTCTCGGCCCGTTTTCGGTCAAGCCGCAATAGGTTGACCGTGGCCAAGATCGGCTGCAGGGTCGAAGGCGAGACGATGATGACGTTGGCCCGATAGGCGCTTTCGACCACGTCGAACAAGTGGACGTGCACATAGGCGAAGATGCCGTCGCTCGGTATGAACAGCAAGGCATAAGGCGCCGTCACCCCTTCGATGACGTAATCGTCCCGGACCTTGCGGACATGCAACAGCAATTCATTTTTGAATTTATTCAACAGGGCCTTGTCGTTTTGCCCGGTCTCAAACAATTCTTGATAGCTTCTAAACGGAAACTTGGAATCGATGCATAGGTGTTTTTCCGGCTCCGGGAGATAAATGGTCACGTCGGGTCGAATCGTTTTGTGGGCGGGATTGTCGAGGTTCTTTTGGAAATCATAGACGTCTTTGACTTCCTCGCCGAATACGCTGCGGACGATGGTCTCCAGCGTGTATTCGCCGAATTGGCCCCGGGACTGGTTGCCTTCAAGCACGCGCCGCAGGCTCGTCACTTCGCCGGACACGGCCGACAAGGCGTCCTGCGTCTTGGCGATGGACCCGAGTTGCTTATTGACCTCGGACACCGTTTCATGCGTGGTTTTGAATCCGGCTTCAAGCCGCGAAGCGACGTTGTCGCTGATGGCCTTGAATTGGCTGTTCAGTTGGTCTAGAAGGCTTTTTTGGACGTCAACTTGCTTGGCTAGGTATTCGGTTTGGGCCGTGACTTGCTTCGACAGGTATTCCTGCTGCGCTTCGCCAATCGTGATTTTGACCTTGTCGGGCAGGTTTTTTTCAAGCGCGTCCATCTTATTTTCCAGCTTGCCCAACTTCTCATAGTCTTCGTTATGGAGCATTCCGGAGCTGGCCTTGGGCATCTTGACGAGGATGAAGGCGAATCCGCCCACGATCAAGACCAGCAAAACCCCGAATATCAAATAGACGGGCCAATCGACCGCCAAGATCACCCAGTTCAATCCGTTCATAGCCGTGCTCCTTTTCCTTATCGGAGGAAATACCTCGAAACGATACCCTTAGATTTTATCATGAAACCCGCTTTCGATGTAGGCATCGTGTCATGGCTATCCGCATGACAAAATCAAGTCTTAAAATAAAATTTTAATTCTCTTATAATAGGACCGCTGGAAGTGACTGAGGAAGTGAGCGTATGGCCGATCGAATGGTTGCCGTGATCGATTTGAAGGCGTTTTACTCCGTGGTCGAATGCGTGGAACGCGGCCTCGATCCTTTCATTACACCACTGATCGTGGCCGACAAATCGCGGGGCAAAGGCACCATCGTCTTGTCGGTCTCGCCCTTTTTAAAAGCCCAAGGCATGCCCTCGCGCTGCCGCGTCTATGAATTGCCGCCGCGCGATGATTATATATTCGCAACCCCGCGCATGAACCTGTATCTTAAAAAATCGGCCGAGGTCATCTCGATCATGCTCGATTTCGTCGGCGAAGACGACCTCCATGTCTACAGCATCGATGAGGCTTTTCTGAATCTCGGTCCCTATTTGCAGCTTTACCAAGCCACGCCACGGCAGCTGGTCGAGCGCATCATGAAAAAAATCCATCAAAAACTCGGTTTATACGCCACCGCCGGGATCGGTCCCAACAATTTCATCGCCAAATCGGCCCTCGACATCGAGGCGAAAAAATGCCGTGACGGCATCGCCCAATGGGATCATGATGACATCAAATCCAAATTATGGCCTTTATCCCCCGTTTCCAAGATGTGGGGCATATCTACCCGGCTCGAATCCCGTCTCAACGCCATGGGCATCAATGCCATCGGCGACTTGGCTTCTTTTTCCAAAGAAACGCTCAGCGCCTATTTCGGCGTCATGGGCGAGCAATTGTGGCAACACGCCAACGGCATCGACGATTCGCTGATTCGGGAGAAATACCATCCCGAGAATCCCAGCCTCAGCATGGGGCAGATTCTTTATCGCGACTATCGATCCGACGACATCCCGGTCGTCATCGAAGAAATGGTCGACGACCTGTGCATGCGGCTGCGGCTCGAAGGGCGCCTGACCGGGCTCGTCTCGCTTTATATCGGCTATTCGCTCCAAGGCGGATTTGGCCACCAGATGGCGCTGATCCGGGCCACCGACGACAACGAAATCCTCAAGGAATCGTTTTTGACCTTGTACCGCCGCCATATCGACGCGCGCCAATGCGTCCGCCGGGTCGGCCTGTCACTTTCCAAATTGCAGCCGCTGGCCCACGAGCGTGGCGCCGAAGGCGTTGAGGCCGCCCTCGGGGGAGAACGTCCCTTC
>CAZBUP010000008.1:0-25668 GCA_964495145.1 uncultured Staphylococcaceae bacterium | reverse complement strand
TCTTCATCGATCCCACGGAACAAGATCGGCGCCGACGCCTGCAGCATACGCTTGATGAAATCAAGGCCCGTTATGGCAAGAACGCCATCTTGCGGGCTACGGCCTTATTGTCGTCAAGCACCACGATTGAACGCCATCGCCTGATCGGAGGCCATCGTCGATGAGCGAGCGCGGCATGAAAAAATGGACGGCCTATGCCTCTTTGATCGAACAGAAAGGCACCTTGGCCCAAATGCGCTATGAAAAGACCAAAATCGCGCGCCCACATATAAGCGGGGATCAAGCCGAACTGATCGAAAAGCGCCTTTTGAATGACGACGGAAGCCCGCTTGTCGTCACTTATTACGCGGATGGTTTCATCCGCGAAGAAACGATTATCGTCACCAAGATCGACCCGTTGCGGCGTCTCATCGAGCATCAATCCGGGACGATTGCCTTCAAAGATTTGCTTTCGATTGCCGATTGACCAATAAATCGACCGCGGTTCCTAGTTTATAGATTGAATCGCTTTTTTGCGATGAGGTCCGGACGGGGTGCTATCATATGAATAACTATGAAGCAAAAAGTCGACAGCGCCCTCATCCAACTGCAGTCCGGACATCCAGAAGGATTGGCGGTTCTTTATGAGTTGACGCGCCGGGCCGTGTTCGCCTTCGTGCTCCCGCTCATCAACGATGTGCAGTTGGCCGAAGACGTCATGCAGGAAACCTACGTCAAAGCCTACCAAGCCATCGCTTCCTACCGACCCGGGACCAATGGCCTCAATTGGCTCTTCACCATCGCCAAGAACATGGCGATGACCCTCCTCAACAAACGTAACCGGGAAGAAGCGGTCGATTATGACGACCAGCGGCAAACGGCCGGATCTAGCCACGATCTGTACGAATTCGATTCCCCGACCATCGCCGTCGCCAAAAAAATCCTCGAGGAAGACGAACAGCAAATCTTGTTCCTGTACGTCATCGGCGAGTACAAACATCGCGAAATCGCCGTCTTGCTCGACATGCCGATTGGGACTGTGACTTGGAAATACCAAATCGCCATCAAAAAAATGAAAGAATACCTCCTTAAGGAAAAACGCCCATGAACGAACGCCAAATCAAACGGAAAATGAAACGCGAGGCCGACCGGCTCGTCCCCGACGTTTTGGCGAGCGTCTATAGCCGGCTTGATCTCGAAAAACCGAAACCGAAACAACCTTTGGCTCCCTGGAAATGGGGTCTTGTCACCGCCGGGGCCATGGGGGCGCTGGTCTTGGCTTTGGTTTTGCCAAGCGTTTTGCCCGGGCCCATCGTCAGCGAAGCGGAAGCCTATGTTCGCTTGAAATACGTGGCGGCCTCCTTGATTGAGGAGGAACCGTCCGATCCGGCCGTCGAGATATTGTATCTCCCGACGACGGAGGCGACGCCCATCTTCGCTTATAAAGTCAGCCAACGGGGCAAAACGATGACCCTCGATGACCGCCAGAACAACGCTTTATACGCCGAAAACGAAGCTTCGAAGATCATCGCCGGCGGTCTCGGGATCGAAAATTCCATCAAAAAAGACCCGGTCGATTTGGCGGTGTCCTTGACGCGGTTGGCGCGCCAAGCCGGATATCTCGAATCTTACAATAAGGGCAACGTCGTGGCCTACAGCGTCACCTGCGCCGACGCCGCTTATCAAATGAAAATCAAAGGCGAACTAGAAACGGCCATCGAAACGTATTTCCGCCAGCAATTGATCTACGGCATCGCCTACGATGACGCCGAACTGGGCACTCCCGATTTTTCCGGCTATGAAGATTTTGCCGGCGAGATTGAAACCTATCGCCAGCAATTTGAAGCGCGCGGCCATCAGCACGCCGACGACGATGGGCAACGCGGGTCGAACTGGGGGGAGGACCTTGACGAGTGGATCGACGACCACCGCGGCAACCCTAATCATCACGGAGATGGATCGGGATCCTCCTCCGAAAATGACGAGCCACCTTATCATAGCGGCAACCACCATCACGGAAAATAAATTTCATTACGATGGTTTTTCCATTTTGTAAAAATTTTAAATGCGTCTAGGACGCGTTTTTATTCATATATAGGAAAACCATATTGATTGAATTCCCGTTTTGGAGTAATTTTAATCATCATGCGAGGTTATTCATGAACGGTTATCATTATACGAAGAAAGACATTCTCCAATTAGCTCAAGACGAAGGCGTGCGTTTCGTCCGCTTGCAGTTTACCGACATGCTGGGAACCATCAAAGCGGTGGAAATACCCTCGTCTCGCCTCGAGGACGCCATCAACGGCAAGATCATGTTCGACGGTTCTTCGATCGAAGGTTTCGTCCGAATAAAAGAAGCCGACATGTACCTCAGGCCCGACTTGGACACGTGGCTGATCCTAACCTTTGAAAACATCAATTACGGGAAAGTCGCCCGATTGATTTGCGATGTCTACACACCCTATGGTAAACCGTTTCAAGGCGATCCCCGCTACATCTTGAAGCGGGCCGTCAAACGAATGAACGACATGGGTTACGCCAATTTGAACATCGGATTCGAACCGGAGTTTTTCCTCTTCAAACTCGACGAACGGGGCAATCCCAGCACGACGCTCCCGAACGATGTTGGCGGCTACTTCGACATGGCGCCGCTCGACGGAGCCGAATACGCCCGCCGGGACATCACCCTGGAAATGGAGCGCCTCGGTTTCGTGGTGCAATGCAGCCATCACGAAGTGGCTAACGGCCAACACGAGATCAATTTCCTATTCACCAACGTTTTAGCCGCCTGCGACAACGTCCAAACGTTCAAGCAGCTGGTCAAAGTCACGGCTCGCCGCCACAACTTGTTCGCCACCTTCATGGCCAAACCGATATCGACCATCGCCGGCAGCGGCATGCACACCAATTGCTCGCTATCCGATGCCGAAGGAAACAACATCTTCTACGATGAAAATGATCCAATGAAATTGTCACTGGTGGCCCGCAAATGGATGACCGGCATTATCAAGCACGCTCGGGGTCTGGCTGCCTTGACCAACCCGACCGTCAATTCCTACAAGCGCTTGATTCCCGGTTACGAAGCCCCTTGCTATGCCTGCTGGAGCGATGCCAACCGCAGCGCCATGATCCGAATCCCGGCCATCCGTGGCATGAATACCCGCACCGAAATCCGTAACGTCGACCCGATGGCCAATCCCTATCTCGCCTTGGCGGCCATCCTCATGGCCGGCCTCGACGGGATTCAAAGTCCTTCCGATGAAACAATCCCGCCGGTTTATGACAACATCTTCGCCCTGACGCGCGAGCAACGCGAAGCCCAAGGGATCCCAAACCTCCCCGAAAACCTCAAAGACGCCATCAAGGAATTGAAGGCCGATCCATTGATGATGGAGACCCTCGGCGACCACACCTTCACCAAATACGTGTACGCCAAAGAACTCGAATGGGACGAATACCGTAAACTGGTTTCCGATTGGGAATTGAAAAAGTATTTAAGCGAATAACCCGTCAAACTGATTCATAAATAAAAAAGAAGGCCCTCGTTATGCCAAAGGGTCTTCTTTTGTTTAGCTTACAATTTCGTGATGGTGACGGTGGCCGAACTGGCGCCGATCGTATCCACGGTTATTTCATAACCGATCGAGGAGCCGTCGTTGAATCGTCCCCCGCTTCGAACAAAGAAATCCTCAAAGTCGGTTGGGCTAAATTCGTCGCCAGCTCGGAATAAGGTGGCGTTGTCGGCGATGTCCCCATCCAGGAACGTGTTGACGCCGTCGGCTTCCAGCAAGTGCAGAAGCTTATAATCCTCATTGGCGCTGTATTCGGAGGAATTGCTGTGGGCGATAAAAGGATAAGACGACGCGCTCCCGACGGCACTGTCGGTGTAGGAAAGGAAAGCCCCGCTGGTGGATGAAAATAGACCCAATCGCGAATCGACGTGGTAGATTTTGATGCCGGGAACCGTAAAGCCGCGGACATTGTTTCCAAGATAGCCGCCTACCTGCGAATCTTGATAATTGAGGCCGGTCGGCGTATAGAATTCGATGACCAGATACTCGTCAAAGGCCGATCCGTTCCACTCGTCGTTAATCAGGATGAATTGTCCCGAAGACTCAAATGGGCTCAAGCTGATGGTGGTGGCCGTCTGGGTCCCGTCGACCACGAAGGGATCGGACCAACCGAGGAAGAATTTGCTATAGGCGTTATGGTCGAGGACGTTATAATCCATCATGTCGAGGCCGCCGGCCGCGCCCCAATCGCCTTCGGTGTACGAATAATAGTCGTCGAGCCCCAAAACGTGCCCGGTTTCGTGGATATACGTATGGCCGTCGACTTCGGAACTGCCGTAGCCTTCATACATGAAGTCATAACTGGCCCAGGCATAGGTCATCGGGACCGGGCTCGACACGCTTCCGTAATTCCAATTGTCATAATCCCAATACGTATACGCCCAGAAGACGGCTTCCCCATCGCTTGAATAGCTGGCGTTTTGGCTGTTCGGGTTGTTGTAGATGATCCAAACGGCGTCGATGAAACCATCGTTGTCGAGATCGTATTCGGTCAATTCGGAACCGCTGTAGGATTTGTACCAGTCCACGGCTTGTTCGACGATGAGCCAAGTCGGATCGTAGTAATCGGCATAGTCGCCGGAGCTGCGATAGTTGCTGGCGAAGGTCGAGGACGACATCGAGGATTCATAGACCGGGGTCACGATCCCGTCCAGATGCAATTGGCCGTAGCTGGACTTCTCATAGTAGCTGGCGACCGATTCCCAACCGGTATCCGTCGATTCGCCGAAGAATACGTCTTCCAAATCGGCCCGACGGGTCGCGCAATAGTTGGTGGTGCATGGATAATCCGAGAAAGTCACCGGAATGACCAAAAGTTTTTGATTGCCCGAAGCCGGCAAAGAGAAAAGCCCGGCTCCGTTATTGTAATCGGTTTGGTCGATGGCATAATCGGCTGGCTGATAGTAACCGGCCCCCGGTTCAATCGAAACCGAGGTGTTGCTTGGTTGGCCGGAGGAGCCAAACGGCAAAGAAAAGGTGAGGTCGCAAGCGCTCAGGCCTAGTGACAGCAAGGCTAATAATGGAATCGTTCGCGCAAATTTGCGTGGCATGGGTATTACCTTAAAATGCCCAACTGCCGTGTTTGAAAATGGCGACACGGCGACCGTCGTGGGTATACCCGTCGATATTCAATTCGCGGCTGCCGATCATGAAGTCGACGTGAATCATCGATTCGTTGATGCCAAAGCGGGCGAAATCCTCTTTCCCGTATTTATCATAGTCGACGATGGCGTTGGTGAAGCCGCGGCCGAGGGCCAAGTGGCAGGCGGCGTTTTCGTCGAACAAGGTGTTATAGAACAAAACCCCGCTCTGGCGAATCGGCGATTCGAAGGGGACCAAGGCCACTTCGCCCAGCATGCGGGCGCCTTCGTCCATATTCACCATTTGCTCGAGCAAGTGTTGGTTGCGTTTGGCTTTGACTTGGCTGACGCGGCCATCCTTGAAGGTGACCGAGAAATCTTCAATCAATTCGCCTTTATAACTTAAGGGCATCGAGGCGACCACGGTTCCCTCGGCCTTGCCTTTCATCGGCGAGGTAAAGGTTTCCTCGGTCGGCATGTTCGGATTGAAAAACACGCCTTTCATGGTCTTTTCGCCGCCGCCGAGCCATTGGGCTTCAGGAATCAACCAGACTTTGAAATCGGTGCCTTGAGGCGAGGTATAATGCAAATAATCGAGTTTCAAGTTGTTTAGATAATGGCACCGGCCTTCGATTTCGGCATTGTGTTCTTTCCAAGATTTGACCGGATTGTCGGTCACCCGGGCCGCGGTGAAAATCGCTTCCCAGAGGGCGTTGATGGCCTGTTTTTTATTTAGGTCCGGAAAGACTTTGCGGGCCCAGCCTTCGCCGGGAACGGCGACGATGGTCCATTGGTATTTATTTTCCATTTGATCCCGAATCGGTTTGATGATCGGGTAAATTTTCATTTGGGCTTGCGCCATTTTGGCTTGATCGACGCCCTTGAGGCCGTCGGGGTCCTGCGACATGATGTGGATCATCGCCGGAAGTTTCTCGGCTGCGTATTTGAGTTTGGCCACGCGCCATTCGGGCATGGTCGCCATCGTCTCGAGGCTCATGTAGGTGGCCCCGACCCGTTCTAGGGGTTGGTGCGACCAGTCGACGCTGACGCGGCTGGCGCCAGCTTTATAGGCTTCCTCGGCCACCATGGTGACGAATTCGGGTTGGTCCAAGGCCGCGTTGATGACGACTTCTTGGCCTTTCCTCACGTTGGCCCCCATTTTGACCACAAGTTTGGCATACTTTTTCAATTGGCTCTTTTTCATGGTAAACTCCTTATGTCGATATTTTAACGGCTTATGGTTTAATTATAAATGAAAATGAGGTCTACACATGAACCGTAGCAAAATAATGAAGTTCTTCATCGCCGGATTGCTGATGGCATTCGGGGCGGCGGCCATGATCTGGCCCGACGTCGTTTATGGCGTCATCAACTACGTTTTAGGCATCGGCTTGATGGCCAATGGTTTAGTTTTAGTCCTCGAATTCGCCTCGATTCCCAAAGAAATCAAGGATCGCTATTACCAATTGGTGGGCGGCATCGCCTTCCTGGCGGCCGGGATCGCCTTGATCATCATTCCCATCGGCGTCATCCAAGTGATTATTGGCCTTTTCGTGGCCATCGGGCTCCTTTTGATCGGTTTGGTCTTGATCAGCCGGGCTTTGCTCGAACGCCGTTATTATGAGGGATGGGTGATCCGCCTCTTGATTGGCATCATCACCTTAATCGGCAGCTTGCTCGTCTTTTCCAAGTTGGGAGACACCAGCGACGCCATCGCCCGCATCATCGGCGGGGTAGCCATTTACATCGGCATCAATAACCTTCTGGGCGCCGTTTTGCTCAAGCCAAAATCCAAAGACGATCCCAAGAAAATCGACATCGACTTTACCAAGAAATAAAAACGGCCTATTGGCCGTTAGCGTAATCGGTTAACTCAAGGAAATGGGGCAGGGTCTCGCACCAAGCGCAGAAGGTGCGCCACTCGGTCAGTTTGTGGTTTTTCCTTTGGAAATACATCGTCTTCAGTTGCTGGTAATTGGTGGTCATCGTCGCCCCAAGGCAAAAACCCGAGGGAAGCGAGGCCACGATTTGCCGCCATTTGGTCTTTTTTTGAGGATCTTCGTCGGCTAAACCATGATATGCGTCAATCAAGTTTTGGACGATGTCAAGGACGCCCGGGTGGGTTTCCCCGACGCATTGCTGTCGGAGCGAAAACTTCAAAAGGCAATGCATGGTCGATTGGCTCGACACGAAATCGAACCAATGGTAACGTTGGGCTTGCTTCCACCAGTATAGGGGCGCCGTCACGTTCATTTGGACGATGACGCCTTTCAAGAAATTGTCATGGCCTTCGCCATTGTGGGTGCGGCCCAGCCGGATGGCCCGGGAAAAATCCTTGGCGTCGACCGGCCCGGTTTCAATCACGGTCCGCATCGGGTTGCCGCTGGCTTTGACGGCTAAATCAATGCCATATACTTGGGTGTCGGAAATATTAAATTCCATGGGCGTAGGCCTCCCAAACGTTGGTGATCAAGGCGAGACGGGTCAAAAGTCCGACGCCACCGGGAACCGGGGTTTGCATAGCGACGGGCAAGCCCGGGCGGGCATCCCCGTACAATTGCCCGTCGACGCGGTTGATGCCGACGTCGACCACGACGGCTGACTGTTTCAAGGGTTGCCGGTCCAAAAACCATTTCTTGCCGACGGCCACGCACACCAAATCGGCGTGGGCTAAGTAGAACTCCATGTCCGATGGATGCGTTTTCGAATGCAAAACGGTGACGTTGGCGTGACGGGCCGTCAACTGGCCCGCCAAAGGTTTTCCGACGATGTTCGAGCGGCCGATGACCACGGCGTTCTTGCCGACGAAATCAAAACCGAGGAACGACAAATAGTCGATGATGCCTTTAGGAGTGCAAGTCGCCAGTTGACTGAGCGGATGGAATCCGTCGACGTCTTTAAGCGGATTGACGGCCAATTTGACATGGTTTTCATCGATATGCTTCGGTAGCGGCATCTGGACGATGAGTCCGTGGACGGTCGCGTCGCGATTGAATTGTTCGATGGTGTCCAGCAGTTCGGCTTCGCTGACGGAGACCGGCAATTTGACGTGGGTTGCCTCGATGCCGACTTCTTGGCAATCGGACAATTTCCCACGGATGTAGGTGTCGCTGGAAGGGTCGTCGTTGGCTTGGATAATGACGAGGTGCGGACGCGCGTGATTGGCGGCGATCGTGGCGGCCAAACGACGCTTTTGTTCAACGACGTATTCTTTGATCGTCATAGGGCTACCTCCGGATTGACTGCATTATAGCATAGTCTAAGACCTTCTTGAGCCGGCTAATAAAAAAAGAGCCCGAAGGCTCTTCGACATGCGGATTATAAATGCCTTAAGCGGTCGCGGTCAAGGCGTTGACCAGCAAAGCCAATATGAAGAAAACCACCGCGAAACCAAGGGTCAGCCACGAGATGAAGAGCTCACTGCCGCGTTCTTTCGTCTTAACGAAAATGTTCATGCCGGCGCCGGTAATGGCCCCTGAAGCGCCTTCGGATTTACCGCCTTGCAGCAATGACAGGATGATGACGATGACGGCGACGACTAGGAAGATGATATCTAATGCACCCATGAAGAACCTCCGTGAACTCGTAGTTGCTTAAAGCAAATAACATTTTACCATTAAAGCGCGAAAATTAAAGAAAAACATCACCGAACATCTTATTTGATGTTGTATTGGCTCTTCAATTCGAACATGACGTCGCGAATCTTGGCGGCGGCTTCGAAATCGAATTGCTTGGCGGCGTCGCGCATTTGCCGTTCCAATTGTCTGATCTTGGCTTCGATTTCGCTACGCGGGGCTTTGCCGACCACGCTGGCGATTTCGCCCAAGGTATCGTCGATGGCCTTGATCGACCGTTGGATTTCCTTGACGACGGTCGTCGGCACGATGCCGTTATCGTCGTTGTAGCGGGTTTGGATTTCGCGACGGCGATTGGTTTCTTCGATGGCGGCCTTCATCGAATCGGTCATCTTGTCGGCATACATGATGACTTGTCCATTGACGTTGCGGGCCGCCCGGCCGATGACTTGAATCAATGATCGGGTCGATCTCAAAAACCCTTCTTTGTCGGCGTCGAGGATGGCAATCAAGGACACTTCCGGGATGTCAAGTCCCTCTCGAAGCAGGTTGATGCCCACCAAAACGTCGTATTTTCCCTTGCGAAGCTGGTAGATGATTTCGGTCCGTTCCAAGGTTTTGGTTTCATTATGCATGTAGACGACTTTGATGTTGCGATGTTTTAAAAACGACGACAAATCCTCGGCCATGCGGATGGTCAAAGTGACGATCATCGTCCGCTCATGCCGCTCGATCCGCTTGTTGATTTCGTTGATCATGTCGTCAATCTGCCCTAAGGTGGGTCGAATCGAGATGCGGGGATCGACCAAGCCGGTCGGGCGGATAATCTGCTCGACCACTTGACCATGACACCGTTCCAACTCGTAATCGCCCGGGGTGGCACTCGTACAGATGACCTGTGGGGTCAGCTGTTCGAATTCGTCGAACTTCAAAGGACGGTTATCAAGCGCCGAGGGCAGGCGGAACCCATATTCGACGAGGGTCGTCTTGCGGCTGCGGTCGCCGTTGTACATGCCGCGGACTTGCGGGAAGGTCACGTGCGACTCATCGATCACCAACAAAAAATCCTTGGGGAAGTAATCGATCAGGCAGAAAGGGCGCGAACCCGGCGGTCGCTTGTCGATGTGGCGGGTGTAGTTTTCGATGCCGGGACAGGTGCCGAATTCCTGCATCGACTCGATGTCCTGCTTGGTGCGCATCTCCAGCCGTTGGGCTTCGAGGAGCTTGTTGTTTTCGGTGAAGTACTGGAGCCGTTGGTTCAATTCCAAGGCGATGGTGTGGCAGGCGTCCATGACCCGTTGGTGGGTCGAAGCGTGGGTATAAGCCGGAAATATATAATAAACGTTGAAGGTGTGCTTGACTTCCCCGGTCAAGAGGTCAACCTGGGCGATGCGTTCTATCTCGTCGCCGAACGTGTCGATTTTGATCGCGTAATCGTCGGTATTGGCCGGAACGATTTCGATGACGTCGCCCCGAACACGGAAGGTGCCGGGTGCCAGATCGAGGTTGTTGCGTTTGTATTGCCCGTCAATCAGGGCTTTGAAAAACTTCCGCCGCTGGATCGTCTCCCCGACCCGGACCAAAAAGACCAGTTTCTTGTATTCGTCGGGATCGGTCAATCCATAGATTGAGGCCACCGAAGCCACGATGATGGTATCGCGCCGCTCGACCAGGGAGTTGACGGCGCTGGTGCGCAGCATTTCGATTTCTTCGTTCATCAAAGCGTTTTTTTCAATGTAGGTATCGGTTTTGGGCAAATAGGCTTCCGGTTGATAGAAATCGAAATTGGAAACGAAATATTCGACCCGGCTATCGGGAAACAGCTCCTTGAATTCGCCATACAGCTGCCCAGCCAAAGTCTTGTTGTGGACCAAAACCAACGTCGGGCGCTGGACTTTTTCGATTACGTTGGCCATGGTAAAAGTTTTGCCGGTGCCGGTCGCTCCCAGGAGCACCTGCATCGGACGGCCTTCGGCCAAACCAGCCACTAATTTCTTGATGGCCTCGGGTTGGTCGCCGGTCGGTTTGAAGGGCGATTTAAGTTGAAACTTTTGGTCCATCGGGCATCTTTTTCTTGTTGCGGCCGTTCAAGCGCTGCGGAAACGGTTCAAAGCCATAGCCGTTGATTGACTTCACATTCGTGAAGATGGCAAAGGCTTTAGGATCGACCTCGGCGATGAATTCCTTGAGTTTGGCCAATTCCTTGCGGTCGAAAGCCACTTGGATCATCTTGTAATCAACGCCGGCATAACCGCCTTTGACCGGGATGATCGTCGACCCGCGTTCGAGGTCCTGGAGGATGAAACGGTTGATTTCATCCGATTTGGTCGAAATGATCGTTCCTAGGAACGAAGACGACAAGCCGATGAACACCATTTCAATCACCATGGCCGAAATGAAGGCCGAGATGATGCCATAAAAACCGGGGATGATGCCGATCGCGAACATGCCCGAACCGATGATGGTGGCGTCGATGGTGAAGGAACTGACCGATTGCTTGACGTCAAAATATTTTTTGAAGATGAAATACAAGACGTCGACCCCGCCGGTGGAACCGCCGGCTAAAAACGTCAAGGCGACGCCGAGGCCGAGCAACGCCCCGCCGAAGATGGCGGCCAACAATAAATGCATGTCGTTGCCGGTATCAAATCCAATCGGATTTTCCGGAATCACCCGCAAAATGAACGATAAGGCGATCGGATAGACGATCGTCGAAATCAAGGTGTTGAACGAGAACTTCTTGCCGAGGATGACCCAGCCCAAGATGAATAAAAAAACCGACAAGATTCCGACCGTGATGTCGACCGGGATTTGCCAAACGGCTTTCAAGATGATGGCGATGCCCGAGAGGCCCCCGTTGATGATGTTGCCGGGAACGAGAAACATGCCGGTGCTCACGGCGATGATGAGGCTACCCAAGACGATCAAGCCGGCGTTTTTGACCATTTGGAGTCGCGCCTTGCGCGATAAATCCTTAAGTACTCCCACGTTTCTTCGCCTCGCTTTCCAGATAGGCATACATGAATGAATCCAGATGCCCGTCCATCACTTTGTAGACGTCGCCTTCCTGATAATCGGTGCGATGGTCTTTGACCATGGTATAGGGGCAGAAAACGTAAGAACGGATTTGGCTTCCCCATTCGATGTTCTTTTGCTCGCCGACGATTTGTTCCATCTGCGATTGCTTCTCTAGCATCTTGCGTTCATAGAGTTTCGATTTCAGCAAATTCATGGCCAGGGTTCGGTTTTGCAGCTGGGTCCGGGCCGATTGACTGGCGGTGATGATGCCGGTCGGCAGGTGGGTGATGCGGACGGCGGTTTCCACCTTGTTGACGTTTTGTCCCCCGGCGCCACCGCTGCGATAGGTATCGATTTTAATGTCGCTGTCGCGGATTTCAATATCGATGTCGTCGTTGAATTCGGGAATGACGTTGACCGAGGCAAACGAGGTGTGGCGGCGCCCGTTGGCGTCAAACGGCGAAATGCGCACCAACCGATGGACGCCTTTTTCGCTTTTGAGTAAGCCATAGGCATGATGGCCGCGTACGATCATGGTCGCGCTTTTAAGCCCGGCTTCGTCGCCGGGTATATAATCGAGGACTTCCATCTCGAATTGTTTCTCTTCGGCCCAGCGGACGTACATCCGGTAAAGCATGTCGGCCCAATCGGTCGATTCGGTGCCGCCGGCGCCCGGATGGATTTCAATCACGGCGTTCAGCTCGTCGAATTCATGGGCGAAAAGCAGTTCCAGCCGCATTTGTTCGACCGCGGCTTTGAGGGTGATGAGTTCTTGTCCGGCTTCTTCAATCAAGCCGTCGTCGCCTTCGGCTAAAGCCACCAGTTCATTGAGATCGCGATAGGTGTTTTTGATGTATTGGGCCCGTTCGAGCACCCGTTCGTTGTCCTTCAATCGGGCGCTGACGAGTTTGGCGCTCTTGGAATCCGACCAGAAATCGTCGGTCTCCATGGCCTGACGATCGGTTAGAATCAGTTGTTGCAGTTTAGCCAGGTCAAAGAGAGTCACTGACTTGCTGCACTAAGGGCGCCAAGTCATTTAACTCCGTTTTCAGCAAGGCATATTCCATGTTATGCGTCTCCCGGCGGAGTCGCCTCCGGAGCCGGGGCCCCGTTAGCCGCAGCCGCTTCCGGTTCGGTTTTTCGAACTTCGACCCGGGCGTTCAGCAGGTTCAAAACCACTTCGACGGCGATGGTGTCGTTGCATTCCTGAAATAGGCGATAGCCTTCGTTGACGTAATCTTGAAGCGGGTTGGTGTTGGCGTAGCTGCGCAGGTGGATCCCTTCGCGCAGATGTTCCATGGTGTCGATATGCTTGGTCCAGTTGCGGTCGATCGACCGCAAGGAAATCTGCCGTTCGACTTGGTTGGCCAACTCTTCGCCCCATTCGTGGCGGCGCTTTTTGTAATTGTTGATCATCAATATCGACAAGTCTTCGCCCACTTCTTCAAGCGGCGACTCTTCGTAGGCGGCCGGCTTGATGGTCCCTTCGGGCAAGAAGCGCGGTTCGACTTCCTTCTTCAGCATTTGACCATGGATCGTCATCGAGCGATCTTCGGGTTCGATGGCTTTCCTAGCCAAAAATTTACCGGTCAAATCGAAGAAATCCTGAATCAGGTAATTGATTTTCTCGGCATAGAGGATATCGTCGCGTTTCTTGTAGGTGATGGCCCGTTGTTTGGCTAACACGTCGTCATAGTCGAGCAGGTTTTTCCGGGCGTCGAAGTTTTGTCCCTCAATCCGCTTCTGGGCCGAGGTGATCGATTTCATGACCAAGGCGTTTTCAATCGCATCGTCGCCCAGTTTCGAGAAGATGTTGCGGAGGGCGTCGCTTCCAAAACGGATCATCAATTCGTCGTCGAGACTGACGTAGAACCGGGAATAACCCGGGTCGCCTTGACGGCCGCTGCGGCCGCGCAGTTGGTTGTCGATGCGGCGTGCTTCGTGCCGCTCGGTCCCAAATACGCACAGGCCACCCAAGGCTTTGATCTCGGCGCTGATTTTAATGTCGGTGCCGCGACCGGCCATGTTGGTGGCGATGGTGATCATGCCCTTTTCGCCGGCATGTTTGATGATATCGGCTTCGCGGGCGTGGTTCTTGGCGTTCAACAAGTCGTGTTTGAGATGGGCTTGCGTCAGTAAGGCGCTCAATTCTTCGGAAGCTTCGACCGATGGGGTACCGATCAAAATCGGTTGGCCTTTTTGATGACGTTCGGTCACTTCGGTCAGGAGCGCTTTGAGTTTAGCTGGTTTCGTCGCATAGACATAGTCGATGGCGTCGATTCGGGTGATGGGCCGGTTGGTCGGCACCACGATGACGCGCATGTTGTAGATTTTGCGGAATTCTTCTTCTTCGGTCTTAGCGGTTCCGGTCATGCCGGAGAGTTTTTTGTAAAGCCGGAAGAAGTTTTGATAGGTAATGGTCGCCAACGTGATCGTTTCTTGTTTGATTTCGACACCTTCTTTGGCTTGAATCGCCTGTTGGAGACCATCGCTGTATTCGCGGCCTTTCAAGATACGGCCGGTGAATTGGTCGATCAATTGGATTTGCCGTTCGGAGTCGACCATGTATTCGACGTCGCGCATCATGATGTAATTGGCCTTGAGGGCTTGATGGATCCGGTGCACCAAATCGGCATATTCGGGATTGTAGAGGTTTTTGACGCCGAACATCCGTTCGGCCATGTTGTTGCCCTCGTCGGTCAGGTTGCAGGTTTTCGTTTTCACGTCGACGGTGAAATGCTTTTCGCGCCGAAGCGTTTTGACGAAGCGGTCGGCGATGTTGTATTGGCTGGCGGTGGCTTTGGCGCCCCCGGAAATGATCAGCGGCGTCCGCGATTCGTCGATCAAAATCGAGTCGGCCTCGTCGATGATGGCGTAATCGAGCCCGCGCAGAACCCGGTCTTGGACCCGACCGGCCATGTTGTCGCGCAGATAGTCAAACCCGACTTCGGAGTTGGTCGTATAGGTGATGTCGCAAAGATAGGCGTCTTTTTTCTCGGTCGTCGTTTTCTCGCGCAGGTTAACCCCGACCGTCAAGCCGAGGAAACGATAGATTTGACCCATCCAATCGGCATCGCGCGACGCCAAGTATTCGTTGACGGTGACCACGTGGACGCCCTTGCCAAGCAAAGCGTTCAAATAGACGGCCATCGTTGCCGTCAGGGTTTTGCCTTCACCGGTCTTCATTTCGGCGACGTCGCCTTGATGGAGGGCCAAAGCGCCGACGATTTGAACCGGGAACGGGAATTCGCCCAAGGTTCGTTTCGCCGCTTCGCGGCTGACCGCGAACGCTTCGTACTTGATGTCGTCTAGGGTTTGGCCATTTTTCAGTTGTTCGCGAAAATAAACGGTTTTGGCCCGCAACTGCTCGTCGGTCAAAGCCGCCATGGTTGATTCTAAGGCCAGCACGTGCTGGGCTTCCTTTTCGAGTTTTTTCAAGGCTCGGGCATCCAAGCGCAATAATTTATCTAAAAATCCCAATGTCCGACCCTCCTTTCAAATCCAATTGTATATTTTATCTTATTACTACCTAGTTTCCAAATAAAGATTGATTAAGAAAATGTTATTTTCTAGAACTCGTGCGCGACATCACGAGCACCTTGACTGTCTTGGGAGCGCATTCCTTCAGCAGTCGAAGACCCGCTTTCAAGGAAGCGCCGGTCGTCATCACGTCGTCGACCAGTAGGATCTTGCGACCTTTCAATGTCGTGGCATTGACGATTCCAAACACGTCGTTGACGCGCTGCCGGGCTTCATAGGAAAGTTCAGCCTGCTTATGGGCCCGTTTCTTAAACAGCACCTTGTGCATCGGGAGTCCGAGACCTTCGAATAGGGCTTCGACGTGATTGAATCCCCGCATTTCATCGTCTTGATGCCAACTGGGGATCAAGACAATCTGATAACCGCGGTATCTCCAACGGAGATAAAATCGAAAACGCTCGAGAAACATGTCCTTCAATTCATAATCACCGCAACCTTTAAACCGGTAGAGTTGCTCCTTGATCCACGAATCGTATTCGTAAACGGCCAAGCCTGCGGTACCGTCCACCTCGAATTCGTGGAATCGCGGGCAGAATGAACCGAAGCAACGATCGCAAACGGTCAAAGTCCCATCGATCAACGTGGCGAGGCTTTGAACCGCAATCGGGCGATAACAAAGTCTACAAATGGGCGTTGGCATGGTCAACCGCCGCAATGGCCCCTTTCATTTCCGTGGTGACGCGCCGACTCAAAAAGATCACTTCGCCTTCGGGAGCCTCGGCCTTGCGCCCGACCCGACCGGCCATTTGAAGGAGCGTCCCTTCATCCAGAAGCGGATGATCGGCTTCGAACACGACGACCTGTAGGTTCAATAGGGTAATGCCTCGCTCAAGCACCGAAGTGCTGATTAAATAAGCGTAACGGCCTTCCCTGAAAGCGGTGATGACGGCGGTTCGATCAGGGCGCCTTGAATGAACCAAAGCACCCTTCTTGGCAAATATCCGTGTATAGAAAAATAATCGTTCGCCGATGGCGATGGTTGGAACGAACACTAGCAGGGGCTTACTTTCTTTTTGAAACCGGTTAATGAGATCCAATAGCCGACTAAAACGAACGATCAACGGTCTCACGATCACGGTCGGTCGCGGAAGCGGATGGCGATGATACCGCGTCCATAGGCGCAATATGCGATGGCCCGGGCTTTTAAAGCGGGTCATCATCGCGAGGGTCGGGGTGGCGCTCATGGCCACGAGTACCCCTTTAAGGCTTCTTTGGGCAAATGCCTCCAAAACCGGATCGCCTTTGAACGGGAAGGCGTCGTATTCATCAATCACCAAAAGATCGAAATAGGCGACATAGCGATAGATTTGGTGCGTCGTCAAGATGACGATGTCGCCATGCAGTTCTTGGTGATGTCCGCCATAGACGGCGGTGACCGTCAGGCGGGGAAAGGCTTGGCGCAAGCGCTCGGCCAATTCGATGACGACGTCGCGCCGGGGAATGGCCAGTCCGACCCGATGCCCGGAGGCGACGGCTTCGGACATAGCCGCGAAGACGATTTCGGTTTTGCCGGCTCCGGTCACCGCATGGATAAGGACGTGTTCCCCCTCCCGATAATGGCGTACCAGTTCATCCGACAAGTCTTTTTGTTCGACACTCAATTCGTAATCCAACGTCAGCTCGGCTTCTTGGGATAACGAAAGATCATCCGTTTCGGCTTCTTGGCCTTGAAAGACGATGCACCGGCGGCAATAGGGTTTATCGTCAATGTGTCCAATGTAGCGCGGGTCGTCGTTGCCGCAGCGCGGGCAAACAAAAAGGGAGTCCATACTGAGTAATAGGCTCCCTGGTTGAAGGATGGTTACTTGCAGTAATGCTTGTCTTCGTACGCTTTGATGATGTCGACGCGGACTTTATGGCGGCCGCCCTCGAATGGAGCCTCAAGAAAAATGTCGACGCGGCGCAGGACATCGTCCAATTTCATGAAATGGGCGCCAAAGGCCATCATGTTGGCGTCGTTGTCGCGCCGGGTCAGTTCGACGACTTGGTCATCGTAGGCGACGGCGCACCGAACCCCTTTGACTTTGTTGGCGGCGATGGAAATGCCGATGCCGGTGTTGCAAATGACGATGCCGCGGTCGGCTTGGCCCGAAGCGACCAATTCCCCGGCGGGAATGGCATAGCTCGGATAATGGCAGGAACCGGTGTCATGGGTCCCGCCGTCGATGGTTTGATGTCCTTTCGCTTCTAAGTGTTGGATGATGGCGGCTTTGTAATCATAGCCGCCGTGATCGCTGGCAACGACGATTTTCATGGGTATATTTGGCCTTTCTTCAAAATTTCTTCTAACGTCAACGCCCCTTGGCGCAATAATTTGACATGGTCGGCGGCGTCGATTTCGATGACGGTCGACGGTTTGCCTCCGTCCACGCTTCCAAAGATGACGCCATCGATTTCGCCATCGAAGATGCGGCAGACTTCCTCTCCGGTCAAGGCCGGTGGCTGGTCGGCTTTGTTGGCGCTCGGCACCAGAAGCGGTTTCCCGACTTTGAAGATCAACTCCTGGATGGTTTGAAGGCTGGATACGCGGATGCCGACTTGGCCGGTCTTCAAATCGACCCACTCGGGTAAGCCGGGCTGAACCGGGAGAATCACCGTCAGGGGGCCAGGCATGAATGATTCAATGATGCGCCGAGCCAGATCGCTGATTTGGGCAAAATGGTGAATGTCGGAAACGGCGGCGCACATCAATGTAAATGGTTTGTCCGGTCGCCGTTTCTTGACGGATACCAACGCGTCGAATGCCGGTTTTGAATCATAGACGACCGCTAATCCGTAAACGGTTTCCGTTGGAAAAGCGACGAGGCGCCCTTCTTGGAGCATGGCGGCGGCCTTATCGATGTCTTTATAGGTGAATCGGGTGGTTTTCATGGCTTTAATTCAATTTTAATAAAACGTTGTTTTCCCTGCAAATCCTTGACGAATTCTATTTTATCACTTTCATATAACGAGTGGGCAATCGACGCCAGTTTATCGGCTTGATCTTCGTCGATTTCCATGATTATCAATCCATTGGGCCGTAAAATGCGGCGGGCATGGCGCAGGATTTCGACGTGATTGGCGATGCCGTCTTTGGCGAACAAGGCCGAATGGGGCTCGTATTCGAGAACGTCCCTCGCCACCGTCGTCGCGCTGGCGATATAGGGTGGGTTGCTGACGATGACGTCGACGGTCAGATTCATTCGGATCAAGGGCTGCAGCCAGTCGCCTTGCAGCCAATGGACTTTCGCTTGATGGCGCTTGGCGTTTTTCTTGGCCACGTCAAGAGCGTTTTCGGAGATATCGGTGGCCCATACTTCGGCTCCGGGGAATTTCTTTTTCAGGGTAATGGCAATGCATCCCGATCCGGTTCCCAGGTCGACGAGAGTGGCCCGTTCTCTACTTGACAATTCGGCAGCGACGATTTCCACCAATTGCTCGGTTTCGGGTCGTGGGATCAAGACCGATTCGTCGACATAGAAGGGCAACGCATGGAAATAGGCTTCGTTGACGATATATTGAACCGGTTCGCCTTCGATCAATCGTTTAAGCAAAGTTTCGAAAAATAATGGATCCCTTAATTCGGCGTCCCAGTGCAAAAACAATTCGCCGTTATCCTTGAATTTTTGGACATGGCAAAGAAGCGTCTTGACCGCTTGGGGCGCGACATCGGCCCGAGTGAGCGAGTGACGATAGGTTTCGGCGATGGTCATATTAATTACCGAGCAGTTTTTGTTCTTGGTCAAAATGGATTAAGGCCTCGATTACTTCGTCGAGTTGCCCTTCCATAACGCGATCTAATTTTTGAATCGTGAAACCGATTCGGTGGTCGGTAACGCGGTTCTGCGGATAGTTGTAGGTGCGGATTTTTTCTGAGCGCTCGCCGGTGCCGACTTTGAGTTTTCGTTCACTGCCGACTTTTTCGTCTTGCTCGGCTTGCTTTTGGGCTTGGATCTTGGCCCGCAGCATCCGCATGGCCAGTTCCCGGTTTTGCATCTGCGATTTTTCGATTTGGCAATAGACGGTCACGCCGGTGGGTAAGTGGGTAATGCGTACCGCCGATTCGACTTTGTTGACGTTTTGACCACCGGCCCCTTGGGACCGGAACGTGTCGATTTCCAAATCGGCCGGATTGATGACGATGTCGACTTCCTCCACTTCGGGCATGACAAGAACCGTCGCCGTCGAGGTATGGATTCGGCCCGAGGCCTCGGTTTTGGGCACGCGTTGAACGCGGTGGGCCCCGCTTTCGAATTTCATTTTGGAATAGACTTGGTTGCCCTTGATCATGAAGGAGGCGAGACTGAAACCGCCGGCCTCCGAAGAAGAGGCATCCAGCATCTGAATTTTCCATCCATTGCTTTCGGCGTATTTGGTGTACATCCGGAAAAGGTCACCGGCGAAAATGTTGGCTTCGTCGCCTCCGGCCGCCCCGCGGATTTCGACGACGATATTCTTGTCGTCGCTAGGATCTTTCGGTATCAAGCCGAGGCGAATTTCTTCGAGTATTTCGTCTAAACGATGACTGAGTCGATGATATTCCTCACGACCTAGTTCGGCGATGTCGGGATCGGCGTCGTTTTTCATCAGATAAGCGTCGTTCATGTCGGTTTCGGCTTTTTCATATTCGTCGAACAAAGCCAGGACCGGCACCAGCTCGGAACGTTCTTTGGACAAGTCGCGGAACAGCCTGAAATCGGCGGTCGTTTTCTCGTCGAGCAGTTGCCGATCGATGAGTTCGAGCCGTTGACGCATGGCTAATAGGCGGGCTTTGAGGTTATCTTCCATATGAACGCATTCCAATCCCACGTATTCTATCATATCTCATACGCCATAAAAAGGGCCAAATCGCTGGGCGCGACTTTCGGGCAAAGCCGGGGTTTTTGTTCCCGAAAAGGCACGCTTTATGTATAATGATACATAGGTTAAACTATGGCATACAAAGCACTCTATCGAACTTATCGTCCGGCAACTTTTTCGGAAGTGGCCGGTCAAAAACATATCGTCAAAACGCTTCAAAACGCTTTGGCGAGCCAAAAAGTCGCCCATGCTTACTTGTTCACTGGACCGCGGGGCACCGGCAAAACCTCAATGGCCAAACTCATGGCCAAGGCCCTCAATTGCGAAGCCGGGCTCGGTCAGCAATGCAATATTTGCCCGAACTGCCTGGCCATCAATGACGGGACCCATCCCGACGTGATCGAGATCGACGCCGCCAGCAACAACGGGGTCGACGAAGTCCGCGATTTGATCGACAAAGTCAAATACGCCCCGATTAAGGGAAAATACAAAATCTACATCATCGACGAAGTCCATATGATGACATCCGGCGCTTTCAACGCCTTGCTGAAAACGCTTGAAGAACCTCCGGCTCACGTCGTTTTCATCTTAGCGACGACCGAACCCCATAAAGTCATACCCACGATCGTGAGCCGCTGCCAACGCTACGATTTCGCCAAAGTCAGCGACCTCGACATCCGCTCGCGCATGCTGGAAATACTCAAGCAGGAAAAAATCGATTACGAATCCCGGGCTTTGGATACCATCATCACGCTGGCCGACGGCGGCGTCCGCGACGCGTTATCGCTCCTTGACCAAGTCATCGCCTACAGCGGTGCTTTCGTAAACGAAAAGGACATTCTGGAATTGTTTGGTTTGGCCGGCACCGGCGAAAAGACCAACTTGCTGCGACAAATTGCCCAAGGGGACACCATCGGCTTGTTGAAAACCTTGGAACAATTTTCACGACAAGGGGTCGACATCAAACGGTTGGTCGCCGATTTGCTCGACATCCTTAAGGACTTATTGATTTACCTTAAAACTTCCAATCACGATTTATTGACGAAGGTGACCGCCGAAGAAGCCGACAGCCTTTTGCAAGATCTCGATTACGAATTGGTGCCCGCTTTCATTGATTTACTATTGAAAACCCAAAACGACTTCCGTTTTGTGGCCAACGTCCGTTCCTTGGTCGAAGTCGTCTTCTTGAAAATGGGCCGCCTTGAAAAGCCGGCCGAAGCGCCAGTTGCCCCAGTGGCCAAACCAAAGGAAAACACAATCAAGCCACTCCCGACCGTATCCAAAGAGGAACCGGCTTTCCCCGTCGAAACCAAAGCTGAGAAACCCGCAATCGAGGATGCTAAACCAGAATCAAGCGGCGACGAGATTCCGTTTGAACCGGTCAATAAAGCGATCGTCGGCCCGGAATCAGTCAACCATGTCCCGAAAATCGCCCGGATGGATGCCCCATCCAGCGAAGAACCATCGCAGCCGCGCACCATCTTCGACGAATTGGCGACCCCGCCGGAAACCGCTTCGCCAATCGAATTGGCCCCAATGGGGAATGCCGCGCTGGAAACAGCCGGGGATAAAATCCATATCGACGACGACAACATCATCAAAATCATGGTCGGTGGCCTCAAGGACGAAAAAATCGCCTTGTTGAATCGTTGGAGCGAGCTTCGGTCTTTGCCCGGCGACCCGCAATTGGGCAAATTCATCGCTTTATTAAGCGATGGGACTCCTTATGTTTTATGCAAGCAAGTCTTGATTTTGGAATATGATTTACAGAGCCTGGTCGACAAGGTCAATATCAAAGCCAATCAAGCCGCGCTCCAAAATATCGTCAAAGCCTTGATCAAGAAAACCGTTTTGGTCTATGGCATGACCCGAAGCGAATGCCTGCGCCTGAAGAAAAAATACCTCGAACTGAACCAAATCAAACGTTTGCCTGACCGACGAAACCTGGAACTGACGGTCGAAGGATACGATTTATGAAACCGCTCGCCTCGCTGGAAGCCTTGATTGAATCATTTCACCATTTGCCCGGCGTCGGCTTGAAATCGGCCGAACGGATGGCCTATGCCGTTTTGGAATGGCTCCCTCAAGACGTGGACGCTTTCGTCGAAGCCCTGGTCCGGGTTCAAGAACGCATCCATCCCTGTCCCGTCTGCGGCATTTACACTGAACAAGACGTGTGCGAAATCTGCGCCGACAAGCATCGAAGCCACGACACCTTGGTGGTCACCAGTTTCGTCAAAGACGTCTACGCTTTCGAGCGAATCGAAGGCAATCGATTCGTCTATCACGTCCTAGGCGGCGTTTTGTCCGCTGTTAAAGGCATTGGCATCGAGGATTTGTCAATCGACGCCTTGCTCAAGCGAATCGAAACCGAATCGATTCGAGAAGTGGTCTTAGCCACCAATCCGACCATCGAAGGGGAAACAACCGCCTTATTCATTACCAAGTTGCTAGAAAATCACCCCGTCAAAATCACCCGCTTAGCCTATGGACTCCCGATGGGCGGGCATCTCGATTACGCCGACAGCCTGACTTTGGCCAAAGCGTTGGCCAATCGCACCAAATTGAAAGGGGAATAATATGTTCATCACCATCGAAGGGCCCGAAGGCAGCGGCAAAACGAGCGTCATGAACCTCGTTTGTTCCCGTTTGCTGGCCGACGGCTACCCGATTGTGCGCACCCGGGAACCCGGGGGCACCCCCATTGCCGAAAAAATCCGCGACATTATCCTCGACAAGGCCAATACCAATCTCGATCCGCGAGCCGAGGCCCTTTTATACGCGGCCAGCCGCCGCCAGCACTTGATCGAAAAAGTGTGGCCGGCCCTCAAGGAAGGGAATATCGTCATTTGCGACCGCTTCCTTGATTCCTCGTTAGCCTATCAAGGCGGGGCCCGTGGTTTGGGATTCAGCCCGGTGCTGAAAATCAACCTGTTCGCCACCGAAGCCTTTTATCCCGATATGACGCTCCTGTTCGACATCGATCCCAAAATCGGTTTGTCACGCATCAGCCAGACGGCCAATCGCGAAGTTAACCGCCTTGACCTTGAAGCCTTAGCCTTCCACCGGAAAGTGCGGCGCGCCTTTTTGAAATTGGCCAAAAAGTACGCCGACCGCTATGTCATCATCGACGCCTCGCGCTCGTTCGACGAGGTGGTGGCCCAAGCCGAATCGATTATTCGAAAAGCCCTCGCCGACCGATGAACATTTCGGCTTACCTACAACATTACCAACCATTGCTGGTCCGTCAATTCGCCGCCGCTTTAAAGCATGGCCATTTATCGCATGCTTACCTATTGACCGGGGAACCCGGCACGCCGCTATTGGCAATCGCCACCTATCTGGCCCAAGCGCTCGTATGCGAGAATCCGAATCCTTTCGCCGATGAAACTTGCTGGTCCTGCCTTCGGGTCGCCGACGGCAATTATGCCGACATCGTCGTCTATGACGGCTCAGTGAGCACCATCAAGAAGGATGATATCCAAAACCTTGAGACCTCGTTTGAAAAAACCCCGGTCGAGCCGGCTGGCCGCTTGATTTACATTCTTCACCTTGTCGAAAACTTGACCCCCGAAGCCATTAATTCGCTTTTGAAGTTCCTTGAAGAACCTCATCAGGAAGTCTATGCTTTCTTGACGACCGAGAACGAAAGCAAGGTCTTGGAAACGATTGTCTCGCGCAGCCAGAAGCTCCGGGTGCTGCCGGCCGACCGCCGCGCCCTCGTTAACGAAGCCATCGCCGCCGGCATCGAAGCCACCGATGCCGACATCCTCGCGTATTTCCACCATGACGTCGAAACGATGCGGGCCGTCAGCCAGACCGACGAATATCGGCAAAGCCTGAACGCCCTGCTCTCATTCTTCGAAACCTTGCCCCAATCGTACAACCAAGCCCGCTTCCTCTGCTTGAACGACATCGTCGAACGCTTTACCCAAAAGGAGTCGCTCCGGTTCCTCGTTGACGTGCTGGTGCTCTTTTTGACCGATTTGTCGGCCCGGCAAAACCGACAAGCCCCGCTCTTGCCCAGTTATGATAAAATAATGACGCCCCTTGCCTCGCGCTTCGACCATCTCGAATCGGCCTTGCTGGAGGTGTTGCTCGCCCGAGGTCAGATCGAATTGAACGTCAATGCCTCGCTGTTGCTCGATCACATATTCATCCGCATACTGAAGGAGTATATTCATGACGACATATGAAACCAACCTCGAATCGGGGATACCCGGTTACTTCGTCGGCATCCGTTTTACGGATACCGGCAAATCCTATTATTTCGAAACGATCGAAAGCCATTTGGAGTTGAACACCCCAGTCATCGTGGAAACGGTCCGCGGCTTGGAACTCGGCTATGTTTCGATGGTGCCGGTCCCCTTGAACAAATACCAAAGCACCTTAAGTTTGAAACCAATTCTTCGCTTGGCCACCCCGAGCGACGTGGCCGCTTTTGAGGAAAATCGTGAGCAAGGTCACTACGCCTACAAATACTGTAGCGAGCAAATTGCTAATTTGAATTTGGGCATGAACCTCGTTTCGGCCGAGTATACCTTGGATCGCAGCAAACTGATCTTCTCGTATTTGGCCGACGAGCGCGTCGATTTCCGCGAATTGCTCAAAATCCTGGCCGGCCATTTTCACACCCGAATCGACCTCCGCCAAATCGGGAGTCGCGACAAAGCCAAGATGATCGGCGGCATCGGCATTTGCGGTTTGCCCTTATGCTGCGCCACCTTCTTGAACGAATTCGACAACATTTCGATCAACCGGGCCAAAAACCAACTCTTGACCCTGAATATCCCTAAACTGTCGGGCCACTGCGGCAAATTGATCTGCTGCCTCAAATACGAAGACGACGCCTATACCGAATTGAAGGAATCCTTTCCCAAAGTCGGGCAGCGGGTCACCTATGAAGGGGAAACCTTCCGCATCACCTCGATGAACGTCTTAACCCGCATCATCAAGATCGAAAACATGAACGCCGTCCATTTTCTTCCTCTAGAAGAAGTCAACAAACTGCCTAAAGTATCCCCCGAGCACGTTCAAAGATGAAACGGCATCGCAGTTTTGACCAACCCGAAGCCCGTCTTTATTTAGTCGCGACCCCGATCGGCAATCTTTCGGAAATCAGCCCCCGGGCCTTAAGCGTGCTACGGGATGTCGATTACGTCGCCTGCGAAGACACCCGCGTCAGCGGGCTTTTGCTCAAGCACTTTGAGATTCAAAAACCGCTCATCGCCTGCCACGAGCATAACGAAGTATTGGCCGCCAACCAATTGATTGAGCTGCTGCGCGACCAAAAGAAAATCGCCTACGTGTCCGATGCCGGTTACCCGGGCATTTCCGACCCCGGCCGCCGACTGGTCGCCTTCGCGCTTCAGTCTGACATCAAAGTCAGCGTCATCTCAGGACCGAGCGCCATCTTAAACGCCCTGGTGGGATCGGGACTCGATACGAACCGCTTTTATTTTCACGGCTTTCTGCCGACCAAGGCTAACGCCCGCAAATCGGAATTGACGGGCCTGTACCCGCGACCCGAAACGCTGATCTTCTACGAAGCCCCCCATCGCATCGGCACAACCCTCAAAGCGTTGAAAGAGGTTTTTGGCAACCGACCGGCTTGCATCGCCA
>CAZBUP010000007.1:8505-43045 GCA_964495145.1 uncultured Staphylococcaceae bacterium | reverse complement strand
CCGAGGAAGTCATCCGCATCCGCGGTTTCCAACATATCGAGGTCAAACTTCCGCCCTTGACAGCTTTGCATACCGGCTTGACGGCATCGCAAGCCAAACTCGAACGCGTCAGGCAACTGCTGTTGAACCGCGGCCTTGACGAAGTATTGACTTATACTTTGCTCCATCGCTCGGAGATCGGTAAATTCCGCCTCCTGAACCAAGACGAGCTTTATCAAATCGCTAACCCGATGACCGACGAGCACGAATTCGTGCGCGGCGGGCTCATGTATTCGCTGTTGGCGACCGCCAATTATAACGTCGCCCGTCAAAACAAGCACTTAGCCTTGTTCGAAATAAGCGGGATTGAAACCAAAAAGGCCGTGACCACCCATCTGGCCATCGTCTTGGTCGGCGCTAAGTCGCTGCGCGGCCAAATGACGGCCAAACCTTATGACTTTTTCGATGCCAAGGGGCTTTTCGAAGCTTTGATGACTCTCTTTGGCATCGATCCGGGCCGTTATCGCTATGAGCGACTCGACGACCGAAGCGCCGAATTGCATCCGGGACAAAGCGCCCGCGTCTTGATCGACAACCAAAAGGCCGGGGTCATCGCCACCTTGTCGCCGGAAGCTTCCGGTGAATTCGATTTCAAAAAAGCCCCGGTCGTCATGCTGGAAATCGACTTAGGATTTGTTTTGAACCTGCGGGTTTCCGCCACTAAAATGAGCCCCTTGTCGAAATATCCCACCGTCACCCGTGACCTTGCCTTCGTGATTGACCAAAACGTTGAGGCCCAGGCCCTCATCAAGGTCATCAGGAAAACCCAAAAAGACATCATACGCGACGTGGTCATCTTTGATGTCTATACCGGCGATCACGTGCCGGCCGGCAAGAAGTCATTGGCCCTTTCCATCGTCTTGAACGACGATAAGAAGACCTTGACCGACAGCGAATGCGCCGCGGTGATCGAACGGGTCAAAGTCGCATTGGCGACGGCCTTCAACCTGACCTTCCGAGTATAATACTCCCATCGGCATTTCAATGAAAATCAGCGCTTCGGCCGGTTCTTCCCGGGCAAGCGCTTTTTTAATTATTTATAAAAATGCGAACTAAGGCTTTACAAACCTAGACCGCCTCGATAGAATTAAGTCATCAAGTGGGAGAAAGTGGGAAATGTTTTTCGGTAACTACGTCTACTCGATCGACAACAAAGGACGCCTCGTCATCCCGGCACGGTTCCGTCTGGCCGTTAACGATGTCTTGTTTGCCATGCGCGGCTACGAAAAATGCCTGTCTTTATACCCGGAGGCGGCTTTCGATGCTTTGCAAGCCGATCTCGAAAAATTGAGTTTTACCCAAAAAGCGGCCCGCGACTACATGCGGATCACCTTGGCTTCGACCATCGAACTATCGATCGACAACCATGGGCGCATCCAAATACCGGCGGCGACCGCTAAAGAATATCGCCTCGAAGGCACCGTGCGCCTCATCGGCGTCAAGGACCATATTGAAGTGTGGTCGGAAACCGACTGGAAAGCCTATCAGGCCGAAGCCGACGCTCACTACGAAGCCACGGCCGAAACCATCAAAGGATCGTAATGGTCGCCCATACGCCGGTCCTGCTTCATGAAGTCATCGCCGGACTCGACGTGCAACCGCACGGCACTTACCTCGACATGACCTTTGGTCGGGGCGGACATACCACCGCCATCCTCGACCGCTTGACGACCGGACACGTCTACGCCATCGATCGCGACCGCGAAGCCATCGAAGCCGGACAAACGCTCGTCGACAAGAATCCGCAAAAACTGACCTTGATCCACGCCAATTTCACGCAAGCCGCATCGGTCTTAGCCGACTTAGGCGTCGACCGCGTCGACGGCGTCTTGATGGACTTGGGCGTCTCCTCCCCGCAATTCGATGATCCCGAACGGGGATTCTCCTACCGCGAGGATGCGCCGCTTGATATGCGGATGGATCAGCGGCAAACCGTGACCGCCGCCCAATTGGTGGCCACCCTCGGCATTGCCGAACTCGCAAAAATCTTTCGGGAATACGCCGACGAACCCCAGGCATACCAACTGGCCAAGGCCATCGTCAAGGACCGGGAGACGAAACCTCTCTTGACTACCAGCGACCTCGTCGCCTTGATCAAACGGGTCAAGCCTCAGAAAGAACTATCCAAGAAGGGCCATCCGGCCAAGCAGGCTTTCCAAGCCTTGCGCATCGCCGTCAATGACGAAATCGTCAACCTCGAAGCCGCCTTGAAGCAAGCCTCCGCCTTACTCAAGCCGCGTGGGCGCCTAGCCGTGATCACCTTCCATTCGGGCGAAGACCGCCTCGTCAAGAATTACTTCAAGCGCCTATGCGTCAATGAAGAAACCCGTCACGGGCCTCTCGCCCTCATCAAAACGCCGGAATTGGACTATGAATACTACAACCGCCAAGCCATTGCCCCATCGGAGGCCGAGATCCATGACAACCATCGGTCCGCCGGGGCCAAACTCCGCATCATCATTCGAAAGTAGAGGAAACGCCATGAAAGACAAACTCGTCAAATTCCATCGCAAAGCGAATTACTACCGGATGCGCAAAGTAGCCGTCTTTGCCATGGCCTTCGTGTTGATGACGGCTTCCATCGCCGTCCCGCTGTCGTTGATGTCGGTCGAAGCCCAACAGCAATCCTCGACCAGCCAAACCACAGAAACGGAATCCTCATCGGAAACGATGTGACATTCGAAAAGGGGGAATGACGCATGAAACTTCAGCATCAAACCAATAATTCACCCTTGTTGACTTTCGACACGCGCTTGCTTCAAGCCCGCAAGCAGCGTCAAAACCTCGTCTTGATCAAATGGCTGATGGTTGCCATTACGGTAACTTTGCTCCTGATCTATCTACTCACGCCAATCCGTTTCTTGCTATGCCACTAAAAAAGAGGAACCTATGGAAAAATTGACGATCGCTTTGGACATCGGCTCGGGAGCCACCAAATTGGTGGCCGGTTATTTTTTGGATCAACAGCCGATCGTCGTCGACGCCTTAAGCGCCTTGGTCCCCGACCAATTGGTCGAAGGCCGGCTGACCGACATCGACGCCACGGCCGCGGTCGTTCGCAAACTAATCGCCCAACTTGAGAAGAACATCAATCAAAAAATCACCTCGGTGGTCGCTTCTTTGCCGGTGCACGGCCTTGAAATCTATTCGGCCACCAAGACAACCAATATCATCTCGCAGCAAGGCATCATCGCCCCGATGGACCTTAAGAACTTGCAGAACTTGTTCCGCAAGGAAGGCATCGACGAAGCCCACGTCCAAATCGGACTGGTGCCCGAAAGCTTTGAGCTCGAAGGCGATCGGTCTTATGAGGTCCCGCCATTGAACGAAGTGTCCGACAGCATCACCTTGACGGCCGACATCCACTTTCTCGATAAAACGGTACAGGCTGATTTTCAGGAAGCGCTCCGCCGGGCCGAGGTGAAAGTCCGTCAATTCGCCGTTGACAGCCACGCCTTAGCCGACATATTGTCGTCCCGGGACAACATCCCGAACGAATACGTCATCGTCGACATCGGGGCCAACCATACGAGCTTGTCGTTTGTCGCTAATCGCCGCCTTTTCGCGGCGACCCATTTCGACGTCGGAGCCCGAGCCTTGACCGACGCCATCCAATCCAAATTGGGGATTCCTTACGAGGAAGCGCTGCATCTTCATGAGCAATACGGTTACGACGCCCGGGAAAACTTCTATGACGGGATCGTCCACCAATCGATTAACGACCCCCAAGGCCAAGCCGTCATCCACCAAAGCGACCTTAACCGCGTCATCGCGGCCTTCGTCGAAACGTGGTATGCCGAAGCGTGGCGGTATCTGGATTTACTGAAACAAGAAGTGGCTCCCACGCTCACCATCACGAACATTCCGTGGGTGATCATGGGCGCCGGGCGGAAGCTAAAAGGATTCCTCCCCTTATTGCAGGCGCAAGGGCCGTTGCCCGAGTGCCTCTGGCCGCGCCTCCCCATCCTTGGAGCGCGCTCGCCGGCTTACGCCACGGCGCTCGGTTTGATCGCCATTGCCCATAAATACGCCGCCATGCATGAAGAGATGCCCAGCCCGGTCACCACCGTCGAACGGGTCAAAAACACCAAAGGAAAAACCTCGTACAACGCGTATGAGGACGAATTATAAGAGGTAATCCCATGGAAGAAAAAAACTTTACGGAACTTGACAATTTCGAAGCGGCGGCGCGCATCGTCGTCATCGGCGTCGGCGGGGCTGGAAATAACGCCGTCAATCGCATGATTGACGATGAAATTAACGCCATTGATTTTTGGGTGGCCAACACCGACAAGCAAGCTTTGTCGACCAGCAAGGCCCGGCGGCGGCTCATCTTGGGCAACAAGACCACGGCCGGACTAGGCGCCGGGGGCAATCCCGAAGTGGGACGCCAAGCGGCCGAAGAAAGCATCGAGGACATCCGCGCCATCGTCAAAGGAGCGAACATGGTCTTCATCGCGGCCGGCATGGGCGGCGGCACCGGAACCGGGGCCTCGCCAGTCATCGCCCGCATCGCCAAAGAAGAAGGGTGCTTGACCGTCGGCATCGTCACCCGGCCGTTCACTTTCGAAGGCAAGCGGCGCATCGCCAATAGCGTGGCCGGATTGACCGAACTCAAGAAAGCCGTCGACAGCATGATTATCGTCAGCAATGACAAACTGCTAATGAGCGCCGGAAGCCAACCGATCGGAGAAGCCTTCCGCCAAGCCGACAACGTCTTGTCGCAAAGCGTGAAAACGGTCACCGATTTGATCTTGATGCCGGCCGTCATCAATTTGGACTTTGCCGACGTCCGCAACGTTTTGAAGTCCAGCGGCATCTCCTTGATCGGCTTCGGGATGGGCCAGGGCGAGGACAAAGCCTTGAACGCCGCCCAATCGGCCGTCAGCTGTCCCTTGCTCGAATCGAGCCTGGCCGGGGCCCGAAAGGCCATCGTGGCCATTACCTGCGGCCCGCAGGTGAGTCTGTTCGAAGCCCAGGAAACCGTCGATCGGATCATCGAAATCGCCGGGACCAACCTCGACATCAAATTCGGGGTTGCCATCAATGAGCAGCTGTCGGATCAAATCCTCGTCAGCGTCATCGCCAGCGACTTCGCCGAAGAATACGACTACACGGCCGTGCCGACTTACCAAGGCATGAAATCCGCCAAGGAACCGACGGCTCCCTCGCTTTCATTGCTCGACGGGACTAGCGACGGCGAAAAACCGGCACAGCCCCTGGTCGAAGAAGAAGCCAGCCTCCTTCCGGAATTCCTCTCCGACAAGCACTTGCAATAACGATTGCGCTTATAGCGCCTTTATGGCATAATTTTAAAGAAATCGATGGCGGCAACGCGTCGTTGAACGAACCCGGCTCACAAGCGAGATGGCACCCGGTGCAAGGCCATCGTCCCGACGTCAACGGTATCCTGCCTCCCGAGCGGTCCCGAACCCTGAGTAAGGCCGCCGGCCTCCCCGTTATCGGAACTCGAGCGCGTAACTGAAGTTACGAATTAAGGTGGTACCACGTCCAGGCGTCCTTATGGATGCCTTTTTTATTTCTTAGGAGGATGTTTATGGAAGTCAAGAAAACGCTATTGATGCCAAGAACCAAATTCGAGATGCGCGGCAACCTGTCGGTCAAGGAACCGCTTTTGGCTGCCACATGGAAGCAAGACGGCTATTATCAGGCCATGCGCGAACGCCGAGCCGGGGCCAAGGAGTTCCAACTTCACGACGGTCCCCCGTACGCCAACGGCGACATGCATACCGGCCACATGCTGAACCGATTCTTGAAAGACATCGTGATTCGCTATAAAAACATGCGGGGCTACGACACCCCGTTTACCCCGGGCTGGGATACCCACGGCCTGCCGATCGAAAACTATTTGACCAAGAAGGGCGTCAACCGCAAACAGATGACGACCTCGGCCTTCCGGGAAGCCTGCCGCCAATTTGCCCTTGAGCAAGTCGCCCGCCAAAAAGAACAGATCGTCCGCTTAGGCGTCGTCGGCGATTTCGACCATCCCTACGTCACCCTCGATTCGGGCTATGAAGCCCGGCAGATCGGCGTCTTCGCGTCGATGGCCCTCCAAGGTTTGATCTATAAAGGCTTGAAACCGGTTTATTGGTCGTGGAGCTCGGAAAGCGCCTTGGCCGAAGCCGAAATCGAATACGAAGACGTGACCTCGGATTCAATCTACGTCGCGTTCAAGGTGACCCTTCCCAAAGGTCCCTTACAAGTCGGCGATCGGATCGTCATCTGGACAACGACCCCGTGGACGCTCCCCGGGAACCTGGCCATATCGGCCCATCCCGAGTTCGAATACGGCCGTTATGACACCGATCAAGGCATCCTCGTCTTCTTGAAAGAACGGGCCGACGCTTTGACGGCGGCCTTGAAGCTTTCACGCTGCCAATTGATTGAATCGTTCAAGGGAAAGGCTATCGAATACGCCGAAACGGCCCATCCGTTTTTATCGCGGGCCAGCCTATTGATCTTAGGCGAGCACGTCACCCTCGACACCGGCACCGGCTTCGTGCACACGGCCCCCGGCCATGGCGAAGAAGACTTCGCCGTCGGCAAAGTGTATCATTTGCCGCCTTTGTGCCCCGTCGACGCCCGCGGGCTGATGACTTCTGAAGCCGGCCAGGAGCTCGAGGGCTTATTCTATGAAGCCGCCAACGAAAAGATTTTGACGATGTTAAGCGAACGGGGTGCCCTCCTCGGAAAAGAGAAGATTACCCATAGCTATCCCCACGATTGGCGGACCGGCAAACCGTTGATCTATCGGGCCACCCCGCAGTGGTTCTGTTCGATTGAACCGATCCGCGCCAAACTTCTCTCCGAAATCGAACGCGTCAGATGGACCCCGTCTTGGGGCCGCGTCCGCATCCACAACATGATCAAGGACCGCGGCGATTGGTGCATCAGCCGGCAACGGGTTTGGGGCGTGCCGATCCCGATCATCTATAACGAAGACGGAAGCCCGATCATCGAAGCTTCGGTTTTCGAGCATATCGGCGCCTTGATCAAAGCGCATGGCTCCAACGTCTGGTTTGAACGCGAAGCCAAGGATTTATTGCCGCCGGGATACCAAAACCCCTTATCGCCACAGGGTGGCTTCTATAAAGAAACCGACATCATGGATGTTTGGTTCGACTCCGGGTCGAGCAGCATCAGCGTGCTGACCGAACGGGGTCAGAAGTGGCCGGCCGATCTCTACCTCGAAGGGTCCGACCAATACCGGGGCTGGTTCAATTCCAGCCTGATCATCGCCGTGGCCACGCGTGGGCGGGCTCCCTATGACCAAGTGGTCAGCCATGGCTTCGTCGTCGACGGCAAGGGCGAGAAGATGTCCAAATCCAAGGGCAACGGCATCGATCCTTTGAAGATGTGCCAAGTCTATGGGGCCGACATTTTGCGCCTATGGGCGGCCACCGTCGATTATCAAGCCGACGTGCGCGCCAGCGAAGACATTTTCAAAGGCAACGCCGAAAGTTACCGCAAGATCCGCAACACCATCAAATTCATGCTCGGCAACCTCGCTAACGGCGAAGCCGGCTATTTCGATCCGACCAAAGATAGCCAAAACGAATTGGCCGTGATCGACCGGATGGTCTTGGCCGCCGCCCAGCGCCTTGTCAACCAAGTAGCCGTCGACATGGACGATTACAATTTTGCCGGGGCGATGATGAACATCCAAAACTTCATGTCTGGCGATTTATCCTCGTTTTACTGCGACATCACCAAGGACATCCTCTATTGCGAAGCCCCCACGTCTCGGCGTCGCCTTCAAGTCCAAACGACCTATTATCGCTTACTGAAGACCATTATCGGCCTTTTGACCCCGATGATGCCGTTTACCATGGAAGAAGCCTATGGCGAACTGCCAGGGCCGAAACACCGGTTTGCGCAACTGGAGGATTATCCTGTGGTTCAAGCCTTCGACGCACACTTGCTTCAAGAATACGACGCGTTCATTGCCTTAAGATCTTTGGTGCTTAAACAACTCGAAACGGCCCGCGCCGGCGGCATGTTCGGTTCGGCCCAAGAAGCCAAATTGACTTTGAGCCTTAACGCTGATCCTTTGACCAAATGGCTTGTTGCCGTCGACCAAGCGGAACTGGCCCGTTATTTCATCGTCAGCGAAGTCGATGTGCGCCTTGGCTTTGCCGTGACCGCCGAAGTGGCGCGGCATCCGGGCCATAAATGCGACCGCTGCTGGAATTATTTCGATGAATTGGAAACCGTCGAGGAAGTTCAGTTGTGCCGGCGCTGCCATGAGGCCGTCAAACCATGAAGCAGCGGTTTAAACGTTTTGTCTTGAGTTACATTTGGCTGGCCCCGTTGATCATCATCGTCGATCAGGCTACCAAATGGGCGGCTTATCTCAGCCGGGTGAACCTCAACGTGATCCCGAATTTCTTCGACCTGCAATACACCCGAAACACCGGGGCGGCCTGGTCGATCCTTGAAGACTATCCATGGATTTTGGCCATCATCTCCTTCGTGGCCGGAACGGCCATGATCGTTTATTACGTCATGAAGCACAAAAGCATGAGCGCTTGGTTCAAAGCCGCTTTCATGCTGATGATTGCCGGTACCTGGGGCAATTTCATCGATCGGGCCTTTTACCAAGAAGGGGTCATCGACTTTTTGGCCTTTGACATCTTCGGGTACGATTTCCCGACCTTTAACGTCGCCGACATGAGCTTGGTCGTCGGCACCTTCGCTTTGATCGCCATCATGCTGATCGAGGATCACCGTCATCATGGAAGCCCAACCCATTAAGTTCGTCGTTTCATCCGATGAACCGATCAATGAACGGCTCGACCGTTTTTTGGCCGCCAAGTTTGAAGATTTTTCTCGTTCTCGCATCGAGGGGTTGATCAAATCGGGGGCGATTACCGTCAACGGGGCCGTATCCAAATCGTCCTATATTCCCCGTCCGGGCGATGAAATCATCATCGTGGTCCCGGAACCGCTCCATGATCCGCGCCCCGGCATCCAGATACCGTTCACCGTCATTTACGAGGACGAAGACATCATCGTCGTCGATAAACCGACCGGACTCGTTACCCATCCGGCCCCCGGCCACCAACAAGACACTTTGGTCAATGGACTCTTAGCCCGCTATCCGTCTTTAAGCGGCATCAACGGCGTCAAACGCCCCGGCATCGTCCATCGGATCGATAAGGATACCTCGGGTCTATTGGTCATCGCCCGGAACGACCGCGCCCATCGGTATTTGGCCGACCAGCTGGTCGACCATGCCATGCACCGCGAGTATTACGCCCTGGTCAAAGGGACCATCGAGGAAAACGAAGGCATAATCAATGCCCCCATCGGGCGCGATGCCAAGCGCCGTCAGCAGATGGCCGTCACCCCGCACCATGCCAAGGAAGCCGAAACCCGGTTTCAAGTGATCAAACGATATGCCGGCTATACGTTACTTTCGGTCGCTCTTAAAACCGGGCGCACCCATCAAATCCGCGTCCATCTGGCTTACATCAAGCATCCGATCGTCGGGGACCGACTTTACGGAGGCGGCGACCCCCTCTACGATCAAGGTCAGTTGCTCCATGCCTACAAACTGACGCTTCGCCATCCCAAAAGCGGGAAAAGCGCGACCTACGAAGCCCCGCTACCCGACCATTTTCAAACGGTTTTAAATCAACTCGATCCAAACGGGAATCATTTCAAATCCCGATAATTGCGGAAATTGTGCTTGGTCAGCCGGTCGAATGCCGCCCGGCCGTTTTTTTGAATGAACGCCTGGGCGAATTCGTCGACGAGGCGACTGGCGCCCAGCGGAAATGTGGTGTCGAATTGTTGGTTCAATCGCGCCATGTAATCCAAGAAGGCGTAGCGGGCGATCATCGAGGCGGCCCCGACGGCCGGATAACGCGATTCGGCTTTGGTTTCGAAAATGACATTGGTCAATTTTTCGGGATGGTCGATGACGTGCTTGGCAAACATTTTCGGGGAGCAGAATTGGTCGATGATGGCTGGGACCCGCGTCTTCATTTTGTTTTTGAGGTTGACGAGGGCGGTTTGATGTAGCCAAGCCTTGATGCGGTTGAGGTTGAAACCTTGGCTGACGAGTTGGTTGTATTTTTCGTTGGGGACGATCAGGAGCGAATAGGGAATGTTTTTGATGAGTGCCGGCCCGACTTCACGGATGAAGTCGTCGGTCTTGGTTTTGCTGTCGCCGATCGAAAAGCGCTTGACCAGCGGCATTTGCTTGGGACCCATGTAGGCGGCGACGACGACGACCGGACCGAAGAAATCGCCGGTGCCGACCTCATCGCTGCCCAGGTGGGTGCCGAGGTTGGCAAAACCACGGGAAACCGTCTTCTTTTTCTGGGGGAGCGGTTCACCCCAAAGCTTGGCTTCGCTGGCCGCGCCGGGTCCTTGGAAAACCACTTTGTAACGCCCCTCATGCGGTTTATCGTATAGCAAGATCATGACACCATCATGCTTAGCGGCAAAGCGGACGTAGGCGCTCGGGTTATCGACGCGTTCATGTTCATAAAAGGCCATCATGTCGGCGGCGGCCTTTTCAAGAATCAACAGGGCGGCGGTTTCGGTTATATTCATAAATCACTATGATATTAACATAACTGAGCGAAACTTGCCTACATCCCCGAGTTTTCAATGATATGATAAAAAAGATATGAAAGCGATCGAATCATTATTGGAATTCGGCGAGATTAAACATCGCCTCCTGAATTACGCCCACGCGGTGTTGGCCGTCCAAGCCATCGAGGAATTATCGTTCGTGGCGGAAGATGATCTTCCCATGGAATTGGCCCGCTTGAACGAGATGATGTCGCTGGCCCAACGCTATGGCTATTTTCCGATCATGAACAGCCAAGATTTGGCCCCGTATTTCGTCAAGGCCAACAAAGGCTCGGCACTCGCAGTCGAAGAAATCCACGCCGTGGCCGAAGACTTGCGCACTATCGGCAAAGTGTCGACCTTCTTCAAAGGCAAGGGCGGCAGTTATCCGCTGCTTCAAGTTTTACTTGAACGATTCACGAATCAAACGCCGTTATTGGAGAAAATCGACAAGGTGGTGGCCCCCGATTTATCGATCAAGGACACGGCCAGCCCCCTTTTGAATAAAATCCGCCATCAAAAACGCAGTTTGGAAACCAAAATGCAGCAGTTGATCCAGAAGCTGACCGATACCTACATGCCGTATCTATCCGACAAGCAGCCGGTCGTCCGTAACGGCCATTTGGTGTTGCCGGTCATCTCCCAGGAGAAAAACCGGGTCGAGGGCATTCTCCACGCCATGTCGGATACCGGCTATACCTCCTTCATCGAACCGACCCCGCTCGTGATGCTCAATAACGAGTTGTACGTTTTGACGAGCCAAGAGCATGAAGAAATCCATCGGATCCTGTTGGATTTGACCCATGAAATCCTATTGCATGAAACGGAACTGGTCACCAATAACGTCACCTTGGGTTCATTAGACTTCTATGGCGCCAAAGCCGCCTATGGTTTGGCAATTAAAGGCCAGGTCGCCGAAGTGAGCCCCGATCGCGTCATTGAGCTCCTCGACGCGCGTCACCCCCTCATAGACCCTTGTCGAGTCGTGGCCAACACCTTCCATTTGAACCAAGACCAGCGCCTCGTGATCATCACCGGCCCGAACGCCGGCGGAAAAACCGTCGCCATGAAAACCATCGGGCTTTTGGTGTATATGCATCAATGCGGTTTAGCGCTCCCAACCCGCAAGCCGGGACGGCTCAGCTACTTCGACCACGTCTACGCCGACATCGGCGACTCGCAAAGCTTATTGGACAATTTGTCGACCTTTGCCGGCCACATTTCCAATTTGGCTTATATGGTGCGTGTCGTCAATCGCCGCGATTTGGTATTGATCGACGAACTAGGGACTGGGACCGATCCCCAAGAAGGCGAAGCCCTGGCCGTCGCCATCTTGAAGCATTTAAACGCCAGCAGGGCGTTCGTGGTCGTCTCCAGCCACTTTGCCTTATTGAAACAACTCGGATATAGCGAACCGGGGATGCGCAACGCCTCGATGCGCTTTGACGAAGCCAAACTGACGCCGACCTACGAGTTGGTGCTCGACATGCCGGGCCGTAGTTACGGCTTGGAAATGGCCCATCGGTATGGCCTCGACGAAAGCATCTTGGCAGCCGCGCATGACTTGGTGCAGGCCAACCGCCAGGAGACGAGCCGTCTCATCGACGAACTGCAGCGCCAATTGGAGGAGCAACGAGCCAAAACCGAAGCCTTGCTGGCCCAAGAAGCCGAACTAGAACGGCAAAAAGACCAAATGGCGGCCGACAAAGCCAAAATCGAAAAAGCCTATCAGGATTTGGAAACCGACATCCAAACCAGTAAGGAAAAGATTCTTTTGGCGGCCAAGGAACAGGCTCAAGCGGCCATCAGCCTTTTGTCGAACCCGAATTTGAAACTGCATGAGGCCATCGCCTTAAAACGGGAATTGGAACAAGAAGACGAGGTCATGACGGCAACCAAGCCGCTGGATGGCGATTTGGCCATCGGCGATTACGCCTTGTATGAACCGCTCGGCCTCAGCGGCCGCATCACGGCCATGACCAAAAAGATGACCACCCTGTTGACGGATGACGGAAAATCAATTCGGCTGACGACGGCGTCTTTGATGAAAATCGCCGCTCCCGAGATGCCGAAGAAACAAGTCGCCTTCATCAACAAAAACGAGATTCACGTTGCCCAAGAGCTGAATTTAATCGGCCAACGGGTTGACGAAGCTTTGCTGAGCCTTGACGCCTACATCGACTCGGCTTTGGCTTCGAACCTAAAGCGCGTTCGCATCATCCATGGGCTTGGCACCGGGGCCTTGCGCCGCGCGGTTACCCATTATCTCGAGAGCAAACCCTACGTTGCCTCCTATCGGCTCGGGGAACCGGGCGAAGGCGGATCGGGAGCGACGGTCGTTTTCCTCAAATAACATGATCGATTACAAATCCCGATTGAACAACCTCCCCAAAGATCCGGGCGTCTACCTAATGAAAAACGCCCAAGGGAAAATCATCTACGTCGGCAAGGCCAAGAATTTGGCCAAGCGGGTCGGCCAGTATTTCACCCGCCCCCAAATCGGCAAAGTCTTGGCGATGGTGCGGGCCGTAGCCAGTTTCGAAACGATCATTACCCGCAGCGAAAAAGAGGCGTTCATCCTCGAGATGAACTTGATTCACGAGCATTACCCACGTTACAACATCATGTTGAAAGACGGGTCCCATTACCCGTACATCGCCCTGAAGATCGGCGCCGATCCCCACTTAAAGATCATGCGCAAGAATACCGACAAGCACTATGTGTATTTTGGGCCTTACCCCAATTCGCGGAGCGCTTACCGGACCATGGACTTGCTGAACAAGGTCTTCCCCTTACGAAAATGCAACGTGATGCCGCACACGGCATGCCTATACTATCACCTGGGCCAATGCTTGGCCCCTTGCATCAATCAAATCAAAGAAGAGACCTATACTTCCCTTTCAGGCGATATTCAGTCGTTTTTAAGTGGAAAAGTCGATAACGTATTAAAAACCTATCAAGAAAAAATGCTTCAAGCCAGTGCCGAGATGAATTACGAATTGGCCCTTGAATACAAGCACATCATCGAAGACATCAAGACGACGATCAGTCCCCAAAACGTCGAGATCAAAGACCGGGCTGACCGCGACATCATCGCTTTCTCGGAACGGGAAGGCTACTTGTCATTGGCCGTTTTGATGATGCGGAAAGGTTTGGTTCTTGGCAAGAAACTCTTCGTGATCGAGCGCTTTGACGAATTGGATGAACAAGTCGTCGACGTGATCGGTCAATATTATCGCGAGAAGACGATTCCTTCGGAGCTGGTCATTCTTCAAAAAGCCATCGCCAAACAGGTCGAAGCCGCCTTGGAGACCACCGTCGTTTCCCCGACGCGGGGTGCCTTGTTCGATTTAGCGTCCATGGCCATGAAAAACGCCATGCAAGGGTTGGACGACCACTTCATGACGGCGCGCCTTGACGATGATAAGCAAGCCATGCTTCAAGATCTTGGCGAAGTCTTGAAAATCCCGACCCCACTAAGGATTGAGTTATTCGATAATTCGCATCTTCAAGGCAGTTCCCCGGTCGGCGCCATGGTCGCCTTCATCAACGGGGAACCGGTCAAGAAAATGTACCGAAAGTTCCATATCGAGCAAGACGAAAGCCGTAACGACCTCGCCTCGATGAGCGAGGTCATCGCCCGGCGCTACACCCGCTTGAAAGGCGAACAAGCCGGCTTTCCCGATTTGGTATTGGTCGACGGCGGCGTCGAGCAAGTCAAAGCCGCCCGAACCAGTCTCGATAAAATCGAGGTGGCCGTGCCGGTATTCGGGTTATTCAAAAACGAAAAGCACCAAACCCGGGGCTTGGTCGACAGAGATGGGAATACCTATGACCTAACCGGCAAGCCGCCATTATTCTTTCTTCTCGTGCGGATGCAGGACGAAGTCCATCGCTACGCCATCAGTTTCCATCGGGCCTTGGAAAGAAAGAAAGCCACTCGCTCTTTGCTTGACGACATACCGGGGTTGGGCGCTCGGCGCCAAGCCTTGATCAACGAAACCTACCGTTCTTTGGACGAACTGCGGCAAGCCAGTCTCTCGGAACTCGAGCAGTTGTTGCCACGGGAAGTGGCCGAAGCCCTGTATTTGAAGCTTCGGGCGACGGAAAGCGATTAACAAAACGGGGTTTTGTGTTATATTGATAGCGCCTGTCCCCATAGCTCAGTTGGATAGAGCAACGGCCTTCTAAGCCGTAGGTCAAGCGTTCGAATCGCTTTGGGGATGCCATGACTCACCAATAGCATTGTTCACTCAGTGCTATTTTTTTATCCCGGTCAAAACGGATGCTTTCGGCGGTTCGATTTGACCTCGAAAGGTCCAAAGCGCTTTCGAATCCATTTTCTGTGAAATCGAGTATATATGGATAAAGGGAGCAACCTATCGGTATCCGCCTAATTGCGGTATAATTATCCTATGCAAAACGACCTGGCAGTCCTACTAGAAAAAGGCGATTACAAAGCCATTATCAAGCTGACCAAAGGACAAGTCGACCCCGATTCCCTAGTCGCCCTTTTCATCGCCTTGGCGGCTACCGGCGCCGAGGATGAAGCCCGAGAACTCGTGACCACCCATTTTGAAGTCATGAAAGCCCGTGTTGGCGAGATATTCTCGATTCATCGCGACTTATTGATCAAAACGGACGACCGCGCTTCCGGATACCGGTGGCTGCGCCGCTATGAGGAATTGCCCTATGCTTCAATCGTGGTCGAGGAAGCCATGAAGGAATTCAAAGCCTGGCTCGACTCGACGCCGAAGCACCATGATTTCAACCTGGCCGAATGGCGCCGCCAAATCGATAGCCGGGATCTCGATCGCATCGAAGCAGCTTTGCATCGATTGCCCACGACCAAAGTGCGCGGCGAACTGAAGCGGTTGACGCAACTCATGTCCGAGGAATACCCGCCACGCTTGCGCCATCAGGCGCTATTGAAACTCATCGCCGCCCAAATCGACGTGCCATGTCCTTATGGTATCGAGGGGACCATATGCGAAATCGTCCCATCCTGGCTGACGCTTCCAGAAGACAATTTCCAAATGCAGGATTTCATCAAACAGATGCCGAGGCATGGTTTTGACCCCTCGCAACGAGAACTGGGCCAAGAATTGCTGCGGCAATACGCGACGGCCATCTTTCCGATGGAACCCCCTTACGAAGATGAAGAACACTTGGCCCGGGGACTCCGTTACCTTGTCGGTCAATATTTGCATCTGGCCCCGATCGTCGTCGACGAGGTGAGCCTGACCATCGCCCAAGAAATCGAAGCCGCTTTGCTCCGATTTGCTCATCGATAAATCGTCTTTATTGAATAATCTAGATTATTTGAGTATATTAATTAGCGTGTCATTGTGCACTAGGAGATATTTATGCAACACGAAATCAACAAGAAGTTAGAACAATCAAAAACGGAAATCATCATGCGTTTTGACGAAGCCGAGTGGAAACAAGCCACCAAAAAGGCCTATGACAAGCTGGTGGCCAACCTGTCGGTGCCCGGATTCCGCAAGGGCCATGTCCCGGAAGCCGTCGCCAAGACCCGGATCGACCAAGAACGGATGTACAATACTGCCATCGATAGCCTTCTGAACGACGCCTACCGCCAAGTCATCACCGAAGAAAAACTGGTCCCATGGGCGCGGCCGACCGTCGACGTCACCAAGATGAGCGACACCGAACTGGAAATCAAAATCAACGTCATGACGGCCCCCGAAGTCAAACTCGGCCAATACAAAGGCCTCCACGTCGACAAGAAACCGGTCGTCGTCACCCCGGAACAGATTGCCGAAGAAATCAAGAAAATCCAAAACCAAAATGCCGAATTGGTCCTTAAAGACGGACCGGCCGCCTTGGGCGACACGGTCGTCATCGACTTTGAAGGTTTCACCGATGGGAAAGCCTTTGAAGGCGGAAAGGCCGAAAACTACTCATTGGAACTCGGTTCGGGACAATTCATCCCCGGTTTTGAAGAACAACTGATCGGTTTGGCCTCCGGCGCCACCAAGGACATCACCGTCAAGTTCCCGGAAGCCTACGCCAAAGAATTGGCCGGCAAAGAAGCCATGTTCAAAATTGTGGTGCACGAAGTCAAGGAAAAACGCCTGCCGGAAATCGGTCAAGCCTTGTTCGACGAATTGAAAATCAGCGAAGTGACCTCCAAGGAATCGTTTGAAGATCACGTCCGCACCAAACTGACCAAGCAGGAAGAAGAAAATGTCCAAAAGGACTACTACGAAAGCTTGCTCGATCAAATCGCCGCCGCGGCCGAGATTGACTTGGCTCACGAGATTATCCACGACGAAGTCGATGCCATGCATGAGCGTCTCGAACAAGACGTGACCAAAAACGGCATGACCTTCGCCCAATACTTGGAGATGACCGGCCAAACCGAAGAAACGCTCCACGGCCAACTCCATCAAGAAGCCGAACGGAATTTGCGCGCCTCCTTGGTGCTTGAAAAGATCGCCGAGACCGAACAAATCGCCGTCTCGCCCGAAATCATCGATTTCGAGATTGCCAAGATCGCCGACCAATACAAAATGGAATTCGACAAGGTCAAGGAAATCCTGTCTAAAGACATGGCCCGGTTTACCGCCGACATCAAGACGCGACATATCCGCGACTTCCTCTTACAAAATAACGACTAAACTATATAAGGAGGTGCATCCCCTATGAGCGATGAAACCTATCAACTGCCACTGCTGATTACCCGTGGCATGGTTTTGTTTCCCAATCAAATCCAAGCGATCGAAGCCGGTCGGCCTTTTTCAGTCATTGCCATCGATGAAGCGCATCGGACGACCAACGATTTGATTTTGGTGGTCAGCCAGAAAAGCCCCGAAGTCGACGAACCGGTCCGCGACGATTTTTATTCCATCGGCGTGCTTGGCCGCATTTCGAACCTGCAAGTCAACAAAAAGTATTCCCGACTCCGCATCATGCCGCTATCCCGCGTCGAATTGACCGCCGTGGATTTCGACGGTTCGATCTGGCGGGCGACGGGAACCGTCCTCCACGACATCGCCGGCGACCATAAGGTCGAAGTGGCCTTGGTCCGCAACATCATCTCCAACCTCGAAAACATGCAGGTCATCACCTCGCGTTTGCCGAAAGAACTCGTCAATCAATTGTCGAAAGGCGTTTCCGCCAGCGACATTACCGACATGCTGGCCAACCTCCTCCCGATGACGATCGAACAGAAACAGAAAGTTCTCGAGACCCTCAATCTCAACGATCGGCTGAAGTTGGTCATGGAAGCCATCAACGAAGAAAAGGAAATCTCCGACATCGACAAGCACCTCCAAGAGGAAGTGCGCAAATCGGCCGAGAAAAACCAACGGGAATATTTCCTGCGCGAAAAACTCAAGGCCATCAAAGCCGAGCTCGGGGAAAATCCCGATGACGAAGACAGCGACACCTTGCTGGAAAAACTCGAAAAGGGCGAATATCCCGATTTCATCAAAGCCAAGGTCAAAAACGAACTCAAACGGGCTGAAATGATGCCCCAAGCCTCACTCGAGGCTTCGCTCATCAAAGCTTACGTGGAAACGCTACTTGAAGTCCCCTGGTGGCAGAAAACGGCCGATAACGACGACTTGATCAACGTCCAGAAGATCCTTGACGAAGACCACTACGGCCTCGACAAGGTCAAAAAGCGCATCGTCGAGTATTTAGCCGTCAAGAAGATGACCGGGAACCTCAAAGCCCCGATCTTGTGCTTCTACGGGCCGCCTGGCGTCGGCAAGACCTCGCTCGGCAAATCGATTGCCCGGGCGTTGGGACGCAAGTTCTTCAAAGCCTCGTTGGGCGGTATTTCCGACGAAGCCGAAATCCGCGGCCATCGCCGCACCTACGTCGGGGCCATGCCCGGACGCATCATCAACGGCATGAAGAAAAGCGGCGTCATCAATCCGGTTTTCCTGCTTGACGAAATCGACAAGCTCGGGTCCTCCTACAAGGGCGATCCCTCGAACGCCTTACTAGAAGTACTCGACCCCGAGCAAAACTTCGCCTTCAACGACAACTACCTCGAAGAACCTTATGACTTGAGCAACGTCTTGTTCATTGGCACCGCCAATTACCTCGAAGACGTGCCGGCCCCGCTGCGCGACCGTTTGGAACTGATCGAAGTCAACTCCTATACCGAACTCGAAAAGATCGAAATCGCCAAGCGGCATTTGATCGCCAAGCAACTATTGGCCAACGGGTTGACCAAGGAGCAAATTTCCTTTAGCAAGGAAGCGCTTCAGGCCATCATCCAACTGTATACCCGGGAAGCCGGCGTACGCGAGCTCGAACGCAAGATCGCTTCGATCTGCCGCAAGGTCGTCGTCGACTTGTTGACGAATCCCGACTTGAACAAAATCAAAATCACCCCAATCGAGGTCCACAAATACCTCGGCGTCGAACTGTTCGACAACTCCAAGAAGGAGAAGACCCCCCAAGTCGGCGTGGTCACTGGGTTGGCCTACACGCCATTCGGAGGCGACATCCTCCCGATCGAAGTCAATCATTTCCCAGGTTCCGGCAAGTTAGTGTTGACCGGCAAGCTCGGCGATGTCATGAAAGAGAGCGCCACCATCGCCCTCGACTACATTCAAGCCAACGCCCATAAATACGGGATCGAGAGTGCGATGTTCAAAGAACGCGACATCCACATCCACGTGCCCGAAGGCGCCGTCCCCAAAGATGGCCCGAGCGCCGGGGTGGCCATGACCGTGGCCATCATCTCGGCCTTGACCGGCCAAGCCGTCACCAGCGAAGTCGCCATGACCGGGGAAGTCACCCTGCGCGGCAACGTCTTAGCCATCGGCGGGCTCCGCGAGAAAACCTTGGCGGCGCTCCGCAGCGGCATCAAGACGGTCATCATCCCGGACGAAAACCGCAAATCGATCGACGAACTATCGCCGGAAGTCACCGCCAAACTCGAGATCATCTACATGAAACAGGTCGATGACGCCTTGGCGCTCGCCCTCGTCAAATAACATGATCGATTTCAGCCGCGTCACCTTCGTCAAAAGCGCGCCGACGATCAAAGATCGGCCCGGGGCAACCTTGCCCGAGATCGTCTTCGTCGGCCGGAGCAACGTCGGCAAAAGCAGCCTGATCAATGCCTTGACCGGCCATACCGTCGCCAAGGTGTCGTCGAAACCCGGCAAGACCATCTTGTTGAATTACTATAACGTCGACGATGCATTTTACCTCGTCGACGCCCCAGGTTACGGCTATACGATATCCGGCACCCGCCACGTCGAAGCCTTCGCCGGGATGATGGAAGATTATCTGATGGGGAACCAATCATTGAAAGGCATCGTGTTTTTGCTCGATGCGCGCCGCGCCCCGTCACCCGACGATCAAACGTTCCTGCAATTCTTGAAGGAAACCGGCTTGCCCTACCTTCTCGTCTATACCAAAGTCGACAAGGTCAATCAAAAGGAAAGCGCCGCTTTCAAAAAAGCCTTGGCGGCCACCGGATTCGACCTGGTTCCCGGCATTGCCACCTCGACCGTCAAGCGCAGCGGCTTCGATACCCTGAAGGCTCGATTGAACGCCTGGCTGAAATAGGCAGTGTTGCAAAAAAACTTTAATGTCTTTATACTGGTTAATTAGATTAGAGGAGTAACCGTCCCGCCCATTTATAGAGACCTTCGATCTCGGTGCAACGAAGGAACGAGCCGCGGCCAAGTCGCTAATCCCCCTGGAGTAATGATCCCGTCGCCGGCGTTAACGGATTCAAGTGCATCAAGCGATTGATGAATTAAGGTGGTACCACGCAGAAGCGTCCTTAGTCAGGGCGCTTTTATTATTAAGGAGCGATTATGGCACTCGACAAACGTTATGATCCCAAGACAATCGAATCGAACAAATACCGGTTTTGGCTCGAACACGGCTATTTTCAAACCGGCGACATCAACCAACCGCGCTTTTCGATGGTGATTCCGCCGCCGAACGTGACCGGAAAACTCCATCTGGGCCATGCCTGGAACGGCACGATCCAAGACATATTGGCCCGCTACAAACGATCGCGCGGCTATGACGTCTTATGGCTGGCCGGCATGGACCACGCCGGCATCGCCACCCAAGCGGTGGTCGAAGCCACCCTGCGAAAGCAGGGCGTCTCGCGCTTCGACCTCGGCCGCGAAGCCTTCCTGGCCAAAGTCTGGGAATGGAAAGACACCTACGCCAAGAACATCCGCAACCAATGGTCGAAACTGGGCTTCAGCCTCAATTACGATTACGAGCGTTTCACCCTCGACAAGGGCATGAACGAAGCCGTCAACAAGGTCTTCGTCGATTTGTACCGCAAGGGACTGATTTACCGGGGCGAACGGATCATCAACTGGGATCCGGCCCAGATGACGGCTTTAAGCAACATCGAAGTGATCCATAAAGACGTCGAAGGGGCCCTTTACTACGTGTCCTACCGCTTGGTCGACACACTGGAACCGCTCTTCGTGGCCACGACCCGGCCTGAGACCATGTTCGGCGACGTGTGCCTGGTCGTCCATCCCGACGACATTCGCTACATCCATTTGATCGGCAAGCAGGCCATCAACCCTGCCAACCATCAGCCGATCGACATCATCGCCGATCCCTACGTCGACATCAGCTTCGGCAGCGGCGTCATGAAATGCACGCCCGCTCACGATCCAAACGATTTCGTGATCGGGGAAAAATATGGCCTGGCCCATCCAAGCTGCATGAATCCGGACGGGACCATGAACGAACGCGCCGGGTCCTATAAGGGTCTGGACCGGTTTGCCTGCCGCGAGCAATTGGTGGCCCGGATGCGCAGCGAAGGCAATCTATTGAAGATCGAGAAGATCAACCATGCGGTCGGATACAGCGAGCGCAGCGACGTCCCGATCGAACCGATGCTTTCAAAGCAGTGGTTCGTGAAGATGGGACCCCTGGCCGAACAAGCCATGGCCAATCAATCCGGTGAAGGTCGCGTCAAGTTCTATCCAGAACGGTTCGAAAAGATTTTTCTCCAATGGATGGATAAGATTGAAGACTGGTGCATCTCCCGTCAATTATGGTGGGGACATCAAATACCGGCATATTACCATAAATATACTAAAGAAGTGCTAGTTAGCGATAAACCACCCTTAGATTTGCAAAATTATGAGCAGGACCAAGACGTACTGGACACCTGGTTCAGCTCGGCGTTATGGCCATTTTCAACCTTGGGATGGCCTAAGGCAACCATGTCTTACCAACGTTATTTTCCGATTGACGTGATGGTCACCGCTTACGACATCATTTTCTTCTGGGTGTCGCGGATGATCTTCCAATCGCTCGAATTCACCAAGAAGCGGCCTTTTGCCGACGTCTACATCCACGGACTGATTCGCGACGAACAAGGTCGCAAGATGTCGAAGTCCCTCGGTAACGGCGTCGATCCGATGGACGTGATCCAAACCTACGGGGCCGACGCGCTCCGCTATTTCCTGGCCACCAATTCCACCCCGGGGCAAGATACCCGCTACATCGAAGAAAAAGTGGTGGCCGCCTCTAATTATTTAAACAAGATCTGGAATGCGGCCCGCTATATCCTGATGACGATCCCGGCCTCGATTAAGCCCCGAGACCTCCAACCCGAGGAGTTGAGCCCGATTGACAAATACTTAATGAGTCGGCTCCATCAGACAATCGACCGCGTGGCCTTGAACCTCGACAAGTATGAACTGGGGATGGCCTCGACCCATTTGTATGATTTCGTCTATGACGATTTCTGCTCTTGGTACCTGGAATTGAGCAAAGTGACCTTGCAGAGTACCGACGAAGGACGCATCGAAGTGACCCATCAAGTGCTGTATCACGCCTTGCATGCCGTCTTGATGATGATTTATCCGTTCTCGCCCTTCATCGCCGAGGAAATCTACCAAAACATGCCGAGGCACAAAACCTCGATCATGGAAGAAAAATACCCGGTTTTCACCGATGTCTATGACGATCAAAATAGCGTTGCCGACGTGGCGTTATTGCAAAATATCATCAAGGATGTCCGCAACTATAAGATATCCCATCAATTGGCGCCCAATAGCGCGTTGACGCTATTAATCAGCGCCAAGCGTCCGGCATTCATCGAAGCCTATCGCCCTTATTTGGAACGGTTCACTTTCTCGGAGATCGCCGAGACGGTTCCCGAGGGCGCCCTGGCCGACAACGCCCCGTTTGTGTATGCTGACGGGGAGCTGATCATCATCGAATCGATCAACAAAATCGATGCCTTGGCAAAACTCTCGCTCGATATCGAAAAAGAGCAATACGAGATTGCCCGCGCCTTGAAACTGCTGGAAAACCCGACCTTCAGAGCCAAAGCTCCCGTCAGCAAGATTGCCGAAGAAGAAGAAAAACTGGCCCAGCATCGGGCCACGCTTCAAGCTCTGCTTGATCGTCGCGAGTTGTTGCAACAATAGCACAATTCCCATTTGGCGCCGCTACTGGTTAGTGGAGGTCAAGTTATGGAACTATTATCCGCCCAAGAAATGGCACTCGTCCGTGGCGGCGAGGTCATTTCGCTGACGGCCGTCATGGCCATCATGATCATCGCCATCTCGATCGTCATCGTCTATCGTCTATTCATGTCGAAACAGGGAACGGCCAAGATTCCCGGCGGCTTCACCTTTGAGTGGAAATGAGCCGGATTGCCGACATCCCGGTCCAAGCCCGGCCCCGTGAACGGGCCTGGCGCTTGGGCATCAATTCGTTGGAGACGGCCGAACTTTTGGCCCTCGTGATCGGTAGCGGCGTCCAACACCATTCGGCCTTGGACATCGGCTATCAATTGACGATGGACCGGGGCGGTTTACTGGGATTGTTGCGATATGGTCCCCAGGAATTTTTGTCGATCCCCGGCATCAACAAAGCCACGGCCATCAAGCTATTGGCCGTGTGCGAAATTTCCCGACGGATGCAAAAAGACCGGAATGAGGAACCGCTCATATTTCGAAGCGCTCAACAGATTTTCGACATGTATCACCTTTGGCTTGGCACCCTCGATCACGAGAAGATGATCATGCTGATGCTTAACCACCAGAACCGGTTGATTCGCGAAAAGATCATCTATCAAGGCAGCAGCCAAAAGGTCAACCTTTCACTGAGAGACCTATACGTCGAGTTGTTCAGTCACAAAGCCCACAAGTTCATCTTGGTCCACAATCATCCCGGCGGCAACCATGAACCGAGCCAGGAAGACATCCAAACGACGATTGCCATCAAGCGCGAAGCTTTGAAAATCGGATTGACTTTGGTCGATCACGTCATTATCTCCGACCAAGGCTATTTTTCGATGAATGAACACGAGATTCTGTATTGATAAACCTAACTTGGGATACTCCCGGATTTCATTTGACTACAATATAACATTGTGTTATATTACTTTCGTTGTCGCCTCACTAGCTACAACCGCCTCAAACTAGGCCCCTAACTAATGGCAACATTGGCCTGGCGAGCGAGTCTCAGTGAAGTCATCACAGGAGGTGCCACATGTACGCAATTATCGAAACCGGTGGTAAGCAAATCAAGGTTGAGGTCGGTCAAAAGGTTTACGTCGAAAAGCTCGACGTCGAAGCCGGGACCAGCTATACCTTCGACAAAGTCTTACTCCTTGCCGACGACAAAGTCACGTTCGGAACGCCCGTAGTCAAAGGGGCGACCGTCGTAGCCAAAGTCGAAAAGCAAGGTCTGAGCCGCAAAGTGCAAATCTTTAAATACAAAGCCAAGCACAACGAGCGGAAGCGGATCGGCCATCGGCAGCCCTATACGGCGCTCGTCATCGAATCCATCAACCGCTAACCATGATCAAAGTCATTTTCCAAGAAGCCGAAGAGAAAATCTACGTTAAGGTCAGGGGCCATTCCCTGAGCGCGACCAAAGGCGCCGACCTCGTCTGCGCCGGCGTCAGCAGCGTGACCACCGGGGCTTTGAATGCCCTGGAGCGCCCGACCTCGTTCCAGATTATCTCCAATGAAGGCTTATTGGAAATCGTGACCATGACGACGGTATCCGCCCACGACCAAATCGTGTTGCACACGATGCTCAGGCAACTTGAGACAATTGCCGAAGCGCATCCCCAATACGTCAAAATCTCCAAGAAAGGAACTTAACCATCATGATGATGTTTAAACTAGATATCCAACAGTTCGCCAGCAAAAAAGGCGTCGGATCAACCCGCAACGGCCGCGATTCGCACGCGAAACGGCTGGGAGCCAAACTCGGCGATGGCCAATTCTGCCACGCCGGCGCCATCATTTATCGGCAACGGGGCACCAAGATGTATCCCGGCACCAATACGATGCGCGGTGGTGATGACACCATCTTCGCGACGAAAACCGGCTTCGTGAAATTCGAACGCTGGGGCAAGGATCGCAAACGCGTCCATGTCGTCGAAGCTGCCGCCGAATAGCAAAACAGACCACAATATGTGGTCTTTTTTTTATTCATTGGTTATACTTACTTAAGTAAGGTGGTTTGCATATGAAACTGATTTCAATCGTGGTCCCGATGTATAACGAAAGCCCGGTGGTGGCGCTGTTTTTCGAACGCGTCAACCAAGTGCTTTCCACGATCGAAGGCTATCGTTTCGAAATCGTCGCCGTCAACGACGGATCGAAAGACGACACCCTGGCCTTATTGAAAGCCCAACAAAAAAAGCAATCCAATCTCGTGGTGGTTTCCCTGGCCCGCAACTTCGGGCATGAACCCGCCGTGGCCGCCGGGCTCAAAGTCGCCTCGGGCGAGGCCGTGATCCCGATGGACGCCGATTTGCAAGATCCCCCCGAATTGATCGTGGAGATGCTGAAGAAGTTCGAAGAAGGCTATGAGGTCGTCAATGCCAAACGGGCCTCGCGCCTTGACGATTCCTTCATGAAACGGACCACCGCCAAATACTTTTACGCCTTTATCGCCAAGATATCCGGCAAAGTCAAAATTCCCAATAACGTCGGCCACTTCCGGCTCATCTCCCGGCGGGTCTGCGACGAAGTCAACGCCCTGACCGAGAAAAACCGCGTTTTCAGAATTGAAGTGCCCTTCGTCGGCCACAAAACGACCGAAGTGCTGTTCAAACGGCCGAAACGGGTCGGCGGCGTCAGCCACTACAACTACAAATCGATGTTTAAATTGGCCTTTGACGCTATTGCCGCCAGCACGAGCACGCCGTTGCTGTGGCCGATGCGTTTCACGGTCTTATTCGCCTTCTTATGGGGTCTTTCCAGTCTCACTGAGTTGGTTCTTTTCATTCTCGGCGCGACCGGAGTCATGGCGCCGATCGCCGCGGCCGGGTCATTGACCTGGCTGGCCCTCAACGTCGTATCCTTGCTTTTCTTGATTTTAATGTTTTTCCTCTCGGTCATGGCTTTGTACATGGCCCGGGTTTTCATCGAAACCCAAAACCGTCCGTTCTTCGTCATTGACGAAATCGTGCGGCCGGTCAAGGAATAAGCCATGTTTATCGATCGCGTTAAAATCGAAGTCCATTCGGGCAAAGGCGGCGATGGCATGATCGCCTTTTTGACCCAAAAATACATCGCCCGCGGGGGACCGAGCGGCGGTAACGGCGGCCGAGGCGGCTCGATCATTTTCGTGGCCTCCAAAGAAGTGACCACCTTGGTCAGCTTCCGTTACAGCAAGAAGGTCGAAGCCGAAGACGGCGCCAAGGGCATGAGCAACAACAAATACGGACGTAGCGCCAAAGACGTCTATGTGAAATTGCCCGTCGGGACCGTCATTTATGAAGAGCCCGACCATCAATTGATTGCCGATCTATCGACCGAAGGCCAAGCATTCATCGTGGCCAAGGGCGGTCGCGGCGGTCGCGGCAACGCCTGTTTTAAAAGCTCGGTCAACCGGGCCCCGCGCATCGCCGAAAACGGCGTGCCCGGCGAACATAAAACCTTAACATTGGAGCTTAAGCTCCTGGCCGACGTCGGCTTGGTCGGCTTGCCCAGCGTCGGCAAAAGCACCTTATTGAGCGTTGTCAGCAACGCCAAGCCGGAAATCGCCGATTACGAATTCACGACCATCTACCCCAACTTGGGCGTGGTCGAACTGCCGTCGGCGCCTTCTTTCGTTGTCGCCGATTTGCCGGGACTCATCGAAGGCGCCCACCTCGGCAGGGGCTTGGGACTTGAATTTTTGCGGCACCTCGAGCGCTGCCGCGTCATCGTCCACGTGATCAACATGGCTAGCGGACGCGACCCTCTCTCCGATTACCGCGTCATTAAGCAAGAACTGAAAACCTATCAAAGCGGCTTGACCAAACGCCCGGCCGTCATCGCCGCCTCCAAAATGGACGAACCCGGGGCTGACGAAGCCCTTAAGTTATTGAAGCGCGGCGTCCGCAAGACGAAAATATTCCCGATTTCGGCTTTGACCCATGAAGGGATCAACGAGTTGATGTACGAATGCGCCCGCTTAATCAAGGAAACGCCGGCTATGCCGCTTAATGTCCCATCAAGCGACATCAAGGTCTATTCGTACAAGGGAAAAGAAGCCCCGTTTGACATCGTCAAGAAGAACGAGCATACCTTCATCATCACGGGCGAACGAGTAATTCGTACCTATCGCCTCATCAATATCTCGACTGATGAAGGGTTATTGAAATTATTGGCCTATTTAAGAAAAATCCGCGTCGAAGACCGCCTCAAGGACATGGGGGCCCAAGACGGCGACACTGTCATTTTGGAAGATTTCGAATTCGATTACTATGCCTAATCGCGAGGGATTATGACACTCACTGATTACCTTCATGAAATTGAGCAATTCGTCGTCGACACGCTGAAGCGAACCCACATGGACGGGTATGTCCTCGGACTGAGCGGCGGGATTGATTCGGCTTTGGTGGCCGCCCTCGTCTCTCGGGCCGCCCCGGGGCAATTATTCGCGCTTTTGATGCCATGCGACAGCCACCCTTCCGATCTCGACGACGCCAAGCAAATGGCCGAAGCCTTCCATATCCCCTATCAAGTCATCGATTTGTCGGACACGTATCACGTTTTGATCAAGCAACTGGAAGTTAAGGCCGCCGATGCCGGTAAACCTTTGGATGCCATGGCCCGCAACAACACCAAGGTCCGCCTTCGGATGGTGACTTTGTATGCCTTTGCCCAGGCCAGAAAATCACTGGTTCTCGGCACCGATAACTGGGATGAATCCTATACCGGATACTTCACTAAATACGGCGACGGGGCCGTCGATTTGCTCCCAATCGTCGCATTGACCAAAGGCGAAGTCTACGCCGCGGCCAAGCATTACGGGGTCCCGCTTTCGATCATCGCCCGAGCCCCGACGGCCGGCCTTTTCCCGGGTCAGACCGACGAGGGCGAAATGGGCGTCACCTATGCCGATTTGGACGCCTATCTCCTCGGTAAAAAGATCCCAGCATCCGTGATTGATCGGATTGAAACGCTGCATCGAGTCTCCGCCCACAAGCGCGAGCCGATCCCGCGGCCGATCCCGTTCGTGCGAGATTGATATGGACGAAAAGCGACGCATCGTCAGTTTGATCGGTTTCATCAGCGTGGTGCTGCTTTTAGCCGTCGCCATCGTCTTCATTTTGATAAATTAGGAAGGTCACCATGATTTATTCACTCAACGGAACCATCGTCGAAAACCGCCTCGGCTACCTCGTCGTCGACGTCGGCAACCTCGCCTACCAAGTATACGTGGCCCGACCCGATTACTTCGAAGTCGGCACCAAGACATTGATCTACACCTATCAAGTCGTCCGCGAGGACGACATTTACCTATGCGGTTTCCGCGATTTGGCCGACCGCGATATGTTCATGAAGCTGATTACCGTTAAAGGCATTGGACCCCGGACCGCCTTAGGGGCCATGGCCACGACCTCGGCCGCCGAACTCGTCACCGCCATCAGCGCCAACAACATCACGTTTTTGAAGAAATTGCCGGGCATCGGCGCCAAAGCGGCCGCCCAAATCATCCTCGATCTCAAAGGTCAGCTGGCCGGCGGCGGCAAGGGCAATCCCCATCAATACGAAGATGTCCGCACCGCCTTGAAGCAACTCGGTTTCCGCGTCGGGGAAATCGATCGCGTCTTGGCTTCCATCAACATCATCAACGGCGACAGCGAAACGATTCTCAAAGAAGCCCTCGCCCAATTGCGGAAAGTATCATGACCCGATTATTGGACGCCAAAAAACATAATGAAGACGAGACCGAGATCAGTCTGCGCCCGACGCGCTTGAGCGAATACGTCGGCCAAACCGATCTCAAGAAGAACCTCGAAATTTTCATCGGGGCGGCCTTGTACCGCCAGGAGACGCTCGACCATGTCCTTTTGTACGGCCCGCCCGGCCTTGGCAAAACGACGTTGGCCTATGTTTTGGCCCATGAGATGGGCGCTAACATCAAAACTGTCAATGGACCGACGATCGAACGGGCCGGCGACCTGGCCGCCATCTTGACGTCGCTTCAAGCCGGCGACGTCTTGTTCATCGACGAAATCCATCGATTGCCGCGCGTGGTCGAAGAAGTGCTCTATGGGGCGATGGAAGATTTCCGCATTTCGATTTTGGTCGGCCACGACGGCGATTCCAAAGCGTTGAATTTAACCTTGCCGCCTTTCACCTTGATTGGGGCCACCACCCGTCCTGGCGATTTATCCTCCCCGCTTCGGTCGCGTTTCGGCATCACCCAGAAAATCAATTACTATTCGGAAAATGAAATCAGGGATATCATCAAGCGGACGTCCAGCGTCTTGAAGACCCCGATCGACGATGATGCGACGATAGCGTTGGCCGCCCGGTCGCGCGGGACCCCGCGCATCGCCAACCGTTTATTCAAGCGCGTTCGCGATTTTGCCCATTTCCACAGCCGCGAACGGATTGACTTGAATCAAGCCAATGAGGCTTTGGAAGCCTTGAAAGTCGATTATCTGGGCCTCGATGACGTCGACATCCGTTATTTGCTCGGCATCATCGACCGCTTCCATGGAGGACCGGTCGGACTTGAGGCTTTGGCGGCCGCCATCGGTGAGGAAATCATGAACCTCGAAGACGTCTACGAACCCTATTTGATCCAAATCGGGATGATCGACCGGACCCCGCGCGGCCGCGTGGCCACCGAGAAAGCCTACCGCCACCTGAAAAGGACCCATCAAGGGACGATTTTATGACCATTTTTGACGTAGGAATGACGATAATATTTTATTGAATTGGTACTACGAAAGTAGTAAAGTATTTAGGCAAATGCTTTTTTATTTAAAGACTAATCATTCGGAGGATGCGATATGCGGCGCTTAATCACTTATCTGACCATCGCCTCGAGCCTGATCATCGGCATGGCGTTGAATTTCACGAACTTGGTGCAAACTACCCACGGCAACTTGGAGTTTTCATCCGGCCGCGAGATGGTTTACCGCCTGATCGATAAAGACAACGAAGACGCCGTCATCCCCGAAGGCGAAGTCGCCGCCATGGCCGAAACGATGGAAAGCCGCTTGGAAACCGCTTTGGTCACCAAATACGAAATCGAAACCGAAGGGGCCAATCAGATTCGGGTCACTTTGGGTGAAGATACCGAAACCGCCTACGAAAGAATCCGCAATTACTTAAGCTTCGACGGAGATTTTTCCATCTGCACGACGACCGACGTGTGCGCCGTCGGTGACGAAATGTTCAAAGACGTGACCGCCCGGGTCGACTACAAAGGCCAATACCCCCACGTGGTCATTCCCCTGAGCGATCCGAGCTACTTCATCGATCACATCATCGCCGAAGCCCAGCGCATCGACGAGGAATCCGGTTCCACCGGCGAAGAAATCAACCAACAAGCTTATATTCTCCTGTGGGCCAACCGCTTGGAAGGCGATACTTACGAAGAATCGCAAACCAATCAAGAAGTGGCCAACAAAGTCCTCCTGCAATTCAACTACAAAGCCTTGTGGTGGGATGAAGAAGACCAAACCGAAATCACGGCTGCCCTGGATTTAAGCAAATACGGCACCGCCGACGAGAACAACCTCTATCCGACAAGCGCCGTTACCCAAGCCAACGAAACGGCTTTCTATTACGTCAATCTCTTTAACGCTTCCCCGCTTGACTACGACGTCGAGTTTCTGTTTGAAGCGCCGGTCGCGGCTTCGATCGAAGATGTCTTGTCATTCGGCCGCAACATCGGCTTATCATGGTCGCAAACCTTATTGGCTTCGATTATCGCGCTAGTCATCGTCATCGGCGTGGTGGTATATTTCTACAAACTTTTGTCGGTGGCCATCTTGACGGCGACCGGCGCCTCGCTGTTCTTCACGACCTTGGCTTTCAACTTGCTGGGTTTGCAACTGTCTTCAGCCACCATCATCGCCATGTTGGGGGTCGGTTTGTTGACCTTGCTGGGCGGCGTCTTGTTCGCCCACAAATTCCGTAACGAGATCTATCGGGGCCGCAGCCTTAAAAAGGCCAATATCGAAGCCAGCCGAAAGATGACTTGGCCGCTCATCGATTTGACGGTAGTCACCCTTTTGTTTGGCCTCTTGACCTACATCCTCGGCGGTAACCTCGTCCGCAATTTCTCGGTCTATCTCATGTTGGGCGGCGTCGCCAATCTAGTCTTCGTCCTGTTTGGATTGAAGGGGATGTTCTGGCTCGTGGCCAACGAACCGAGCCTGAGTGCCCGTTACGGCGCCTTCGCCGTCGACGGCAGCAAAATCCCGGATACCATGAAGGAAGAAAAACAGACTTACTTTGGCCGATTCGCCCATCTCAATTATTCCAAAAGCGTCGCCCGGATCGGGATTGCTTCCGGCTTGGTGGCTTTCTTAGGCGTCGCCTTGACGTTGTTCCTCTCGCTGACGAGCCAAGCATTGATTACCCCGCCGGCCGATAGCGTCAGCGCACGCGTCTACTTCGAAGTGACCGAACGCAGCGACATCGAAAGCGCCGCCTACGTCGAAGACCATATCCTCGCTTATTTGACCGTCGAAGAAGCACCGATCAGTTATGAAGACGTGTCCTTCCACGAATTGACCCGCATCGAAGAAGAAGTCGAGGTCGACTATCGTTTCTACGTCATGACGAGCACCGTCGCCTACGATGGCAGCGAAGCGGCTTCATTCGACGACGGCGTCAACCTGTATACCGGCACGCTTGAAGAAGTGCTGCAAAACGTTGTTTACGGCATCGATGCCGACGAAGAAGTCTCGATGGTGAGCGTCCACGCCGTTCAAAGCGTCAGCGCCCAACCCGCGCTTGGTCAGCTGGCCTTAGGCTTACTGGTCGGGGTCGCCGCGGCCATGCTTTATATCGCCGCCCGATATTTCTTAGCCCGGATGATCTCGCTCTTCGCCGTTACCTCGCTGAGCAGTTTCATCGCTTTAACGTTCTTCCTATTGACCCGGATGCCGTCCTTGACGATTGCCGGATTGTCGATGTACCTAGTCGCCTTGGTGGTCATTTACTTAGGCCTCGTCATCTTCTCTAAAGAGAAGGAATTGATCGGGGAAGCCCCCAAGACCGAAAGCGCCATCGACGTCCGCATTGAACAATCGAGGAAAGCCGTCAGTTACTCGGCCGCTTTGATTTACGTCGTCGGCGGGCTCGTTTTCTACGCCGCGCTGAATTTCTTTGGTTTCGGCCCGACGGCCATGAGCCCGTTATTCGCCGGCACCACGGTTGGTATCGGTGTGGCCTTGATTTTGATCTTGGCCCTCTTGAGCCCGATCAGTCTATGGTTTGCCCGCATCTTCAGCAAGTGGAATCTCCAAAGCAAACTGCCGAAGCGCAAACCCCGTCGCGTCAAACCGACCGTCGAACCAAAGAGCGCTGAACCGCAAGAAGCCATCTTCATCGGCATTAATGATTAGACAGCATCGCTGTCTTTTCTTTTATAATATATAGGATGACCTTTTTACAAAAACTATTGGATTTCTATCAACTTGACGAAACTGCTTATGGGCAGCTCGTCCGTCCTTTAAGCGACGCCGACTTGCCGCCGTTATCGGATTATGAAGATCTATCATCCATCGTCAAGCGGATCCGCCAGGCGATGGCCCATCAGGAAAAGATCGTCGTTTACGGCGATTATGACGCCGACGGGGTCTTGGCCACTTCGATTCTCGTCGATGCTTTCAAATGCTTGGATTACGAAGTTGGTTACTATGTGCCCAACCGGTATCAAGACGGCTACGGCCTCCATCGCGACAAGGTCAAGGAAATCCACGACAAGGGCTATCGGCTCATCATTACCGTCGATAACGGCATCAACGCCCACGAAGCCGTCGCCCTTGCCTATGAACTCGGCTTGGAAGTGATCATTACCGACCATCATGAGATATCGTCCTTTATCCCCCAAAACGCAGGCGTTCTCCATCCCATCATCTCCAAAAACCCGTTTCCATACTGCGGGGCGGTCATGGCCTTGATGCTCTCGCGAGCCTTATTGGAGCGAACCGAACCCTATCACCTGGCCTTGGCCAGCATTGCCACCATCAGCGACATGATGCCGCTGTATAACGGGAACCGGGATTTAGTCCGGCTCGGCTTAGCGACTATCAATGATAAGAAATTCCCGGCTTTGACCTTATTGAGCGAGGAACCCATCGATGAAAACGTGATGGCGATGACGATCGCCCCGTCCATTAACGCCATCGGCCGTTTGACTGAGAACAGCACCATCAACCGTTTGGTCAAATACTTCCTGAGCGACGACGCCGGCGAACGCATGGTCTTGGCCCAGTGGATCAAAGAAACGAATCGTTCGCGTAAGGAATTGACCAATAGCGCCATCATCGCCTTGCCCGAGATTGAAGAAGAAGCGGCCGCCATTGTCTATCTATCCAATGAAAAAGAGGGTTTGATCGGCCTTTTGGCCAATCGCCTCGTCAACCAATATGAACGGCCGGTGGCCGTTTTTACCGTTGATTCGGCCGATCCGACATTACTGGTCGGAAGCGCCCGGACCCCACTTGGATACAACCTGATCGAAGCCTTCGAAAAGCTACGTTCCTATTATATAAAGGGCGGCGGGCACGCTAACGCCGGCGGGTTGACGATCGAAGCCCATCGATTCGACGAGTTCAAAGCGGCTTTCACTGGTTATTTTCAAACCGTGGAAGTGCCGCCGGTCACCGCCAAAACCCTCAGCATCGGGTTACACGAAATCAGTTTCGAGAATTATGAAACACTGCGCGCGTTCGGCCCATTCGGTCAGGGGTTTAAGGCTCCGCTCTTCCGCCTGCAGGGCCTAAGGTCCGACCAATTGAAATTCATCAAAGACGGCCGTTATTTGGCTACCCCGCTCGGTTTTGACCGGAAAATCCTCGGATTTGGGGTATCAAAGGACAAAATCGGCACGTCCCCTTCCATCAATCTCAACGGATTTTTAAAAGTCCAGACGTATAAATCGCGTGCGGAACTCGTGTTCATGGTGCAATCTTTCGACTAATATTTATATTTCATTTTTATTTACATCCCAAAACCGATTCAGTATGATTATCTTGTAATAGATAAGGAGGAAAAAAATAAATAATGAAAAAGAAACTAATTCTATTACCTTTATTGCTGCTTGTATTAGGCGCATGCGGAAGTTCCGTTACCCCGTCAAGTAGTAGCGAACCAGTCTCGTCAGAGCCTACGGAAGACACAAACGTCTACCGCGTGGTCGGTTCGTTCTCAGATCCCCAATGGGATCCGGACAGTGAAGACTACATCATGGAAAAGGCTACCGGCGAAAACGTATTCACCTTCGAAGCGTTAGACCTCTTTGTCGACGAAGAATGGCAGATTACGGTTAACGGTGTCTGGGATGGCCAAATCGGCTTCACCAGTTCCATCACCATCGTCGATCCGGACACCACCATGGGTGAAGGCGGCGGCTATACTCCTAAGAACTTCAAAGTCTTGACCGATGGCAACTATGACATCGAACTAGACACCAG
>CAZBUP010000007.1:0-8405 GCA_964495145.1 uncultured Staphylococcaceae bacterium | reverse complement strand
ACGATTCCTAACATCCTCGCTCATGGCGTTGCTACCACCGTCTACACCACTCGTGGTGTCGTCGTCGGCATCAACGGCGGTTCGATCTTCTTAGAAGATCAAGCCACCCAACAAGCCCTCAACGTTTATGAAAGCCCAGCCGTCCTTAAAGATACCCTCCTCGTCGGCAACGTCGTTGACGTGACCGGCACCTACAAGATTTATAACCAAGCCGCCGAATTAGACGCGGCCGCGATTACCTTGTACGAAGCCGAAGCCGATCCGGCCGTTGAACCAGTCGTCATCGCTGATGGCGCCGCTTTAACCGCCCGCATGGGTACCGACACTTCCTTAAGCGGACAATTGATCCGTTTGAATGACGTCACCGTTGGCCCAGTGGGAACCCCCTCTGCCAATAACTACGTCATCACCTTCGACGGTGTCACCATTACTGGTTATTCATTCTTCTCGCTCGCGTACGAAACCGCCGTTCCGGCGGAAGGTACCGGCCGCACCGCGATCAACACTTTGATTACGTCATTGAATACCTCCGGCGAAACCTTCGACATCATCGGTGTCCTCTATCACTCCAGCAACACGCTCGGCACTTGGAAACTCGGCCTTTGCACCGTTGACTACGTGATTACCACCCCGGCCGCCTAATCTCGGCTCGTTAGAAGTCACCCGACTTCAAAACCCAATAGATTGACGCTAGGGTCGCGATGAAAATCGCGGCCCTTTTGTTATGCGTCAAATCATTGGGAAATAGTCAAAATGAAAGAAAAAACAAGGTAATGAACACAAAACAAGCCGATTTCGCCGATAATCGCCTAAAAACTTTGTAATAGGTTATTGATAATATATAATTATCAAGTATAAGTATGAGCGAACTGGTCGGACAAACGAAAACCCTCCACACCTTTGAAGAAGTTCAAGAGTTGTTTTATCCCTATATCAATAACGCCGAAGACCGCCAGTTAATCCAAAGGGCTTACGAATTTGCCGAGCATAAGCACCGGGGCATCCTCCGGCAATCGGGCGAACCCTATATCCACCACCTGATCGAGGTGGCTTACATCCTGGCGCGGCTCCAAGCCGGGCCGGTCACCATTGCCGCCGGACTTCTTCACGACGTGGTCGAAGACACCGCGGTCACCGTCGATGACATCAAAGAGGCTTTCGGCGAAGACGTGGCCACCATCGTCGATTCGTTGACCAAAATTCAACGGTTGAAACTCTCGCATCGGGAGAACGCCGACAAGCACGCCGAGGACCACCGCAAGATCTTCATCGGGATGGCACGGGACATCCGCGTCATCATCATCAAATTGGCCGATCGGCTTCATAACATGCGGACGCTCGATTCACTGCCGAAACACCGCCAAATCGCCTTGTCGCGGGAGACGCTCGAGATTTTCGCCCCGATCGCCCATCGCTTGGGCATGTTCCAAATCAAGAGCGAGCTCGAAGACATTTGCCTTAAATATCTCGAACCCGAAAAATACATCCAAGTCACCACCTTGCTTGAGAACAAGAACAAGAATCGGCAGCGCTCGCTCGACGACATCAAAAAGCGCATCGCCGACATCATCTTCGCCGACAAGATTCCCTTTGACATGCAGTCGCGGGTCAAAAGCATTTATTCCATCTATAAGAAGATTTATCAGCTTGGCAAGAATTTCGATGAAATCTACGACATTTTGGCCATCCGCATCGTGACCGACACCGTCTTGCACTGCTATGAGATCCTCGGGCTCGTCCATGCGACTTACACCCCGATCCCGGGGCGGTTCAAAGACTACATCGCCATGCCGAAACCAAACCTTTACCAGTCGCTCCACACGACGATCGTTTCCGGCGACGGGCAGATTTACGAAGTCCAAATCCGGACCAAAGAAATGGACGAAATCGCCGAGACCGGCGTCGCCGCCCATTGGCGCTACAAAGAGGGACGAAACTACAACGCCAAGACCGAGCAAAAGGAAATCGAGGAAAAGCTCTTCTGGTTCCGCGATTTCATCAACATCACCGACGATACCGAAGACGCCAAAGAAGTCATGGAAAACCTATCCAAGGATATCTTTGACACCTTCGTGTACATCTTCACCCCAATGGGCAAAGTCATCGACCTGCCGACGGGGTCGACCCCGCTTGATTTCGCCTACCGCATCCATACCGGGGTCGGCGACACCGCCGTCGGGGCCATCGTCAATGGCACCCTCGTGCCTTTAAACACGATATTGAAGACCGGCGACGTCGTCGAAATCAAGACCAATCCCAATTCGCCCGGCCCCAACGAAGGCTGGCTGAAGATCGTCCGCACCTCGTCGGCGAAGGGCCACATCCGCAAGTTCCTCTTAAAGAAGAACAACGAGTTGATGAAGGAAGAGAAGGTTGCCAAAGGCAAGGCCAGCTGTCTCGACGCCTTCAAAGACCGCGGCTTCGACGAGAAGGAAATGATGGAACTGCTCAATCAACATACGGTGCTTGAAACCTTCCATTTCGATAATTTGGACGATTTGTTCGTCGGGATGTGCAACCGCAACCCGCAGCCTTCGGCCGTGATTGATTTTCTCAAGATCAAGAAGAAGTTCGTCTTGAACTTAACCAAGAAATCAAGCGAACCCTCGAACGTCCCGGTCATCGTCCCCAACGCCGGGAAAGTCGCCGTTACCCTCGGCAACTGCTGCACCCCGATCCCGGGCGACGACATCGTCGGTTTCATCACCAAAGGCAAAGGGATCACCATCCATCGGCTCAACTGCCCAAATATCCGTTCCGAATCCGAACGGCTGACCGAAGTCCATTGGAATGACAACTTGGAAATGGCGACCTATCCGGTCGATTTGAACCTGACCTGCGGCGACCGGGTCAATCTCCTCATCGACGTGATGACGGCCTTGACCTCGCAGAAAGTGGCCGTCACCTCGATCAACGCCAAGCTGCACACGCAGACGGCCCAAACCACCATCGCAGCGACAATTCTCGTCAGCGACGCTAAAAGGCTCAACGACATCATCAACATCTTATTGAACGTGACCGGCGTCTATGAAGTACACCGCTTGATTCACTGATAAAGGAGCATCTATGGACTATCAATTACCCAAAGGCACCCACGACATCGTCGGAATGGAAGCCCGCCTCTATGAAGAAGTGATCGCCTTGATGAAACAAGTGGCCGGCATTTACGGCTATCAGCCGATCAGCACCCCGATTTTCGAACATACCGAGCTCTTCACCCGCAGCGTCGGCGAGGGCAGCGACATCGTCCGCAAGGAAATGTACACCTTCCGCGACAAAGGCGAGCGATCGTTGACCTTGCGCCCGGAACTGACTGCCGGGGCCATGCGCGCCATCGTCAACCAAAAACTCGACAAGACCGGTAACCTACCCATCAAACTTTATTACGAAGGCCCGGCCTTTCGCTATGAGCGGCCCCAACTGGGACGGTTCCGCCAATTCCATCAATTCGGGATCGAAGCTGTCGGCATCGCTTCGCCGATCAACGACGTCGAAGCCATCATGATGGGGAGCTACATCCTTCAAACCCTGGGTTTCAAGTCGCTGCAGGTCAAAATCAACAGCCTGGGCGACCAAGACAGCCGCGACCGCTATCGCGCCGCGTTGAAGGCCTATTTCGCTCCGAAAATAGAAGGCATGTGCCCGGACTGCCAAAATCGGTATGAAGTCAATCCGTTAAGAATCCTCGATTGCAAAGTGCCGGCTGACCAAGCCGTGGCGAAAGATGCTCCCAAGATTGGCGATTATTTAAGCGAGTCCGCCCAGAAGTATTTTAGCGACGTACGCCACTACCTTGACCAATACGAGATTCCCTACATCATCGACGACCAGTTGGTGCGCGGTCTCGATTATTACTCCCACGTGGTCTACGAATACCATTTGACCGATGAAGTCGGAAAATCCTACGGCGCCATCGGCGCCGGTGGCCATTACGACAATCTTCTAGCCGAACTGGGCGGTAAAGAACTCCCGGGAGTCGGCTTTGGTCTCGGCCTTGAACGGATCATCGCCCTCATTAACGAGTTGAAGATCGCCCCCGACCTCAGCCATGCAATCGAGTGTTTCGTGATGCCGCTTGGGGCTGACCAAGTGCCCTATGCCTATGCCATCGCCATGCTGCTGCGCACTTCCGGATTAGCCACCGACCTCTCATACGAGCCGAAAAACATCAAGGCCCAAATCAAGGCTGCGGTCGGCTTAGGGGCGAAGTTCGCTCTGATTGTGGGCGAAGAAGAACTGAAAAAAGAAATAGTCACCATAAAGAATCTCGATACTCAAACGCAAGAAGCCATCCCTCTAAAAGATTTACTGTCATATTTGCGCAAAGCCTACAGCCATCATCACGATCACGGCTGCCAATGCCAAGAAGGCGAAGGTTGTGAATGCGGCGAAGAATGCGAATGCGATGATGAATGCCACTGCCAGGAAGGCGATGAATGCGATTGCGATGATGGCAAATGCCAGTGCCACGATGAAAAGGAGCCTGAATAATTATGGAAAGAACCCATTATAACGGCACGCTTGGACTAGCCGATGTCGGAAAATCGGTCGTTTTAGTCGGTTGGGTCGCCCGGAAACGGAACCTCGGATCCTTGCTTTTCATTGATCTACGCGATCGTAGCGGCATCGTCCAACTGCTCGTCAAAGACCCGAGCCTCGTGCCCGACCTTCGTAACGAATACGTGATTCAAGCTCGCGGCGTCGTCAGTAAGAAAGACGTCGCTAACCCCAACCTCAAAACCGGGGCGATCGAAGTCCTTGTCAGTGAACTGATAGTCATCAGCCAAGCCGAAACCCCGCCGATGATCATCGATAACGTGACTGACGCCCTTGAAGAAACGCGGCTGAAGTACCGCTACCTCGACTTACGGCGCCCGGTCATGCAGGAAAAGCTGATCACCCGGAGTCGTATCGTTAAGCTGTTCCACGAATATTTGGACGCCAACGGATTCATTGAAGTCGAGACCCCGGTGTTGACCCTTTCGACCCCGGGCGGCGCCCGCGATTACCTGGTGCCTTCCCGTCTTCAGCACGGCAGTTTTTATGCTTTGCCGCAGTCGCCGCAAATATACAAGCAACTATTGATGATCGGGGGCATGGAGCGATATTACCAAATCGCTAGATGTTTCCGCGACGAAGACCTGCGGGCCGACCGTCAACCGGATTTCACCCAAGTCGACATCGAAGCCAGTTTCTTAAGCCAAGACCAATTCTTAGCTCTAATGGAACCGGTCTTGCAGAGGATTTGGAAAGAGTTGCGTCAGGAAGACATTCCTCTACCGCTAAAGCAATACACCTATGAGTATACGGTCACCCATTATGGGAGCGACCGCCCCGATTTGCGCTTCGATTTGCCACTTAAGGATGTGAAGAAACTCCTTCAGGATTCATCCTATGAGGCTTTCCAAACCGCTTCCTTCATCAAGGCGCTCGTCTTGCCAAAAGAAGGTTTGGACTTATCCAGAAAAGTGGCCGACGAACTGAATCTCGAACTGCGCAAATACGGATTGAAGCCGGCCCAGATCCTTAAAATGGCCGAAGGCACCTTGACGGGTTCATTCACCAAATTCCTTAACGAAGTGACCATCCACGGATTGATCGCCGCCTTGTCACTTCAAGAAGGCGACGCTTTGATTATCGCCTTTGGCGATGAATTCAAGACCTTCCACTTTGGGCTCGGGGCGGTCCGCAATTTCCTGGCTCGGCAGTTCCATCTCATCGACGAAACGAAAACCTCGATGTTTTGGGTGACTGAGTTCCCGCTTTTCGAGAAAAACGACCAAGGCCACCTCGTCAGCGCCCATCACCCGTTCACCCGGCCGTTGGATGAAGACGTACCTCTTTTGGAAATCGACCCGAGTCGGGTCCGGTCCTTGACGTTTGACATCGTCATCAACGGCTATGAGGCCGGCGGTGGTTCGATGCGTATTTACGATAAGACGCTCCAAAGGAAAATATTCACGATTTTGGGGATGTCGGACGATGACATCAAACGGAAATTCGGCTGGTTCATCGAAGCCTTCAATTACGGGACCCCACCCCATGGCGGCATTGCCTTCGGGCTCGACCGGATGACGATGATCGTCGCTCGGACCGATAACATCCGCGACGTGATCGCCTTCCCAAAGAATTTAAGCGCGGTTGGACCTTTAGAAAAGACCCCGGCCCCGGTCGATCCCGACCAGTTAGCCGACCTCGGCATCACCATCGACAAGAAGGAGAATGAGTAAATTGAATATCCAAGACTTAAGCATCGCCACCATTCGCGCGTTAGCGATTGACGGCACCAATAAAGCCAAAAGCGGTCACCCGGGCATGGCGCTTGGAAGCGCCCCCTTCATGTACGCGTTATTCACCAAGCACTTCAATTCCGATCCCCGGCATCCAAGCTGGATCAACCGCGACCGTTTTGTCTTGTCGGCGGGCCACGCCAGCATGCTTTTATACGCCGTGTTGCACGTGGCGGGTTATGACTTACCCATGGAACAGCTGAAATCGTTCCGTCAAATGGGCAGCCAGACGCCCGGACATCCCGAAGTGGGCATCGCCCCCGGTATCGACGCGACAACCGGCCCATTGGGCCAAGGCATCGCCCAAGCCGTCGGGATGGCGCTAGCGGAACGCACATTATCGGCTATATACCCCGACCTTGGCTTGATTGACCATTATACCTATGTCCTTCATGGCGACGGCTGTCTTCAGGAAGGCATTTCCCAAGAAGCGATATCGTTCGCCGGCCATCAAAAACTCAATAAGTTGATCATGGTCTACGATAGTAACGACGTGACGCTTGACGGACCACTATCGATGTCGTTCTCCGAAGACGTCGAAGGACGGTTCCGTAGCGCCGGATGGAACGTTTTCCACGTGGCTGACGGCAATGACCTCGACGCCATCCATAAGGCCCTCAAGAAGGCCAAAAAATCCACTGACAAGCCGAATCTCATCATCATGAAGACGATCATCGGCTATGGGTCCAAGAACCAAGGCACCTTCAAAGTCCATGGCGCGCCTTTGGGAGAAGAAGACGGAAATGCCGCCAAGGCCAAATTCGGTTTCGATTATCCGCCATTTACGATTCCCGAAGAAGTGAAAGCCCATTTCAAGACTACATTCGCAAAGCGTGGCAAAGCCGCCTATAACCGTTATAAGCGACTGGAGAAGATTGCCAGAGCCAATAATCCTGAAGCATATGCTTCATACGAACAAGGGCTAGAAAAGAAGCTATCGCCTATCCTTGACAAGATGGATGTAACCTTTCCAAGCGACTATAAGGACGCGACGAGAAACACCTCGCTGCAGATCCTTGAAAAACTGCATGCCACGCTTCCCAATATCGTCGGGGGAAGCGCCGACGTGGCCAAAAGCGTGATGACCGGGGTTAAGAACCTCGTCGATATGACCCCTAGCCATCCTGAGGGCTGCAACATCAACTTCGGCATTCGCGAATTCGCCATGGGGGCGATTCAAAACGGGATGCAGCTTCACGGCGGCTTATTGACTTACGCTGGGGCTTTCTTGATTTTCTCTGACTACATCAAACCTGCATTGCGTTTAGGAGCCTTATCCCACATCCCAAGCATTTACCTTTTCAGCCACGACTCAGTGGCCTTAGGGGAAGACGGACCTACCCATCAACCCATTGATCAACTAGCGATGCTTCGCAGTATCCCCAATTTTAACGTTATGAGGCCGGCTGACGCCAATGAGACCTGGGGAGCCTATAAGATTGCCCTCACTTCCAAGGAGACGCCAACGGCCCTGGTCTTGACACGGCAAGGCGTTCCGTTATTAGCCCATAGTTCTCCGGAGGCAGTTGAAAAAGGCGCTTACGTCGTCAGTCCCTCCAAAAAGAAGGATCCCGACTTCACCGTCGTGGCGACCGGAAGCGAAGTATCTTTGGCAATCGAAGCCCAAAAGATACTGATCGAACGAGGAATCGACCTTCGGATCGTCTCCATGCCGTCAATGTTCCTGTTTGAAAAACAAACCGATAGTTATATGAGGAAGGTTCTAGGTAAATGCCGCTGCCAGGTTCTGTCGATCGAAGCTTTATCGACTTTCGGCTGGGACAAGTATGCCTATCATCATCTTGGTATCGATTCCTTCGGGGTCAGCGCTCCCGGACCGGTGGCCATGTCACATTTCGGATTCACGGTCGACCATGTGGTCGAGAAGGTTCTCAGTATTCTAGAATAAGGCGGATAAGCATGATGGATATCGAATCGCTTTCCAAACATTATTAAGAATGCTTTCGATAGTGTAAAATAACCTTGATGGATGAAAGGAAGTAACTATGGCCCAATACGTTTATATCGATAACTACACCAAACTCGGAAGCATGGGCATATCCAACCATGTCTTTTACCAAATCGCCGAAACGGCGACCAACAAAGTCAAAGGGG
>CAZBUP010000006.1:31805-43169 GCA_964495145.1 uncultured Staphylococcaceae bacterium | reverse complement strand
GATCGAACAAGGTCGCCTCAATGATTTACGGCTGGCGTTTGGGGCCGTGGCCCCCACGGTCGTTCGATCACCCGAATTCGAAAGCACGTTCCAAAACATGACGATCACGAAATTGAAGGCTGGTTTGCCGCGAATTGTCGATTATTATCTATCGATTATCCACCCGATTGATGACCAAAGATCCAGCGCCGGATACCGGAGCGAAGTGGCCGCCAACCTGCTTCGGGATATGATTGAAAAGATGGCATAAAAGAGTAAGATTATATGGGAAATATGATGATTAACTATAAATGCACGATCTGCCACGCACGGTTTGAAACCGACGCGGTCATGTATACTTGCCCCCATTGCGGTGAGCTGGGCATCCTCGATGTCGTTTATGATTATGAAGCGCTGCGCCCACAGTTCAACAAAGAGACGCTAAGCGATAACCATGATGGGTCGATGTGGCGCTACGGGCCCTTGCTTCCTGTCAAACTGGACCTGGCCCCACGCATGCTTCGCATCGGCGGGACGCCCTTATACCGGACCGATCGCTTGGCTCGAGAAATCGGGCTTAACACGCTTTATGTCAAAGACGAAGGACTGAATCCGAGTGGGTCCACCAAAGACCGCGCTAGCGGCGTCGCCGTCTTGAAGGCGCTGGAAATCGGCGCGACCACGATCGCCTGCAGTTCGACCGGCAATGCCGCCTCGAGTTTGGCCTGCCATGCCGCCCACATGGGACTAAGCAGCGTCATCTTCGTGCCGAAGCGGGCCCCGATCGGCAAATTGACGCAATTATCGATCTATGGCGCCCACGTCTTGATGGTCGACGGCGATTATCACGACGCCTTCCGCCTCTCGAAAGAAGCCATCGCCACATACGGCTGGTATAACCGCAACGCCGCCATCAACCCTTTATTGGTCGAAGGCAAGAAAACCGTCGCTTTGGAAATATGCGAGCAATTGGATTTCCAGCCGACTGATTGGATTGCCATTTCGGTCGGGGACGGATGTTCCCTCGCCGGCGTTTATAAAGGGCTTTATGATTTTCGGCAACTGGGATTGATTGACCGCATCCCGAAATTGCTCGGGGTCCAAAGCCGGGGATGCGCCCCCTTCGTGACCGCGGCCAAAACCAAACAACCATTGGTGAAAACCGAAGAGAATACCTTGGCCGACAGCATCGCGGTCGGGGTGCCCCGGAATCCGATCAAAGCCATGCGCGCCGTCGAAAATACCCAAGGGGCCTGGATCGACGTCTCCGACGAAGCCATCCTCGAATCGATGGCGTTATTGGGGCGAACCGAAGGCATATTCGGGGAACCGGCCGGCGTCGCTTCATTAGCTGGCGTCGCCGCCGCCGTCGAGCAAGGGGTGATTCGTCCCGAGGAATCGGTCACCGTCATCATGACCGGCAACGGGCTCAAAGATCCGGTCAATGCCCAAAAGACCGGTCGCGTCCGTCAATTGATTAAACCGAACATCGACGAAGTCGAGCAATATATTCGGAAGAATGGAGTTAAATAACATGAGCAAAGTACCTTTTGGACCCACCTACGAAGAGATGGCCTTTCCCGATCGGCTGGACCCCAAAGTGCGGGCCGCGGCCTTGAAAGCCACCGAAAACGAACTGGATCCCCTCAACCTATTCAACATCACGTGGAAGGACCAAAACAACCAAGTCCACAAAATCGTGCTGCCGCCGGAAATGACCGGGGTCAAAGCCAACATCGTGGTCTTGTTGGGTAAGTATTTCCCTTCGGGATCGCATAAGGTCGGCCCGGCGTATTCGACGCTGATCGAAGGCTGCGTCGACAAGGAAATCATTCCTGGCACCCATACGATTCTTGGGCCTTCGACCGGAAATTTCGGCATCGGGGTTTCCTACATTTGCAATTTGATGAAATACGATTCGATCGTGATCATGCCCGACAACATGAGCAAAGAACGCTATGACCGGATTCGGCGCTACGGCGCTAAACTCGATTTGACGCCCGGAACCGAATCCGACGTCATCTTGACGCTCGAACGTACATATGAACTGAAGAAGAACCCAGTTAACCGGACCTTGGCTCAGTTCGAATTATTGCCCAATTACCGTTTTCACCGACACGTGACCGGCCAAGCCGCGGTCGAAGCCGTCAAAGGCATCGGCAATGGGCGCATCGCCTGTTACGCCTCGGCACCGGGCAGCGCCGGGACCTTAGCCGCCGGCGATCACATCAAAATGGTGTTCCCGGAAGCGAAAGTCGCCGCCTTAGAACCATATGAATGTTCGACGTTGACCAACGGCGGACGGGGTCAACACCGAATCGAAGGCATCGGCGACAAGATGTGCACCTTGATTCACAATATCTTGACGACCGATTTCATCGCTTTGATCAAAGACGAAGACTCGGTCCGCGGGCTCAAAATCATCCATGACACACCCCAGATTCTCGAGTATTACGGAGTCAAGAAGGATGTTGCCGAATCCATGGTCGATTTGTTCGGGGTGTCCGGCATTTGCAATATCATCGGCGCCATCAAAATGGCCAAGTACTTGCGCCTTGGACCCGATGACAACGTGGTGACCGTGGCCACCGACGGTTTTGACCGCTATAACAGCGTGATGCATGATTTGAACCGGCGCGTCTTGGAGACCGAAGACTTTGTCTTGAAGCGTTGGTTCAAAGACATCTTCCTTAAAATCACCGACGCCGACGTCGAAGACGCCCGGGTACCGGAAGTCAAGGAACGGCTTTTCCACCAAAAGGAAAAAGATTGGCTCAAGTTCGGCTACTCCCAGAGTTATCTCGACAGCATGAAGCACATCGAATTTTGGAACCATGAATACGAAAAGGTGTTCGCTTATGACCGATTGATCAAAGAAAAGCGAGGCCAGACTTTATGAAAAACATTCCCTTCAATGAAATATTGGCCCGCGCCGAGAATTATCAAAAGGACATGACGGCCTTTCTCCGCGACATGATCGCCATCCCAAGCGAATCCTGCCAAGAGAAAGACGTCATCCTCCGCATCAAAAAGGAGATGGAAAAAGTCGGTTTCGACCGCGTCGAGATCGATCCAATGGGCAACGTTCTTGGTTTCATCGGCCACGGCCCTCATTTGATCGCCATGGACGCCCATATCGACACCGTCGGCATCGGCGAAATCAAAAATTGGACGTTCGACCCCTACCAAGGATATGAAGACGAAGTCCATATCGGCGGCCGTGGGGCCAGCGACCAAGAAGGCGGTATGGCCTCGATGGTCTATGCCGGCAAGATCATCAAAGATTTGAAACTCGAAGACGACTATACCTTGCTCGTGACCGGGACCGTCCAAGAAGAAGACTGCGACGGATTGCCATGGCAATACATCATCGAGGAAGACAAAATCCGACCCGAATTCGTCGTGATTACCGAGCCGACTTCCTGTCGCATCTACCGCGGTCACCGCGGCCGGATGGAAATCAAAGTGGCCGTACGCGGCGTCAGCTGCCACGGGAGCGCTCCTGAAAGAGGCGATAACGCCATTTATAAAATGGCGCCGATCATCCTCGACATCCAACAATTGAATCATCGCCTGAAAGACGACGCCTTCCTCGGCAAAGGCACGATGACCATCAGCGAGATCTTCCATTCCTCGCCGTCACGCTGCGCCGTGGCCGACGGCTGCTGGATTTCGATCGACCGTCGGCTGACCGCCGGAGAGAGCCATGTTTCGGCCCTCGAAGAAATACGGGCTCTTCCCTCGGTGATAGCGGTCCAAGCCGACGTGACCATGTACGATTACTCGCGGCCCTCCTATACCGGCCTCGTCTATCCGACCGAATCCTATTTCCCGACCTGGGTCATTCCAGAAGCGCATCCGGCTTGCCAAGCCGCGGTCCAATCTTATCGGGGCTTGTTCGTTAAAGAACCGATCGTCGACAAATGGACCTTCTCGACCAACGGCGTCACCATCATGGGCCGTTACGGGATCCCGTGCGTCGGTTTTGGGCCCGGCGACGAAAAGGAAGCCCACGCCCCGAACGAAAAGACCCGCAAGCATGACCTCGTCATCGCCGCGGCGTTATACGCCGCCATGCCGCTGCAATATGTGCAACATCAACAAAGGAGATGAGCAATATATGAAGCCATTATTCAAAGGTCGCCATTTCATCACCCTCGAGGAATGGACCAAACCAGAAATCGACAAACTCTTGGAAGTATCCGTCGATCTCAAACACAAATTCTTGACCAATGTCCCAACTTCCTATCTGACCAATAAAACCGCGTTCTTGATTTTCTTTGAACAATCGACCCGGACCCGCAATTCGATGGAAGCCGGATTAGCCCAATTAGGCGGACACGGCACCTATCTCGACTCCTCGATGATGCAAATCTCCCACGGGGAAAGCGCCAAAGACACGGCCATCATCTTGTCTTCGTTTGGACACGGCATCGCCTGTCGTAACTGCTTTTGGGGCGTCGGCAACAAATACCTGCGCGAAATGGCGGCGTGGTCAACCGTCCCGATCATGAATCTCCAAGACGACCTCTACCATCCGATGCAAGCCTTGGCCGATTTGATGACGATCCAAGAAGTATTTCCTGAAAAGAAGCACATCAAGGTTTCGATCATTTGGGCTTACGCCAAGAGCCATAAAAAGCCAATCAGCGTTCCTTTATCGCAAATTCTACTTTTCCCGCGTTACGCCATGGACGTGACGTTGGCTTATCCCATGGGGTATGACTTGCCCGATTGGGCTATCGCCAAAGCCCAAAAGAACGCCCTTGAAAACGGGGGATCCTTCCGCATTACCCACGACATGGAAGAAGCCTTCCGGGGCGCCGACATCGTCATCCCGAAAAATTGGGGCAGTTGGGTCACCAATCAATCGACCGTCGTCGTTGACGATCTATTGGAATCCTACAAAGGATGGAAGTGCACCGAAAGCATGATTGCCTTGGCCAATCCCGACGTCAAATACATGCATGCGCTACCGGCCGATCGCGGCAACGAAGTGGAAGACTCGGTCATTGATGGCCCGCATTCAATCGTCTACCAAGAAGCCGAAAACCGTCTCCATACCGCCAAAGCGGTCATGGCGATGACGATGGGCGACAAGTAGAAACGAAGATTCAATCGCAGACAAAAAGCACTCGCCTTGAGTGCTTTTTTCATTTAGTAATTGGTCTTGTCCTTGATGCTTTGATACTCTTCGAATAGCTTAAGGCATTGGTCGCGGTCGATTTCTTTGAGCAGCTGGTCCTTTTGACCCGTTTCGTTCATCTCATAGAAAACCTTGTCGCGGAATCCGATCGTCTCCGTATCGAGGATGTTGCATCCGTAGTAGACCTTTCGAATGTTGCTCCACAAAATGGCGCCCAGGCACATCGGGCACGGTTCCGCGGTGGTATACAGTTCGCAGCCGGTCAAATCGAAGGTGTTCAGGGCGTGGCAGGCGTCATGGATGGCCATGATTTCGCCGTGGCAAGTCGGGTCTTGGTTTTTGACGACTTGGTTGTGGCCTTTTCCAATCACGCGGCCGTCTTTGACGATGACGGCCCCAAAGGGGCCTCCGTGGCCGTGATGGATGCCAAGTTGGGCTTCCTGGATGGCGATGTCCATAAATTTGTTCATGTCGGTTACCTCCATTTAATCATAGGGGATTTTATGCTTTTTATAAACTCAAATCGGCCGGCAAGCGCCGTTTGGCTTTGACGTCTTTTAAAATGTACTCGGCCATGCGTTTGACGGCCGCTCGGGCTTCGGCGGTCGGCATTAAGGGATAATCGTGGGGCAAATCGGTTCCGATAATGAAGGTGACTTCCTTTTCAAGTTTTCGGAGGTTCTGGACTAACAGTTCACAATCGGGATACAAGACGTCTTGGGTCCCGGCGACGACCATGATGTCATCGACCAAGGAGAGGTTGCCGTTGATGGGACTGAGCCGATAATCGTCGCGCGAAGCGGAACCGGCCCATCTTTTTCCCATTTCGATCAAGCCGATCGAACCAAGCATCCGGTCGCGGCGTTCGATGGCGGCGATGCCGGGATTCTTCATAGTGATGTCCAAAAAAGGAGCGATCAAGACGAGTTTGTCCGGCAGGGGGATGTGCTTTTCGTTCAGGCACAAATACAAACCAAGGGCCAAGCCGCCCCCGGCCGAATCGCCCATCAAGGTCAAGGTCTGGTTTTTGGCGATGAAACGCGTTTCCTCGTAGATGCGGGTTACCTTGTCATAGGCGGATTCAAAGGTATGGTTGGGAGCCAATGGGTATAACGGCATGATGACGCTGGCGCCGGTCAAGGCCACCAAAAGGTCAATCATCGTGAAATGGAACAGGGTCGGGCGCTGGGTATAGCCGCCGCCATGGAGAAAGAAGATGGTGTGCGGTTGCAACCCGGCTTTGATGAAGCAGACCGTGTCGGCGATGATCGTTTGTTCCCAACCCGAGGTCAATAGGCGCGGGACCCGGTAGGGTAAGGCATTGATGGGGCCTTGCGAATCGATGAACCAATTGGAAAGCTTGACGCTGTCGTAAATACGCTGGGTTCCGTTCAACCATAAAAAGGCGTTGATTAATCGACTCATGAAGGTCTTTCGATAGTGGCGTTCTTCCATGGGGGACCGCCTTTCTTTTGGGACAATTAAAATTTTACACGATGAATTAACCATTCCAATAAAAAACATGTTACGAAATAATAACAAGCATATATAATGAATTAAGTCCAAAGATTAATATTTGATTAAAATGATTTCCAATCTTCAACGAAAGTAGAGCAATATGCCGCGTCAAGTCCTCAAGGACACCACTTGGTTCAAACTAGATAACGCCGCAAAGATCTATCCCGCCTTGAAAAACACCAAGGATAGTTTCGTCTATCGCGTGGCCTGTTATCTGAAGGAAATCGTCAAACCTGACATTTTGCAGCAGGCTTTGATTGATTTAGCACCTCGTTTCCCATCGATGTTCGTCCGCATCAAACATGGTCTTTTTTGGTATTATCTTGAAGCCAATCCCAAGAAACCCCTCGTCAAACCGGAACCGGCTCTCGTCAACCAGAAAGTCGATCCGACCACCAACAACCACTACTTATTCTCGGTTTTCTATTATCAAAACCGCATCAGCGTTGAATCCTTTCACAGCCTATGCGACGGTTACGCCGCCATGGAATTCTTAAAAGCCTTGGTATTCCGGTATTTCGAATTGGCCGGCCACGAGTTGAAAAACGACGGGACCGTGCTGACGGTCGACCAAGCCCCGACGCCCGAGGAAACCGAAGACAGCTTCAACAAATACGCCGATAAATCCGGTCAAAAGCGCGAAGACAAAACCCCGGCTTTTCACGTCAAAGCCCACAAGTTCGCCTTAAACGAAAGCCGCGGCATCATCACCGGAAGGTTCAATGCCAACGAATTGTTGGCTCTTTCAAAGAAACATGGGGCAACCGTCACCCAATATCTGACGGCGCTACTTTCCTATTCGATTTATCAAACCTACGAAGGCCAAATCCCCGAAAAGCGGCCGATTAAAATTGCCGTGCCGGTCAACATGCGGAAATACCATCCCTCGATTACCTTGAGAAATTTCACCTTCTACATCCATACGACGGTCTTTGCCAAACCAAAACTCACCTTTGAAGAAACGCTTGAAAAAGTCAAAAAGGATTTCGACGAAGAAATCAAACTTGAAAAATTCCAAGCCAGCATCAACGCCAACGTCATGGCCGAAAAAAATTTTTTCGTGCGAATCATGCCCTTGTTCATCAAAAAAATCGCCTTGCATTTCATCGGCAAGAAACTCGGGGCCAAATTGGAAACCGGAACCATCTCCAACCTCGGCATCATCAAAATGCCGGATTCGCTCATGCCTTTGATCGATTCGTTTGAATTCAACCTGACCACGGCCGCCGCCTCATGCTACGGTGTCAGCGTCGGGACCTTCGATGGGGATACCACCATCAGTTTCTTGCGATCGGTTTACGACACGAGCGTGGAACGCCGTTTCTTCCGCACCTTGACGAGCGCCGGTATCAAAGTGGCCGTCGCCAGCAATTTTTGGGAGGACGTCGCTTAAATGAAACATTGTCCCGATTGCCGCGTCGACGTCTTGACGCGCACCAAACATTGCCCGTTATGCCACCGGTTATTGACCGGCGACGACAACGAAGGCGTCGTTACCTACCCGCCTTTTGACGTCAAAGCCAACCGCCGGCGCATATTCTTAAGAATGCTGGCTACCCTTTCCTTAACCGGAATTTTCGTTACCGTTTTAATCAATTATTTCACGTTCTCCGGCCATCTTTGGAGCGTCGTGGCCGTATACGCCATTTTGTACGCGTGGATCGTCTGGGGATGGCTGACCTTCAAACCGAACGCTCACATCAGTTTAAAACTGATGACGCACGCCATTGGGATCACCGGTCTTTTATTGGTCATTGAAGCCTTCACCCGATCGGACACCATGATTGGGCATCTCCAATGGACCTTGTCCTACGCCATGCCGTCGATCTTCATCGCCTTCATCGTCACTATCAACATCATGATGTTGATTCGGCGTCAGCAACTTCGCGACTATTTGATTTCGCAGCTGTCGCTTTCGATCATCGGTTTCGTACCCCTGATCCTGGTTTTCTTCCACTTGGTCGATCCCATCTTCATGTCGATCGCCGCCGGCGGATTGTCGTTTGCGACCATCATCGGGCTCTTCTTGCTCGGCCGACGGATCATCATTTCGGAATTGGGCCGGAAGTTCCATTTGTAAACGTTTAATTGCCACAACGCCAACGCCCCTATGGGGCGTTTTTTTCTATTGAGCGTCGTAGAGCATATTGGATGAATCGCGGACGACAATCCGCTAGAATATGGTTGCTAAGACGCGACATATATAATATGCAATCCCCGAAAGGAGCCACTTATGATTATTTCAAAGTATGATCCGTTAAAAAAAGAACGATTCCAGGTACTGGACGCCGAAGGCGCCGTCATCAACGCCAAGGATGAGCCGAAGATTGACGAGGCGACGCTTCTTAATATGTATCGCACCATGATGTTGGCGCGCATCGCCGACATCAAGGCTTTGCAATACCAACGCCAAGGCCGGATGCTGACCTATGCGCCAGTGCAAGGACAAGAGGCGGCCCAAGTCGGCCCCATGGCCGTTTTGGAAAAGCAAGACTGGCTCGCCCCGGCCTTTCGCGAGTTCGCGGCCATGCTGTATCGCGGGGTAACCCTTGAACAACTGTATTTATATTGGTACGGCAATGAACGCGGTTCCAAATTCGACGAAGGCGTCAACGTTTTGCCGGTCAACATCCCAATCGGTTCCCAAATCAACCATGCAGCCGGATTGGCTTATGCCAGCAAGATTCAAAACAAGAACCAAGTTGCCGTCACCTATATCGGCGATGGCGGCACCAGCCATGGGGAATTCTACGAAGGCATGAATTTCGCCGCCGTGTTCCAAGCCCCGATGGTGGCCATCATCCAAAATAACCAATACGCGATTTCCACCCCGCGCGGTAAAGCGACCCGCGCCGATACTTTAGCTCAAAAAGCCTTGGCGTTCGGAATTCCGGGCATCCAAGTCGACGGCAATGACGTCTTGGCCATGTACGCTGCCGCCAAAGAGGCGGTCGACCGGGCGCGAAAAGGCCAAGGACCGACGTTAATTGAGGCTTTCACTTATCGCATGGGCCCGCACACCACCAGCGACGATCCGAGCATATATCGGAGCGAAGAAGAAGTCGAGCAGTGGCGGAAAAAAGACCCGATCAAACGGTTCAAGGCTTACCTGATCAATAAGAAACTTTGGAGTGAAGAACAAGACCAAAAGCTGTCCGAAGAACTGGAACAATACGTGGGAGATACTTTCAAGAAAGTCGAAAACTCCGACAATCCGACCATTGACGAGGTGTTTGATTATACCTTCGCCGAAAATCCATCCGATCTCGTCCATCAAAAAGAACAATACATGAAATATCTTAAGCAGACGTTCCTGTCGAGCCTCAAAGCGACCTCGAAGGAAAATCGGCAATTGAAGGAGGAATAACTTATGGCTGAAATGACATTGCTACAAGCAATCAATGCCGCTCTGGCGGAACAAATGCGCAAAGACAAAAGCGTCGTCGTGTTCGGCGAAGACGCCGGATTCGAAGGCGGCGTTTTCCGCGTCACCAAAGGATTACAACAAGAATTCGGCGCCGACCGGGTCTTTGATACCCCGATTTCCGAAGCCGGCATCGTCGGCTCGGCTATTGGCATGGCCATCAACGGGCTCAGACCTGTGGCCGAAATGCAATTTGAAGGTTTCATGTTCAACGCTTTCAACCAAATTGCCGTCCACCTGGGCCGGATGCGCAACCGCTCGCGGGGCAAATACAGCGTCCCGATGGTCCTGCGCATGCCTTGGGGCGGCGGCATACGCGCCCTGGAACATCACTCGGAAGCCGTCGAATCGTTCATCGCCCACATTCCCGGGATCAAAATCGTGATTCCCTCGACGCCATACGACGCCAAAGGACTGATGGCCGCGGCCATCCAAGATCCCGATCCGGTCGTGTTTTTCGAACCGAAAAAAATCTACCGGGCCTTTAAACAAGAAGTGCCGGAAACCGAATACTTGGTCCCAATCGGCAAAGCCCGCATCGTGCAACCGGGTGACCAAATTACCGTCGTCGCTTGGGGTTCCATGGTCCGGGAAGTGCAAACGGCCATCAAGAATCTGGAAAAAGACCAGATTTCGGTTGAATTGATCGATCTGCGGACCATCGTCCCGATGGATACCGAAACCATCGTCGCTTCCGTTAAAAAGACAGGGAGGCTTCTAGTGGTCCATGAAGCGGTCCGCACCCTTGGCTTTGCCACCGAAATTATTACCCGCGTCATCGAAAATGCCTTCTTATCGCTCGAAGCCCCGCCCGTCCGTTTGACGGGGTTCGACATCGCCATCCCGCTTCCCCGCGGCGAGCACCATCAAACCATCGATCCCAAACGGATCGCCCACGAAATCAAGTCGCTGGTCGATTACAAAGTCTAGGAGGTATCCATATGTTCGAATTTAAATTTGCCGATATCGGCGAAGGCATTCACGAAGGCCAAATACTGAAGTGGCTCGTCAAAGTAGGCGAGTCCGTCAAGGAAGGCAAGCCGCTCGTGGTCGTCGAAACCGATAAGGTCAACGCCGATTTACCCTCCCCGGTCAGCGGCGTCATTCATCAATTGGGAGCCGAGGTCGGTCAAACGATTCACGTCGGTGATACATTGGTTTGGATTGACGAGACGGGTCAAGCCCGGGCTGAACCAGCGATTCCAAACAAGGAAAAACCGATTGTCCAGGAGAAATCCGCCGGCGTGGTGGGATCAATCGAGGTATCGGATGAAGTCATCCAAGCGTCGGATGAAAT
>CAZBUP010000006.1:0-31795 GCA_964495145.1 uncultured Staphylococcaceae bacterium | reverse complement strand
GCAACACCCGTCGCCCGGAAAATGGCCGCCGATTTGGGCGTCGATTTAAAGATGATTTCTGGCAGCGGCGAAAACGGCCGCATCATGAAGGAAGACATCATGAAAGTTGCCTCTTCTCAAGAAAAAACCTCGTCGGCACCGTCATTAAAAGTCACCATGCCGACCTTCAGTGAAAATGAAGTGACCCGCGTCAAAATATCGAAACTGAGAAAAACGATCGTCAACGCCATGAGCGTCGCGAACGCCGTCATCCCGATGACGACCTTGATGGACGAATATGACGTGCATCGCCTCGTCGAAACGCGTGAGCGGCATAAAGACGCCGCCAAAGCCCAAGGCGTCAAGCTGACCTATTTGGCTTTCATCGCCAAAGCGGTAACCTTGGCCCTGCGGGAATATCCCTTGCTGAATAGCAGTTTTGACCATGAAAATGACGAGATTATCTTTAAGAAACAGATTAATTTGGGCATCGCCGTCGACACCAACGACGGATTGATCGTGCCGAACATCAAAGACGCCGATACCAAATCGATCATGGAATTGGCCCAAGACATCGATCGGGTGGCCACCGAGGCTCGCGAACGGACCATCAAACTGGACACGCTTCAAAACGGGACCTTTACCTTGACAAACTACGGGGCCTTCGGCACTAAATACGGCACGCCGGTCATCAAACATCCGGAAGTGGCGATACTTGGCATCGGCGGCATCTATAAGAAGCCAATCGTCGATGAATCGGGTCAAATCGTCGTCAGGGACGTGCTTCCGTTATCATTAACAATCGACCATCGCATCGTCGATGGGGCCGACGGGGGCCGATTCCTCGTCAGGCTGAAAGAATATTTATCAGATCCCGCGAGTTTGTTATTGCGGTTGAAATAGGAGTCATATGAAAACATTCGATGTCACGATTATCGGGGGCGGTCCGGGCGGTTATGTCGCCGCCATCAAAGCCGCGCAACTCGGTTATCAAGTCGTCATGATTGAAAAAGAAGCCATCGGCGGGGTCTGCCTCAATTGGGGCTGCATACCGACCAAAGCCATGCTCAAGAGCGCCAAGGTTTTCGATTCCTTTAAACATGCCTCGGATTATGGCATTACCGCCAAGATGGACCAAGTCGAAATCGATTATCCAAAAATGATCGACCGTAAAGACGGCATCGTCAAAAAATTGACCGGCGGCGTGTTCGGATTGCTTAAAAAAAACGGCGTGACCGTCATCAATGGCTATGCCGAGGCGCTTGACGCACATCACGTCGAGGTCAATGGTGAAACGATCGAAACCAAAAAAATGATCATCGCCACCGGCGCCAGCCCGGCTTTCCCGCCGATCAAGGGTTTGCGGGAAGCTTATGAACGCGGTTTCGTGGTCACTTCCAAAGAGATATTGACCAAGACGTCGTTGCCTAAATCCTTGATTGTTATCGGTGGCGGGGTCATCGGCATGGAGTTTGCTACTATCTTCAATACCTTGGGCGTCAACGTCAAGATATTGGAACGCGAAGCGACCACGCTCGTAACCGTCGATGACGAGATTCGCAACCTGTTTTTGAAAAAAATCGTCAAAGACGGAATTACCGTCATGACCGGCACCAACATCACGGAAATTACCGAAAATGGAGTCATTTGCGACAAAGGCGGTGTTCAAACCCGATTGGAAGCCGAGATGATACTATTGGCCACCGGCATGCGTCCGAATACCAAAGGCTACGAAAAATTGAACCTGGAAATGTCAAAGACCGGCATTAAAGTCGATAATCTGATGCGGACCTCGCTGAGAGATGTCTACGCCATCGGCGACGTTTTGGGTTTCCACATGTTGGCCCACGTGGCTTCCCGCGAGGGCATCGTCGCCGCCGAACACATTGCCGGGATTGAGCATCCGCTTGATTTCAAAATAATCCCGGCCGGTATCTACACCTTCCCGGAAATCGCCCAGGTGGGCTTGACCGAACTTCAGGCACGCGAACAGGGACTCGATTACAAAGTGGCGACCTTCCCCCTTCTTGCTAACGGCAAAGCCTTGGCGGAAAATGAAAAAGACGGCCTCGTAAAAATCATCGCCTCGCGAGCTTATGGCGAGATTCTGGGTGTCCACATCTTTGCGGCCTCGGCTACCGAAATGATCACCGAAGCGTCGCTGGCCATGGTCCTTGAAGCCACGGCCGAAGAAATCGTGGCCACGATCCATCCCCATCCTTCATTGTCGGAAATGATCCATGAAGTGACCCATGGAATCGTCAATAAACCCATTCATATTTAATGAAAATACCGGCAAATCGCCGGTATTTTTTTATTGATTGAAGAGACAATCGAGAATATTTTCCCGGGATATTTTGAGTAAATATCGATCCAAATCGATGGTTGAAAGCCGTTCTTCCAAGGCCGATCGATCATAGCGGACGCCCAGTAATCGCGATTCAAGGCCGGCGATGTCTTCAACCCCGAGAAAATCGCCGTAGATGCGGCAGTCTTTGATCAATCCGTCATCGATGTTGAGGCGGATGGCGATGCCGCCGCCGTCATAACGGCCTTTGCGTTCTAAAGAGAAAGCGGGCGATTGGCCGTAATTCCATTCCCAGGTGGCGTACTTTGTCATAATCAATTCTTGGATTTTAGCCTGATCGTGACTAGTCAGCATATAGATGTGGCGCGCGATGTCTTCACTGCCAAGCAAATATTTCAACAAGCGGTCTTTGAATTCGGCCATGGTGACCGGTTCTTTAAGATAAGGCATGATATTGGTGACTCGGGCCCGATTGCTTTTGATGCCTTTGGAAGCGATCTTGTCGGGTTTGACGTCCAAGACGTTGAAGATCATCGTCAAGTCGGCGTTCAGCAAGATGGTGCCGTGGTGAAGCATGCGATGTTTGTGGTAGGCTTGGGCGTTGCCGGAGATCTTCATCCCGTCGACGACGATGTCGTTGCGGCCCGAAAACTCGGCCGGAACCCCGAAACTCCGCAAGGCGGCGACCACCGGATCGATGAACTTTCGGTAGTTATTCACATTGTCGAAGGCTGAGGCGGTAATAAACGAAAAATTAAGATTGCCCATGTCGTGGTAGACGGCCCCGCCGCCGGTAATCCGGCGCACGACGTTTACCTGATGGCTGGCGACATAAGCGGCGTTGACTTCCTCAATCGTGTTTTGGTTGCGTCCGATGATGACGCTATTGGCGTTTTGCCATAGCAGGACAAAATCTTCTTTGGTATCGAGATGTTTGAGGACATACTCTTCCAAAGCCAGGTTATAACGCGGATCAAGCGAATCGTTGATGATGGTTTTCATGGTGATTATCCTAATAAAAATGATTTTAACCGATTGTAACCATTTTTGGCAATCGATGTGACAAGTTACTTGAGCAGTTCGTTGAGGTCTTTTTCTTCTTTTTTATAGCGGTTGGCTACGATCAAGACGGCGATGGCGTAAATGACTGCGCAAACGGCGAAGGCGATGATGATCACGAATGAGAACCGGAACAAAATCACCCCATATATACGCCGAAGGATGAGCGGAATGGCCAATAAGGGAATCAAACCAAACAAAGTGGCGAGCAGACTATTCAATTTTTGAATTCGGAACAAAGTAATCGACAAGGTGATGGACGCGGCAATTAACAAAGACCCGATCACCATGATGAAATGCGGGAACGTTTCACCTAAGCGTCGAAAGACGACGACGTTGACGAGAAGCAAACCTAAGGTCGTGAAGAAGAAGGAAACCAAAAAGCGCTGCCATATTTTTTTCATCATTTTAATCGTCCTCCTAAAGCCAATTTCATCTGAGGGACGTAGTTTCTAGAAACAGAGACAATATCGCCATTCTTTAAGTAGGATTCCATTTTGCCATTGATGCTGGTTTTGAAATGATCAATCTTCTGGGTATTGATAATCGTGCTGATGGACACGCGCACGAAGGGAGCGTCGTCGAGAAGCTGTTCGAGTTCATAAAGCTTTAACTTGACTTCAAACGTGTCATTTTCGGTATAGGCGTACACCCGATTGTCAACGCTTTCAAAATAAAAGATGTCGAGTGGCCGCAAAGGATAGGACTTTTCATCTTGACGGCCGATAATCGTTTGTTGCACCGTGCCCAATAGGGCTACGATATGGTCGAGTTCCTCGTTTTCTTCTTTATAACGGATCGATATTTCAATGTCTGCGACATCGGGACTGGGCTTGATGTCAATCTTCATGCTATCCCACCTTTATCGTCAAGAAATCCTTAACTTCGATAATGATAGCATCTAATCGATTGATCAGGTCCAGTCTTGTTTCCATGTGGATGTTGGCCGTCAAGTAAACGGAATAGATTAGGTCGAGATTGGCAAGTTGGTACTGACCTCGGAGTTCGCCGATGGCCGCATATACTTTTCCGATGGTGACCTTGGCTTGGTCACGCATGTCGGCCAATTCGTTTCTTAATTCGAGAAGCCAAGCCCGCTCTTCGGTCGTCAGTTCCAGTTCCTGTTCGACAAAGGCGTCACGCAAGGCTTTGACATCATTGAAATTAATGGTTATGTCCATCTTGACCGTATTGATCATTTGCTGTTTATCCATAATGGCGGTCCGCGCCTCTAGGATGGCTTGAATTTTATCCGCGTCAGTCAAAATGTCGTTTTCACCGGCTTCCTTTCTCAAAGCGATAGCGGAAGCGAATTGAACCGTGTCCAAACTATTGGCTTCATCGAACGATGTAGTCTCGGCTTGTACATCGGCAGCGGCGGTGACGAATCGAGTCAATGGTGCGGCAGCAAGCGAACAACTGGATAGGCCAATCAGGCCAATCGTCAAGGCAATCGTCGCTTTCGTGAATGAATGTGTGTTCATGAAATATCTTCCTTTCAAAGGTTGCCATCATTTTAACGCGGAAATGCATCATTGAAAGGATAGGCGCGCTACCATGCCGAAAAAGCAATCTAGGCTGCATCGCATCCTCGTTTTGTGCTTGTGAAAACAGAAAGAAAAAGAAAAGATAGTAATGATTCAATATATTAGCACTCATTGCTTGACAGTGCCAAAAAGTGTGGTAGAATATACTTGCGCCACCGAAGAGGCGCTGAAAAAACATCATTAAAAGGAGGCACATATTTATGCTAGACAACAAATTCTCATTGCTGAATCCGGGTTCGATTTTCGAAGATTGGTTCCCAATGGATCCCTTCCGGCACCGCCGCAGCGGCAACTGGATGAACCAGGGGCTCCAAACCGACATCAAAGAGACCGACAATGACTACGAACTCTCGATCAATGTTCCAGGCATCGCCAAAGAAAATGTCGACATCGCGCTTGAAAACGGCTATTTGACGATCACCGCTGAACAAAATGCCGAATCTGACGAAGAAAAGGCGAACTACGTCCGGCGCGAACGTTATTATCGTTCGGCTTGCCGTTCCTTCTATGTCGGCGAGGACATCCAGCAAAAAGACATCAAAGCCAAACTCGAAAATGGTGTCTTGACCCTGGTGGTCCCCAAAACCGTTCCCGAGAAAGAAGAAACCAAGCACAAAATCGAAATCGAGTAATCGAGGCCTTGGCTTCCGAAGCGCCCAATCGGGCGCTTTTTCTTTTGCCAATTAGGCCTTAATATGTATTACTGCTTTTAATAACATTTGTTTTACCATACAATAATGCGGAGTGCATATGAAAGCTTTTTTCCGACGGTACATTGGTGACAAACCTTTCTATAAAGAAATGTTTTTCGTCGCCTTTCCGATTGCGCTTCAGCAACTGATCTCGGCCAGCGTCAATTTGATGGATTCGGCCATGATCGGGCGTTGGGGCAATATGACATATGGCCTCGGAGGCAGCGAAATATCAGCCGCCGCGGTGATGATTGCCGGGCGCTTCATGACGACGTTTGAAAACATCATGATCCTATTGGCCATTTCGTGCACAATTTTTCTAGCCCAGTATTTTGGAGCCAAAAACCAAAGCGCCATGAAGAAAGTCTTTGGCCTATGTTTGAAGTTGACGGTTGGATTCGGTATCGCCTCGCTGATTCTTGGATTTTTCTTTAGAAACGAGATTGTATATTTGTTCGCCACTGGCATGGGGTCGGGTTTGGTCATGTTGGAACTTGGAAAAAAGTACCTGGCCATCGTTGCTTGGACCTTCATCCCTTATTCGATCAGCGTGGCTATATCCTTTTGCCTTCGGGCCGTCAAAAAGACGACCATCCCTTTGATTGCCAGCGGCAGCGCCGCCGTATTCAATTTCGTGATGAATTACATCTTGATTTATCCATTAGGGATGGGCGTCATCGGAGCGGCCGTAGCCACCTTACTATCGCGATTGGTGGAATTGGCCATTCTATTATTCTACTTTTATCGTCATAAACCGGCTTTCCACGGGACATGGCCGGAGCTATTCGAAATTCCGCGCGATTTCTCGTCGAACATCTTGCGCAAGAGCTGGCCGCTCGTGTTTGCCCAAGTCTTGACCGAAGCTTTGGCCGTGTTCATGTTTTTCGCTTATGCCCGCATCGATAGCGGCAACGCCACCAACATCGCCGCCGTCAACGTTTCGACGCGGGTGGTCGAATTAATCCATGCGTTCGTGGGCGGCATGGGGACGGCCGCCGCCATCTTGGTGGGGACTCGTCTCGGAGCCGGGAAAATCGAAGAAGCGAAACGCAATGCCCGCTGGCAGATCGGCTATATCGTCATGATGAGCCTCGTCACGGTTTTGATCATGATTGGCTTGATTCCCATCATCCAGTACCTATTCTCGTTCGATGCGGCCGGCAATCAACTGCTGGCGACCACCATGATCTTGCAATCGTTGGCATTGCCGTTCCTATTCTATGCCATGAACGTCACATTCATTACGCGGGCGGGTGGCTATACCAAAGCCCCGATCTTAATCACCAACATCCCTTATTTGCTCATCAAAGCGCCCTTGGTGGCTTTGTTCGCGTTCATTTCTCCGGGCGTTATCGAAGCCAGCCCCGGCTTACAATCGGTGTTTTCTTTCTTTGGTCTACCGGCCGATTTGGTCATTTTCATTTTCGTGATCGATCGGTTCGTCGAAGTGCTTCGGGCCGCGATTGCCTTCATCGTCTATCATAAGGCTCCTTGGCAGAAGGATTTGACCAAGCAGGCTTCGCGCGAATTCAAACAGTCGCCGAGCGCCGCTTGAAAATAAATAAAATAATGCCTTGAATAAGGTTTATCGATTTATCTTTATGTTTTAAAATTATTAATTGTGATTTCAAGATCATCGATTTGATGTGAATGGGAGCGATTATGGATCCGGTACTAGAAGTACAAAGTCTCGTCAAGACGTTCTATCTCAGCAAAAAACAGCAAAAACTGCAAAACATTGCCGCGACGCATATCACGGCTTTGGCCGGGGTCGATTTTAAGGTTTATCCCGGGCAGATTTATGGGCTTCTGGGGCCAAACGGCGCCGGGAAAACCACGGCGCTAAGAATTGTCGCCACCTTGATCAAACCGGACTCCGGCGATGCGAAAGTCTTTGGAAAATCGGTCCGAACCGAACCGGAATTCGTCCGCGGAAAGATTGGGTTTTTGACTAGCGAGTTGAAGTTGGAGGATTTCTTCAGCCCCAGCTATCTATTCGATTTCTTCTCGGCGCTTCACCAAGTGCCCGCTGATATCGCCAAGCAAAGGAAAGAAGTTTTGTTCACCCGTTTCGGCATTAACGATTTTGCCGAAGTCAAAGTGGCCAACCTATCGACGGGCATGCGGCAAAAGGCTTCTTTGGCCATTTCGCTCGTTCACGACCCAGATTTCATCATCTTCGACGAACCGACCAACGGCCTCGACGTCTTGACGGCCAAAGTGGTGACCGATTTCCTGCTCGATTTGAAAAATCAAGGCAAGACCATCATCGTCTCAACGCATATCTTCAGTCTGGTGGAAAAAATTTGCACGCACGTCGGCATCATCATCAAGGGACGTTTGGTTCGCGAAGGGGCGCTTGCCGACATTTGCGCCGGGCAATCGTTGGAAGACGTCTTTTTTAAGATCTACGAACAAGAGGGAGGGACCTTTTAATGAAAAACATCATGACTATCATTAAAAAGGAACTGACTCGCTTTTTCCGCGACTCGCGACTCGTGTTGACGACCTTGCTATTGCCGGGATTGATGATCTTCGGCATTTACTCGATCATGGGCGAAGGGATGACGAGCTTCCTTGGAGGCGATCCCGATTACGTCCCGGTAGCCGAAACCGTCAACCTGCCGGACAGCGTATCCGATATGATCGAACTGAGCGAAGTCAAAATCACCTTGACGACGATTCTTCCTTCGGAAGTCGATGCCGCCAAAGCCAAAATCGAATCAGGCGATTTGGATTTGCTCATGGTCTTCGAAGCCGATTTTGACCAAAAAGTCGTGGCCGCCCAAACCTTGGGCGATCCCGCTCCGGCTGCTGATTTATTCTACAATTCGACCGAAGTCAGCTCTTACCAGATTTACGGCGTGATTTCCGCTCTCATCGACGCCTATGAGACGAGCGTCAGCAACGTCATCACCTTAAACGGCAACCTCGACACGACCTATGACATGGCGACCGACGAGGCTGCCTTGGGCCAAATTTTGTCCATGATATTGCCGTTTCTGATTTTGTCGTTCCTATTTTCGGGTTGCCTGGCGGTGACCCCGGAATCGATTGCCGGAGAAAAGGAACGGGGCACGATCGCCACCCTACTGGTGACCCCAATCAAACGCCGGGAACTGGCCATCGGCAAAATCATTTCGCTATCGATATTGGCTACCTTGGCCGCGTTATCGTCATTCGTGGGAACGATTCTGTCTTTCCCTAAAATCATCGGTATGCAGGGCGGGGACGCCACAAGCGCCCTGGCCAATTTCCTGGTCACCGACTATTTGGGAATCGTCTTTGTGATTATATCCATCGTTTTGTTTATCGTTTCCTTTTTGGCGATTTTATCGGCTTATTCGCGTTCGGTTAAGGAAGCCAGCGCCTTGGCGATGCCGTTTATGATCGTGGTCATGATGACCGGCATCTTGACCATGTTCAATTCGGGGTCGGCCACGAACTGGTTCGTCTACTTAATTCCGATTTACGGGCCGACTCAAGCCTTGGTCGGCATTTTCTCGTTTGCGACGAATTGGTTCCATATCGCCATCGCCGGGATTTCTTCGGTTTTATACGCTTCGGTCTGCGGTGTGTTGTTGATCAGGATGTTCAACAGCGAAGCCGTCATGTTTAAAAGGTAAAAATTAGCACTCAAAACTTGACAGTGCCAAGGATTGTGTTAAAATATCGTCCAGATAGGAGTTTTCAATATGGCAGAGACAAGACAATTTAAAACGGAATCCAAACGATTATTGGAACTGATGGTCCATTCCATCTACACGAATCGGGAAATCTTCCTCCGGGAACTGATTTCCAACGCCTCGGACGCGATTGACAAATACCACGTGTTGTCATTGAGCGACGAAAAAATGGAAAAACGGAACGACTATGAGATCCGGCTCGAGGTCAACAAGAAGAAACGGATCTTGTCGGTGTCCGATAACGGCATCGGCATGACCTATGATGAATTGAACGACAACCTGGGGACGATCGCCGCCAGCGGTTCGCGCGAATTCTTAAAGAAAATATCCGACGAGAAACTGAAAAACGAAGCCGAACTGATCGGCCAATTCGGCGTCGGGTTTTACAGCGCCTTCATGGTGGCCAAGCAAGTCGTCGTCGAAACGAAATCGGCTTTGTCGGACCAAGCCTACCGGTTCAGTTCCGACGGAACCGAAAGCTATACGCTGGAAGCGTGCGACCGCAAGGAAACGGGGACAACCATCCATTTGCATCTTCGCGATAACAAGGATGAAGACAAATACGACGAGTATCTCGAAACGTATTCCTTGAAATCGCTCGTGAAGAAATACTCGGATTACATCCGTTACCCAATCCGGATGCTGAGCGAGCAAGAGGTGGCCAAACTCGATGACGACGGCAAACCGATTGAAGGAAAATACGTCAAGAAAAAGATCGACGAGACGCTGAATTCGATGATCCCGCTGTGGCGTAAGAACAAAAGCGAAGTCACCGAGGAAGCGTTGGCGGAATTCTACAAAAGCAAGTTTTCGGACTATGAAGCCCCGATGAAGAGTTACTTCGTCAACGTCGAGGGATTGATTTCCTATAACGCGCTGCTATTCATCCCGAGCCATGCGCCTTATAACCTATATGATGAATCCTACGAACGCGGACTCAAATTGTACGCCAAGGGCGTCTTCATCATGGATGCCTGCAAAGAATTGATACCCGGTTACTTGCGCTTCATCAAAGGATTGGTCGACTCGCCGGATTTATCATTGAATATTTCGCGGGAATTAGTCCAACAAAACAAGCAAGTCGGCAAGATTGCCGAAGCGCTTGAAAAGAAAATCCTCAGCGAACTGGAAAAGTTCAAAACCAACGATTACGACAAATATTTGGAGTTCTTTAAACTTTACGGCATCAATTTGAAGTACGGACTTTATGAGCTGTTCGGCATCAAGAAGGACTCTTTGAAGGATTTATTGGTCTACACGACCTTGAACGAAGAAAAACCCATCGGTTTGAAGCAATACGTGGCCGCCATGAAGAAAGATCAAAAAGCCATCTATTTTGCTTCAGCCAAGACTAAAGACGCCGTCAAGGCCATGCCCCAGATGGACCGTATCAAGAAAGAGGGCTACGATGTCTTGGTCTTGTCCGATGACATCGACGAATTTGCCTTGTCGATCCTCGATGAATACGAGGGCAAGAAATTCAAATCGATCAACCAAGGCGAATTTGACGAATTGGACAAGGAAGAGAAAAAAGTCTACGAGGAACTAAAGGAACAGAAGAAACCCTTGTTAGAGAAAATCAAGGAATTATTAAAAGGCAAGGTCCAAGACGTGGTCATCTCCAAGCGCTTGGCCGACTCCCCGGTCTGCCTCGTCAGCGGCGAAGGGGTCTCGTTTGAAATGGAAAAAGTCCTGCAGCAAACCCCGCAGGAACAAAAACCCAAAGCCGAGCGCATCCTGGAAATCAATCCTCATCACGAACTGTTTAAAGCACTCGAACGGCTCTACCTCAAAGATCCAATCAAATTGGCCAAGTATGCCGACTTGCTTTATTCGCAAGCGTTGTTGATTGAGGGATTTCCGCTCGAGAATCCCTTGGAATTTTCTAAGGCGATGATCGAGTTGATGATCGAAACGAGCCCGAAAGCATAATCTCAGACGATAGAGACACGCAAAGTGTCTCTTTTTCTTTCGTGATAAATTAAAATAATAATATGGAAAATCTGCACAGCATGGTCACCCCATGGACGAATCAAGTCAACCGCGAACTGCCGCTTTCGGAATACCCCAGGCCTCAAATGGTGCGATCCTCATATTTGAATTTGAACGGAACATGGCGTTATCGCATCAGCCAAGATCCTGAAGATGAATCGTTCGACGGCGAAATCCTCGTCCCGTTTTCGCCTGAAAGCGCCCTGTCCGGGGTATCCCGCGTTCTGCACCCGAATGAGTATTTGATTTATGAACGCCAAGTCGAATTGCCGAAAGGCTTCAATCAAGGGCTGGTTTTATTGAATTTCGGAGCGGTCGATCAAGAAGCCGAAGTGTTCATTAACCGGATGCCTGCCGGAAAGCACATCGGCGGTTTCACGCCGTTCACGCTCGATATCACTTCCTACATCAGCGACAAGCCCTTCACCATCAAGGTCCGCGTCCGCGATTACACCGACACCCACCACCACCAAATCGGCAAGCAGAAATTGAAACCGAATGGCATATTTTATACGCCGCAGTCGGGCATTTGGCAGACGGTCTGGCTCGAAAGCGTGCCGGAAGACTATATCCGCAAGATGAAAATCATACCCATTTTCAGTTCGGGCGAGTTCCGGTTCGAACTCGATGTTTTGAAACCACTCCCGGTCACCGTACGGGTGTTTTTCGATGACCAGGAAATCAGTCGCGATGAGTTTGAGCAGCCAACTTTCTGCATCAAAGTGAATCAACGCCACGAATGGACACCGGAGACACCCGATCTATATCAATTCGCCATCACCTATGGTGATGATGAGGTCAAGACCTATGCTGCCTTGCGTTCGTTCCAACGGAAGAAAGCGCCGGATGGGACCGATCGTTTCTTTCTTAACGGCAAACCCTATTTGATGTTGGGGGTGCTTGATCAGGGCTATTGGCCCGACGGCCTATTGACGGCGCCTGACGAAGAAGCCTATATCCACGACATCTTAATGATGAAAAGCATGGGCTTCAACACTTTGAGAAAGCACATCAAGATCGAAAGCATGCGGTTTTATTTTCACTGCGATCGCCTGGGCATGATCGTCTGGCAGGATATGATTAACGGCGGGGCTTCCCGCAGCATTTTGCCCAATGGTTTGATGTCGATGCTCGGCATACAGGCTTGGGACCGTTTCTATTGGTGGTTTGGCCGTCAAGCTAAGGAAAGCCGTGCTCAGTATTATCGGGAATTGAAGCAAATGTTCGACAAACTGCTTTCGGTGCCGTCGATTGCCGTCTGGGTTCCCTTTAACGAAGCTTGGGGTCAATTCGACGCCGCAAAGGCTTTCGCCATGGCCCGGCATATGGATGAAACGCGATTGATCGACCATGCATCGGGCTGGTTCGACCAACGAGTCGGTGACTTTCACAGTCGGCACATTTACTTTTCCAAAGTGCGTTTCTGCCGACGGTCGAGTCGTAAGCGCATCGTCGCCTTGACCGAATTCGGCGGTTACGCCTTGAAAGTGGATGGCCATGTCTACGATTCCAAGAAGGCTTTTGGTTACCAAATGATGAAGACGGAACCGGAACTCGACAATAAGCTGGAGGCACTGTGGGTCACCCAACTGACCCCCCAGATTAGGAATGGCTTGTCGGCCATCATCTATACCCAATTGAGCGACGTTGAAAACGAAGTCAACGGATTGCTGACTTACGACCGCCAAGTCGTTAAAGTCAATCCAGAACATATGAGAAAAATCAACCGCGAATTGCAGTTGATTTTCGAAAACATTACAAAGTAAAACTTACGACAACTTATAGATGTACGCCTTTTTTAAAGGCTTTTTCCTTAATAATAAGAAAGAGCCACGGGGCGATCACGACAATCGAAGCGATGGCCGCGGCCAGGAAGACATGCGGGGTCGGGACATCGCGAATCACGCCCAAGTCCGAATAAGTCCGCCCGGTGTTGGCAATGACTTGCGAACCGATGAAGGGACCGATGACCATCGGGATCAAGACGAAAAATATCATGCGGATGCCTTGAAAATGGCCGGCTTTGTCAATCGGGGTGTAGTCACGGACCTTGGCATTCAATAGCGCCGACAAGATCAAATTGCCGCTCATCATGACGAAACCGAAAATGCCGACTAGCCACGGGGTCCGTACGAAGAACAAAGCCAGGGAACCGCCGATGAACAAGATGATGCCCGGAATGAAAAACCAATTCTTGTTATGCTCTTTCATGAAGTGGGTGACGATCATGGTGAGGACGGAAGCCGATAAGACAATGCCACCCATCAACAAAGCGTAATCGGCAATTCCGAGATACTCGGTGAAATAAACGATGAAATAGGGATTCCATATCTGAGTCGAAATACCCATGAACCCGATCGTGATCAGCGTCAGATACAAGGGTAAATGCTTTGAATAGGAACTAGGCCGGAATCCGTAGAAGAAAGTCGACCAATAGTTTTTTTCGCTTTTGACGACGGGTGATTCTTTGAGGAGGAATAGACCAAGCACGCCCCCCAAGGAAATCAAACCGCCCAAGACGAAGAAGAAGATGGGCCAATTGCCGCCATTTGACAAACTATCGAAACCGCCAAACACTAGCAGGAGGGCGAATAACGGCAAAGTCGACAAAACGCCTTCAATTGGTCCCCGGTTGTTTTTATCGGTAATGTCGGTAATCCAAGCATTGAAGGCCCCGTCATTGGCGGTGGATCCGAAGAATGTCATGATGCAGTCCATGAGAATGACAAGGATGATGCCAAACGTCGCCGCTTGGGCGGCCGGAATCACCAATTCGATGTTGTCGAGCGAGATGAAACCAAACGATAGGGTGACGATTCCCCAGAGAATATAACCGGTCGTGATGAAAACCTTGCGCTTACCGATTTTATCAGACAAGGCTCCCATAAACATGGTCGTCAACGTGGCCGTGGCCGCACTGGCGGCGACCATCCAAGCGATGGCGTTACTATTGGGCGCAATCTCGTAGTAGAGGAACTTGTTGAAATACATGTTTTCAATCACCCAGGCGATTTGTCCGAACAAGCCGAATAAAACGATTGAAAACCAACCACGCCAACCAAATTTTCCTTTTTGCATATTCACTTATCCTTTCCTAATGGGAATTGGGAAATCCTTAAAACGGTCAAACCCAAGGGAATCAAGCGTACGTCAGCACCCCGGTTTGTCGCCACGTCAAGGTAACGAGCGCCGGGCCAACGATCTTGTAGCGAAGACAATAAACCCATTTTTGAAACCTGAATTTCATTTCTGGAATCGAGTTTGGGCATTGGGGCCCTGATTGGACCCATCGCGATGAAGGCCCGATCGTGGAAAGGCCGATGGCCCTTCAGATAACGTTCCTTACTTGGAATCGGCCAGGCGTAGACCAGCGGTCCACGCCGGAGGCTGATCGATGTGCCGTGTCGATGGGTTTCGAACTGGAATTTGAAATTGAGTTTGGCTTGAAGGCGTCCCTCAAATTCTATCTCAATCATCCTCTTATTTATATACGACGTTTTCAATTGGTTGATTTCGGTCTCGGTTTCCGCTCCATAAGGCAGTCGCAAATGTACGATCTGGGGCCCTTCAGTAGCAGTCGTGATGGTGACTATGACATGATCGCCAAAGGGGTAATCACCTTCAATGACGACTTCGTAGCTTCCCTTTTCGGTATGAATCGAGTAGGTACCCGTAATATATGAGAAAATAAATATTTCCTCTTTGTGAAACAACACGGCCGCATTGACGAGCTTGGGCCATCCTTGGTGCATGTTGGCGGCGCAACAACCAAAATGGGGCGCCAGACCGAACACCGTTCCCGATTGTCCGACATCGAAAAACGGACCGCATTTGTATCCGGCTTTGGTTTGATTGGGCTGGGTCACGTATTGATGAGCGGTCATGTCCGGCGTACAGATGGACAGCCAAGCGTTATAAGCCCATAACTCGATGAAATCGGCCGCTCGTGGATCCCCGGTCAGACGCAATATTTCTTCCATCGAGAACATCGATTCGACGATGGCGCACAACTCGACGCCTTGCCGCGGTCCGACTCCGTCAAGATGTTCATCACTTGAAAAGATGCCGAGGGCGTTACCATGATGTCGAAGTAGTAAATCCAAACCATTGAACAAATCGTCGTTACTTAATCCCTCACCACCGAAAAACTTTTCATAGACGGGATATTTCAAAGCCATAGCGAGGTTGACGCCGTGAGTTTTTAAAAAATGTTGCACGAGCGGATGCCGATTGAATTGATCGGCTTTCTCGATCGATACCGGTTTGGAACCGGTTTGTTTCGAGGCTAATATTTTCATGATGGGAAAGACCAAGTTGAAAGCCGTCTTGTTAAGGTAATGCGTCGTAGGTCTCGTATAGGCGAAACGGTAAAAGTAATCGCTCCAATCGAGTGACATAGTGGCGATCTTGTCATAGATGCGTTTGCGGACGTCGCTAGCGTCGACGAGATCAAGGACGGCGCCAATTTCAGGAAGACGGGCCCAGGCCCAAAGAACCGGGGCGTTATTGTTCAAAACACTTGGCAAGCCGTCGATGAAATCATGGATCAGTCGAATCGATTCAGGGTCATGACGATTCTCGTGATAGGTCCTCAGCGCTTTCAATGCCACGAGGCGCGGCCAGACGTCGAAGTTTTGCTCTGGTCCGAAGTGACCATCGGGTTTGGATGAATTGATGATGGGTTTGATCCAAGCATCCATTTGGGCCGACAATGGATCATTCTTCAATAAAAAAGTTAAGGAAACCAATCCGTCGAGATAATAAGGACCGCGCTCCCAAGCGTCGCCACTGCCGCCTTTCCAGGCATTGTTTTGGCCCAAATCAGAAAAATATTTTTCAATATTGCCCGTCAAACCAGAGGCGCAATACTGTAACTGCCGTAGGTAAAAACCAGAAGGTTTGATGTCCTTCAACAAAGGTTTTTCCAAAAAAAACGTTTGGTTCATCATCGTCAATTATAGTAAAACAAGAACCGATTTACTTAGAAAAAAACAAAAATAAAATAAATGAAACCCCTTTTTTTAAATAAACTGCTAAATCGCGGCAAAACCTAGCTATTTCCTTCGTTATGAAATCATCGGCAGCTCGTTATCGCCTTTTCGAAAAATCTCGCGCAAAACCTGTATATATAATAAATAAATGAACAATATCTATTTGATTGAACGTCTATTCTTATCTATTACTTTTTTTTCGTAGATATTGACATTATTCGTTCGGGATGAGTATTATAAAGCATACAATATCCAAAGGTATTGAAAGGAGAACATTTTCATGAAGAGTGAAAAACTTACTTTGTTGTCCTTATTTGGAGTGATGCTTCTCGCTGCTTGCGGTAGCAGCGTAGTCCCATCGTCTTCAGATAGTACAACCTCGACGACCTCCACGACAAGTGAGCCGACGAGCGAAGTCACTTCAGAAGAACCACTGGTTTGGGATTATGCGGACGGCTTGTACAATTACGCCGCGGCCTCCTACAGTGAAAAGGAAAAAATCCTTGGCCAACTCGAAAAGTATACATTGGATAACTTCTTGGGTGGCATTCCTTTTGCCGACAACGCCGGCAACATCCTCTACAACCACCGTCTCTCGATTCCTAGCGACGTCTTTGTCCCGAACTACGGCTTTGGCGTCAGCGAAGGAACCATGATGGGACCGATGACCGCTGAACAAGAACCGGAAACCAAATATCAATGGTACTACCATACTTGGCAGCAAAACGATCCTGGCACCATCAATTACTGGGATGGCCAAGACTCGGTCACCTCTACATTGCACGGCCTGATTAACTCGTCTTATTACAATACTCGCTTTACCGCTGATAAGACCAATTATGAATGGTACAACCAATTAGCGACTGCCCGCCCAATCGCCCTCAATGCTGGCGAAAACGGCATGGCTACGCAATGGCGTGTCAAAGTCCGTACCGACGCTGCTTTAAAATACCGCACCCTGTCAACCGTCCCGGCCGTGTCCGCTTTTGATGGACAACGCGTCGTCTTGGCTGACTACTTGACCCCGTTCAAAATGATGCTTGACCACAACCTGTTCCGGGCGACCGACCTTGGATCGGCCACCAGTGGCTTCAAAGGCGCGAAAGAATACGCTGCCGCCAAAGCCGCCGGACAAACCCCGAGCTGGAGCGATGTCGGCATCCAAATCAACGTGGCTGAAACTGCCATCGATTTTGAATTCGTTTCACCGAAGACTCCGTTCTATGCCATGTACAACCTCTCGACCACCTTATTCTCACCGGTCCCCGAGGCCTTTATTGACGCCATCGGCGGCATTGAAGAATACGGCAAGCCGAATATTGATTCCACTTTGTCATTAGGCATGTACGTCGTAGAAGAATGGCAAGCTAACAAGCAAATCGCCTTCAAGAAAAACGATACCTACTTTGAAAAGGATAAAGCTCATTTCGCTGGTTACAAATACACGATTTTGGGTTCTTCCACCATCGCTTTCGATGAATTCATCGCTGGTAAGCTTGATGCCGCCTCGATTCCATCAGCTAAGTTACAACAATACAAATCCGACCCACGTCGTCGGAAAACACTTGGCGATACCGTTTGGAAACTCCAAGTCAACGCGACGACCGAAGAACGTTATGAAGAACTCTTTGGCGAAAGCGGAAGCATTTACCCGCATGACGCCGAGGAATACTGGCCGCATAAGCCGGTTATGTCCAACTATAACTTCCTCAATGGTCTCTACTTTGCTATCAACCGGACCGAATTAGCAGAACTCATGGGTCGCAACCCGGCGCAAGCCTTCTTGTCAGACGCCTACATGATCGACCCTGAAAATGGTATCTCGTTCCGCAGTTCCGATGAAGGTCTGGCAGTCACTGCCGAACGTTCGCCGGATACCGTGGGCTACTCAGTTGAATTAGCGACCGCTTACTTCCAAGCCGCCATGGCTGAACTGGAAGCGGCTGATGAGTACGTTCCTGGCACCGCCGAAGATCCGACCGTCATCGAATTGAGTTTGATTTATCAAACCGCTACCCAAGTCAGCACTGAAGGTGCGGCTATGGCCGGCTATTTGGAAAATGCTTTCAACGCCGCCTGCCCGGGTTACGAACTTGACGTTCAACCCTACAACACCTCCAACTGGATGGATGCGTACTACGCCCCGATGATGGGCGAATTCGACTTAGCCTTCGGTTCCATTTCTGGTAATACGCTTGACCCGGTCGCCTTCATGGATACCGTTATGAGCGACAACCGGACTGGCTTCACCCTTTCATGGGGTGTTGATACCTCCATCCCGACCCAAGACATCCGTTACGACGGTAAAGCTTGGTCATTCGAAGCCCTCTTCGGCGCCGCCACCACTGGTGCCGTCGTCTCTGAAGGCGCCCCCGCGAAACTATTCACGATCGGCGCTCCGACCTGCGTCGCTGGCACTGAAGCCGGCAGATTCACGGTGTCGGTCTCTGGTACCTGGTACAGCGCACTGCCTGATGACGTTCAAGTAGACTTTGTCTACATCGGCCTCTATGACTACACCGCCGGTGAGACAACCTTCTTTGAAGTCGAAGACGTGTTGACCAAGAATCCTGACGGCACTTGGACCATTACGATCGAAAACGTCGATCTAAGCGCCAGTGATGATTGGGCCTTCGACATTTACTACACCACGACAGTCCAAGGCATTACCTCGGCACTGCAAAACGTCTATCCGGATCTTCCTTATCCCTTAGACTAATCGCGCTATCTTAAACGGTGGTGCCGCCTTCCCGAATCGGGATAGCGGCACCATCATTCATCGAGTCTCAGATCTACGGCCTTGCATTGCCGGCTTCGGGCCGGCAATGTTTCTATTTAAATACTTGGAACGAGGAGGTTCCGATATGTGGAAATACGTCCTTAAACGTGTCGGATTGATATTCTTAACGACATTCATCATTTTATCGCTCACTTTTATTCTCATGAAATTACTCCCGCTCGACCGAGCGGTTGGTCAAATCGATCAGCAAATTGCTTTTTATGAGAATCAAGTGAGATTAGGTTACATGTACAAAATCACGCCTGGGCCAGGAGTGACGGCCGAGATCATTCTCACCGACACCATCGGTCGCGTATACATGTACAACCCCGAACCGGTCATGGTTCAGTATTTGCGCTGGTTGAATAACATCGTGACCCAATGGGATTGGGGAACATCGACGAAGATTTCCTTAAACGTATCGGCGATGGAAATCATCATGCAGCGCCTGCCCTATTCAATCCGAGTCAATATCTTTGCACTGATCATATCAGTTCCGCTTGGATTCATATTTGGCATTTGGGCCGCTTTAAAGAAGAATAAAACTACCGACCACATCATCTCGACCGGGATCATGATTTTCATCTCGGTTCCCTCCTTCGTCATGATTACCTTCTTAATGCGTTTATTCGCTTATGAACTCAATTGGTTGCCGTCCCAATGGCCGTCCGACGGCGCGCCGGACTCGGTTCGGTTCCTTGGCTATTTCATCCCGGTCGCCTGTTTGTGCTTTGGCACGATTGCCGGCTTTGCCCGATACACGCGGGCGGAACTGACCGAAGTCATGTCCAGCGAATTCCTCCTCTTGGCCCGGACCAAGGGCTTAACCAAACGGCAAACCGTCATCCGCCACGCGCTCAGAAACTCAATGGTCCCGATCGTCCCGATGATCATCGGACAATTCATCGGCATCTTGGCCGGCTCCTTGATCTTGGAACGGTTATACGGCATCCCGGGCATTGGCCAATTGTTCGTCAATGCCTTGACTAGCAAAGACTATAACGTCGTCATGGTCGACATGGCCGTGTACACGATGATTGGCTTATTCGCGACCTTGCTGGTGGACTTATCCTACGGCATCGTCGATCCGCGGATTAGAATGGGGGCGAGGAAATAATGGCACCTGAAAAGAACAATCCGGTTCTAGAAGAACCGAAAGTCGATTCTCAAGACTTCAAATTCGTCCAATTGGACAAAAGCATTTTTGATGTCAAATTCCAAAGCAAACCCACGACTTTCTTAAAGGACGCTTTCAAACGTTTCATCGGCAATAAATCGTCGGTCGTCGCCGGTATTTTAATCGGCATCATCATCATTTTGGCGATTGTCGTGCCGATCGTCGACACTTCGGACATCGAACATCCGTATTTGGCCGGAAAATTCCTCCCGCCGCGTTGGCGCGGCTTTGAAAACGCCGGATTCCTAGACGGCACCATCAAATACGAAGACGTCGTCGTCGACTATGTCACCGATCCCGAAGAACCGCGTCCGGCCAACTTTGACCCAATCGGCGTCGTCAGCGCACTGGACACCTACGAAGATTTCGTCAACAACCCGAATATCTACGCTCACGGCGGGGCCTTGACGTTACGTACCGACAAGCGCGACATCAACGCCGAGATTTATTCGCCAAGCGTCAACATCAACACCTTGAACGAATATGAAGCGGAAATCGTTTTCAACGCCTATAACGAAGAAACGGACATCACGCCCGTTTATGCCGTTTACGTCGATGTCTTATATGAAACGGACTATGTCCCGCTATTAATCAAGGATTTTTCATCCGACTTCGGTACGGTCGTCATCGAAGATATCTCGACGGTGATCGAAGACAACAAACCAGATACCGTCGCTTCTTTTATCACGGCATTCACGGTCCGCTTCCGGATTGAACTTGAAACAGCCGCTGAAGGCAACTATCCGGCCTTATTCATTGATTCGTTCATAGCCAGCAACGTCAATAACGCGAACGATACCACCTTTGAATACTTGAACTTCGTCGAAGGAAACGAACTATTGCTGCGTGACAAAGACGATGACTTGAAGCAGTATTCATGGAAACTTGACGGCAGCGGTTCGAAAACCCTGTATCAAGGATTAATTACCAAAGCCAATTTCACTTATAATCCCTACTTGGTCGTCTATGGCGACCGCGAGCAAGTGGTCGGGGCCACCGAACTGCAGAAATTCATCAATGCCGGGCAAATCGCCTACGATTTTAGCGTCGGCGTTTCCTCTTTCCAACTCCTCGATGATTCCTCGCCGGTCCGCAGCATCATCTCGCAGCGTATCCTAGTCGGTCCCGGAGGCATCACCGCCCGCGAAGTGGTAGCCGTCGTTTCACAATACCGGTATTTGGGCTTGCCTGAAATACCTTATTACGTCTTTGGCACCAATCACCTTGGCTATGATCATTTCAAGATTTTAATGTCAGGGTTGCGGACTTCTTTGATCTTGGGCTTCTTTGCGGCTTTGATCAACGTGTTCAACGGCATGATCTGGGGTTCCATCTCCGGATACTTCGGCGGCACGGTCGACTTATTGATGGAGCGCTTCACCGAAATCCTCGGTGGCATCCCTTGGATTATCGTCATGACCTTGGCCATCCTGCATCTTGGCAACAACTTCGGGGTCTTCCTATTGGCCTTGTGCTTGACCGGGTGGATTGGCACCGCCTCGGTCACTCGATCGCAATTTTACCGCTATAAACGACGCGAATACGTCTTGGCTTCCCGCACCTTGGGAGCCAGCGACATGCGATTGATCTTCCGGCATATCCTGCCGAACTCAATCGGACCTTTGGTCACCGGCGCCGTATTGATCATCCCGGGCGTCATCTTCTCGGAAGCGACCATTTCCTACCTCGGCCTCGGTTTGCAAGGCTTAGCCAGCTTTGGCGTTGCCTTGAGCGAAGCTCAGGACTATATTGCCACCTCACCCTTCTTGATTATGTCGGGGGCCATCGTCATCTCGATCTTGATGATTTCGTTCAACTTGTTCGGGAACGGGCTCCGCGATGCCTTTAACCCCTCGCTGAAAGGAGTGCAAGAGTAGTTTTATGGAAAACAAACAACCTAAAGTCATCGAAGTAAAAGACCTTGCCCTTTCCTTCTACACCGACAAGGGCCGGGTCAAGGCCCTGCGCGGCGTCTCTTTCGAACTTTTCAAAGGCGAAATCCTTTGCATCGTTGGGGAATCCGGTTCCGGCAAATCGGTCACCGCGAAGACCATCATGGGCATCTTGCCCGGCAACGGCCGCATCGACGGCGGTTCGGTCATGTACGAAGGCGAAGACCTCACGCGCATCAGCGAAGAGGAATTCCACCGCATCCGCGGCAAGAAGATCGGCATGATCTTCCAAGACCCGCTATCGTCTTTAAACCCGATCATGCGCGTCGGCAAACAAATCACCGAAGCGATGTTGATCAACGGCGACAAGCTCAAACGCCGTTTCGCCGACATCATCTCCCCCACGCTCATCAAACACAAGAATAACGAAGCCTTGTTGGTTTTCCGCATTGAAGAAGCCAAAAAGCGTCGCGACGACGTGTTGGAAGCCAATCACGACAAAATCAAGGAAATCCGTGAGAACAAAGACCTTCACGCCGACGAAAAGAAAGCCGAAATTTCCAAACTTCGGGCTCAAAACAAGGTCGCCGGCGACTTATTCAAAACCGAGCGTGCCCAATTGAAAGCGGAATTCAAACCGATTTTAACCCAAGGGAAAGCCGAAATCAAAGCTAAGAGCAAAGAAGCCAAAGTCATCGTCGCCAAATACAAAGCCGAACTTCAACAAAAGCATGCGCAGCAAGTCGCGCCTTTGAAAGCCCAGCTTAAGACAACTCTCGACGCGACCGAAAAGAAGAAAATCGAAGAGGCAATCGCCAAAGCCGATTTCGAGTATGTCGACTCTTTGAAACTCAGCAAGGCCGAAGCTAAACGCCAAGCCATCCAAGTCATGACCGAAGTCGGCATCCCCAATGCCCCGCGCCGCTTCAAGCAATACCCGTTTGAATTTTCCGGTGGCATGCGGCAACGGATCGTCATCGCCATCGCCTTGACGCAAAATCCCGACATCTTGATCCTGGACGAGCCGACCACCGCTCTCGACGTGACGATTCAAGCTCAAATCCTCGAACTCGTCAACCGGTTGAAGGAAAGCCGGCAACTGTCGTGCATCTTCATTACCCACGACCTCGGCGTCGTCGCCAACATGGCCGACCGCGTCGCCGTCATGTACGCCGGCAAGATCGTCGAATACGGGGCCGCGCATGAAATTTTCTACGACCCACGCCATCCGTATACCTGGGCGCTATTATCCTCAATCCCGGACATTGACAGCCACGAGCGCCTTGAGGCGATCCCGGGCACTCCGCCCAACATGATCTATCCGCCCAAAGGCGACGCTTTCGCGATTCGTAGCCGGTACGCCATGGCCATCGACTTCAAGGAAGAACCGCCCTTTTTCAAGATTTCGGATACCCATTATGCCGCCACGTGGCTGCTTGATCCCCGGGCACCCAAAGCCGAGATGCCCAAGATCGTTTCCGAACGCATCCACCATTCATTAGCAAAGGCAGGTACGCCCGATGGAAAATAAGAATCCCACGTCAAAACGCCAAGTCACCTTCGACCAAAAATTGGCCGATCAAAACGTCGTCTTGTCGGTGCGTCATTTAAAACAGTTTTTCACGGTTGGTTTCGGTGCCGGCAAATTCCGGACCAAAGCCGTCCATGACATTTCGTTTGACATCAAAAAGGGAGAAGTCTTTGGCCTCGTCGGCGAATCCGGCTGCGGCAAGACGACGACCGGCCGTTCGATCATCCGTCTTTACAACATCACTTCCGGTAGCATTTATTTCAATGGCTACCGCATCAACGGCGGCACCCGCTGGAACGAAAAGGAAATCAAATGGAAACGGATCCGGGCTCGCAAGCGCATTAAAGACCTGCGCCAGGAGATGAAAGACGAAATCTCCGAAGCAATCAGCGCCTCCCAGGAGAACAACGATCAAATCATCGCCGCCATCAAAGATCGGTATCAAGCCCAAATCGAAGCCGTCAACGCCGAGACCGCGGCCATCGTTGCCGAACAAAAAGAAAAGATTAAGCAAATTCGTTATGACAACGCCCACGTCGATCCCCACTTGATGTCCAAGATGCAGATGATCTTCCAAGATCCGACCGATTCCCTCGATCCGCGGATGACGGTCGAAGACATCATTCAGGAAGGACTCCATATCTTGGGCGAACGCAACAAGACGACCAATTCCGCCAAGGTGGTCGAAGTGTTGGAAAAAGTCGGGCTTTTGGCCGATTACGCTTCGCGTTATCCCCATGAATTCAGCGGCGGCCAACGGCAACGGATCGGCATTGCCCGGGCCATCATCATGAACCCGGAATTCCTCATCTGCGACGAACCGATTTCAGCCCTCGACGTTTCGATCCGGGCCCAAATCATCAACTTGCTCAACGACCTTAAAAACGAGTATGGGCTTACGATTCTGTTCATCGCCCACGACTTGAGCGTCATTAAGTATTTCTGCGATCGTTTCGCCGTCATGTATTACGGCGAGATCGTCGAAATGTCGACTGCCGACGAAATCTTCAAGCATCCGCTGCATCCCTATACCAAAGCTTTGTTAAGCGCCATCCCGAAACCGGATCCGCTTTCTGAAAAGACCCGGAAGCGGATTGTCTACAACCCGTTGACCGATCACGATTATTCTAAAGAAAAACCGGTCCTTCAAGAAATTATTCCGGGCCACCTCGTCAGCGCCAACTCCGTCGAAATCGAAAAATACAAAAAGGAAATGGCCACACTGGACGCCGAAGCGTCGAAGTAAGACTTTGATCCGGTTGCGACCCAACCGGATTTTTTTACCGCACATGGAAAAGAAAACCACCCCCATTTCGTTTGAACAAAGATTGTGGACATGGATTGGCGTCCTCTTGTTCGCCTTAATCCTCGCCGCGGTCATTTTGTTCATCCAAGGAAACTATACCTTGGATGGGTTCAGCAATGCCCTGTTCATTCCCGGAGCCGTCGTTCTCGGCGTGATTGGATTGATGTTCGTCGGCCGCAACGGAACCTTCGACATCATGTCGTATTCCTTCACGCGTCTGCGCGATTCGTTTCGGCGCGAAAAAGTCAAATCGTTCGAAGACGCCTACGCTTACTCCGAATTCAAAAACAGCCAGCGCCTCAAGCGGGGATTCTATACCTTGCCTTTCCTAGTCATCGGGGGTTTATTCCTTCTGGCCGCCTTGGTCTTGGCATTGATCCGCTAGATGGTTAAACCAATCCTAAAAGGGTTGGTTTTTCTATTTGTCCCCCATTGTTGAACGAATGACGTTTCATCATTTTTAATTATTGTATATTTCAGATATCTATCTATATAATTTAGTTATTATCATTAGGAGATAAACAGCATGAAAAAAGGTCTTATCATCGGCGTCACCATCCCATCCGTCATCGTGCTTACGTTCGGAATCATGACTTGGTCAAGTTATAACTCACTCGTGCGTTCGGAGAAAAGCGTCGAGCTCGCGTCCTCCGACATCCTGACGGCCCTAGCAGCCCGCAATACCACGCTCGTCAACATCTTGACCGGAGTCGACGCCTATTTAGACCACGAAAGCAATATCTATCAAATGATCACCGAAGCCCGAACTGAGTATTTCGATGCCGTCGAAAGCATGGCGACCGAGGATTTGGTCGAAGCCGATGCTTTGACTTCGCTGGCCTTGACGAACCTGTTCGCCTTCGCCGTGAGTGAAGATAACCCCGATCCCCAAGCGGCCGACATCATCCTGTCCTATATGGCTACGATTGAGACGCAGGAATACATCATCAAAAACGCCCGCGAAGATTATAACGAAGCGGCGACGGCCTACAATACCGACATCGCCCTGTTCCCGAAATTGCTATTCGCCAAGATGTTTGGCTTTGAAGAGGTCCCAATGTGGAAGATGACCACCGGCGAGGATATCGTCATCGTCTTCCCGGAATAAGATGCTTAAATTCGTCGCTCGGTCCATCCTTGCCGTCGCCACGCTCGTCCTGTTGATCATTTTTGGCGTCCGCAGTTGCGCCAGCCACGAATATCCCCGACCGAGCGAGGCTTTTTATGTGTCGGACTACGCCGACATGCTCGGGCCCTCGGTTGAGAATTTTTTGATTGATCAAAGTGAATACCTCTACGAATCGACCAAGGACATCCCCGATGTCGGCGGCACCCAGATTGTCTTTGCCACGTTTGAACTTGGTAGCGAAGCCGAACTTGGAGCTTATGACAAAGTGGATCTATTCAACGAATGGAAGATCGGCAAAAACCAGATGGGCGTCTTAGTCATCCTTTACTTCGTGCCCGTGGAGCCGATTGACGAAACCGACTATTACAGTTTGACCGAGGTTCAGATTGCGACCGGCGACGGGATGGCTGAATTCGTGGCGACGACTTCCCTGAGGCTGATGGTGATTGATTCGATAGAACGCCATCTTCCAAGCGGGACGACGACTTATAGCTACGATTATGACCTGGCGCTGGGAGTGGCGACTGCCATGAACGAACTTTTGAACCTCGCTTATGGCGATGTCTACGATAATCCTGATCTTGTCGTCAGTCATGACGACTTCGTCTATTGGTACGAGGAAGACTACCTACCGACGGCCGACCTATCGACTGACAAGGATACGACCAGCCCGATGAATGTCTTTCTTTATTTCTTTTCCGCATTTGGATCTGTTACCGATAAATTTTTGTTTGGGGCGTTCGCCCTGGCCTTTGCCTTGGCCGGGGCCATGACCGTCAAGGGAGCCGGCGGAAGCAGTTCCGGTGCCGGACTGTTTTGGCATCGCCGCTAGCATAGAGGAGTATCATATGAAAATCAGCGATGTGGTGACGGCAACGCCGAAACAAGTGGCCCAAATGCCGGCATTCGACATGAACGAGATGCCGCGTCAATGCAAGTGGTTTTTACGGCCGGTTGCCTGGCTTTTGGCTTTTCCGGAAACGATCAAGCATCATGTCAAAATCCGAAAGCACGGTGTCAAGGGCATCAAACCGCCTTACGTCCTTTTATGCAACCATAACAGTTTCTTCGACTTCAAGGTGGCCACGCGGGCGATTTTCCCGCATATGGCCAACTATATCGTCGCCATTGACGGTTTCATTAACCGCGAGGAATTGCTCCGCAACGTCGGCTGCGTCTTGAAACGCAAATTCGTGTCGGATGCCGGTTTGATTAAGAAAATCAAGCATACTCTCTTCCATAACCATTACATTAGCGCCATTTATCCGGAAGCCCGTTATTCGCTCGTCGGGACCACGGCCATTTTACCCGACAGCCTCGGCAAGATGGTCAAATTGTTCAACGTGCCGGTGGTCACCTTGATCACCCACGGCCATCACCTGCAGCAGCCAGTATGGAATTTAAGAAAACGGAAACTGCCGACGAGCGCCGACATGACCTTGATTTTGACCAAAGAACAGATTGCCGCCAAAACGGCCCCAGAAATCAACGCCATCATCAAGCAAGCCTTTCAATACGACGATTTCGCCTATCAGTTCCAAAACAACGTCAAAGTCAAAGAACCTTGGCGGGCCGAAGGCCTGCATAAAGTGCTGTATCAATGCCCGCACTGCCAAACCGAAAACCAGATGTCAAGCCACGGCAACGTGCTGAAGTGCCAAGCCTGCGGCAGCGAATACCAAATGGATGAGCTCGGACGTCTCCACGGACCGGAGGGATTCACATTTCATCATATCCCGGATTGGTACGAATGGGAGCGGCAACAAGTCCGCCGCCAACTCGAATCCGGCGCCTATCGGATTGAAACCGACGTTCACGTCGACATCCTGGCCAACAGCACCGGCTATTACCGGTTGGGAATCGGCCATTTAGTCCATGATCAGAATGGTTTTCGCCTCGAAGGCGAATTCGACAAGACCCCCTTCCGGCTTGAAAAAACGCCGCTGGAGAATTATAGTGTTCATATCGAATACGCGTATTTTGGCAAAGGCGACGGCATCTCCATTTCGACTTTGCAGGATACGTATTACCTTTATAGCGTCGATCAATCCATCAGCGTGACGAAAGTCCACTTTGCCGTCGAGGAGTTATTCAAACTGAAGGCGGGTGAAGCCCATGTTACTACGCAGTAAGTTGGTCCGGAAGCATTTGCCTAAATTCAGAAAAAGACCATTGTCCGGCAATAAATACGATTACGGCAATGTGTTCATTTTCGGCGGCAGCGTCGGTTATTTCGGGGCGCCGCTATTAAGCGCCCTCGCCGCTTATCGCAGCGGGTCCGGCCTCGTGCACATCGTCGTGCCCAAAGACGTGTTCGCCCATTTTCCGCAACCGTACCCGGAAGTGATGGTCCATCCCTATTCCAACGTCAATGAGATCGCCTACATCGTCAGCAAGATGGACGCCGTGCTATTTGGGCCGGGACTCAATCCGTATGATTCTTCGCAAACCGAAGTACTGAAAACGCTGTTGGCTACCAATAAGCCAATCGTTGTTGACGCGTCGGGTTTGGTGTTTTTAAAACCTTTGCTCGATGAGATTCAAGATGGGAGCAATATCGTGGTGACCCCGCATATCGGCGAAGCCGAAGTGCTCCTGGATTCGAAAATTCCCGAAAAAGACGTCGGTAAGCTAACGCAACTGAAAATCACCGTCGTCTTGAAAGACGCCAGCACCCTGATTGCCAATCGCCATAAAGGCTTCGTGGCCGCTAACGGCAACCCGGGCATGGCCACGGCCGGAAGCGGCGACGTGCTGGCCGGCATTATCCTGAGTTATCTCGGCCAAGGACATCCGCCCTTCGACGCCAGCAAAATCGGGGTCTATATCCAGCAAAAAGCCGGCAACCTCGCCCGCGACGAAGTGGGCGAAGACAGTTTGATGGCCAGCGACATCGTTAAGCATATCTCGGGAGCCATCAAAACCTTGAAATGAAAAAAGGCGCATAAAGCGCCTTTTCGTTTGATTGATTAGCCAGTTACTTCGCGGTAACCTTGAGCATCCACAGGGTCTTTTCGAATTCCCCGATGGTCCCAATGGCCAAGTCGGCCGTGGCTTCGTCGCCTTCTTCTTGGGCGACTTTGGTCAACAGCTTCAAATCGATGACGATGGCTTCGAGATCTTTGATGAGCGACGCGAGCATCTCGGCGGCCGATTTTTCGGCGCCGGCTTCCTTAAGCGTGGCTTTGGCCAAATAATCCTTCATGCGGCTGCCTGGCTTTCCGCCCAAGGTAATCAAGCGTTCGGCGAAGGCGTCGTAGAGTTCGTTGACATGGTCGTATAACTCTTCGAATTTGGCGTGAAGGGCAAAGAATTGCGGGCCTTCGACGAACCAATGGAAGTGATGCAATTTCGTGAATAGGACGCTGAAATTGGCCACTTGGACGTCTAATAGATTGTGTAATTTGTTCATGGTTTTATTCTCCTTTTCTTTTCAAATTATAACATAAGAAACCGCTTTATAGTTGGCGGACGCTTTTGCTTGAAAAGAAGACGATTGTGCCGAGGACGAACCCGGAAATGCTGATCAAATACAATTCGGTCAAGGGGCGGTATTCAAGAAAAAGACCGGCCAAAGCAATCGACAAGGGCACTAATCCGGAAGCGACGGTTTCCAACATCGAATTGACGCGACCGAGCATTTCCTTGGGAACGTATTTTTGGAAAGCGACCCCGATCGGGGTATTCACGAATACCGAGATAAGGCCGTTGAACAACGAGACGGCGATGCTGAGCCCGAAGAAAAGCGGGAATCCGATGAATTGGTTCAGCAACAAGTAGATGAGCAGAAGCTGGATTAATAGAAGCGGGATCCAAAAGCAAAATCCAATCGAAATGAATTTAAACATCCGGTCTTGCTGTCGGATCAACGTGAAGATGAGCGACATCACGATGGAACCGATCGACATCGTCACGCCAATCAGCGAGTAATAAATGGGTTCGGTGGCCAAGATTTGATTGTAAAGGAACGGCAACCCGATTGAATAAACCGGGGCGATGAAAAAGTTCACGATCACGGCCACGATGGCGAAAATCAATAAACCGCGGTTGGAAAACAAGTATTTCATGCCTTGGCCCATTTCGACGAAGATGGTCTTCAGCGACAAATGCTGGTCGTTGGCTTCTTTGGTTTTCACGGTGATGAATATTTCGCTGATGGCCGAACCGACGTAGGCCACCCCGTTGATAATGAATATCCAACCGATGCCGATGACCGAATAAAGGGCGGCGGCGGATACCGTTCCCACGATGGTGATCAGCGCGTTTTGGGCTTGAAGCGAGGCGTTGGCTTTCTGAAGTTGCTCACGGCCGACGATATACGGCGTCAAGGTAACGACCGCCGGGGAGAACAAAGCCCCGTTGGCCGAGATGATGAAGGCGGTAAGGTACAAGACCACCAGTTTAACGGTACTTGAGCCAAAATCCAGCGACAAGGAACCGAGGTTGATCACGCCGTTATACATGATGGCGAGGCCAGCCAAGACAATCGAGGTGCCACGGATGAAGTCGGTGACGTAAACGATTTTCACGCGATCCCAACGATCGGAAAGAACGCCGCCAAACGGCGTCAAAATGAAATAGACGATAGCGCCGAAGGCCATGTAGATAGCGCTGGCCGAAGGTGATTGGGTGAATGAAAGAATGAACCAACTAATGGCAAAATTATAAAAAATGTGTCCGAAATTGGAAACGAGTCGGCCAAAGTAAAGAAGCAAGAAATTTTTGTTTTTGAATAATGATTTTTCCATACGTAGATATTTTATTGGCATCGACTCGGTTGCCACCAGCAACTCGGCTTGTCAGGTGGGCAAATGACGGTTGCCTTCAAAGCACCTTCTCAAAAGCGATGCGCCGTTTGAAATTAGTCAACAAGACGATGCCGATTTTTTGATAACCCATTTTTTGAAGCAAAGCGATCATGGGACGGTTTTTCTCATGGGTGTCGACTCGGATCGATCCCACATGCTTGGCTCGAGCCAAGGCTTCGACTTGCGCCAAGGCGAAACGACCATAACCCTTCCCGCGATGAGAAGTGCTGATGGCCATCCGATGGATGACCACATACGAGCCCAGTTGCAGCCATTGGCCTTCCAACAATTCCTCATAATCGGCTTCATAATCGAGCAAGGCCAAACCTCCGATGATCGCGCCATTGTCTTCCAGCAGATAATAACGGTTGTTCTTAATGTCTTGATCAATGATCTCGGGGCGTGGATGTCCGTCTTGCCATTGCCCAGAACCTTGAGTGGCTAAAAATGCCCGCGCTTCGGCGATGATTTTCATGATCGAATCCAAATCGTCGGCTTGGGCTAAACGCCATCGTGGTTCATTCATAGATTCAATTATAAGATATGCACTCAACAAAACCATTAATCTCTTGAAGACATATGTAAAAAAAGCGATTCAGGCGTCATAATAATAAATAATCACGGAGGTCGGCGCATGAAAACGAATCACTGGTGGCACAATCGGGTCATTTACCAAATTTATCCGCGGAGTTTTTGCGATTCCAATCAAGATGGCATCGGCGACATCCCCGGCATCATTTCTAAACTTGATTATCTAGCCGACCTGGGCGTAGGAGCCATTTGGCTCTCCCCAGTCTATCGGTCGCCCAACGCCGACAACGGCTACGACATTTCCGATTATTGCGACATCAACCCCGAATATGGGACCCTCGACGACATGAAACGCTTGATTGATGAAGCCGAGACCCGTCAGATAAAA